>CANQAX010000028.1 GCA_947589235.1 uncultured Clostridia bacterium
GTGGTATCATGGGTTCGAATCCCGTTGGGGTCACCAGACATGGATAAATCCGAACACCCTTGTTCGGGTTTATTTTTGTTTCGAGGAGCTCTTCGAGCTCGGAATCCTCTATATCCTTGAAGGGTATGCGCTCCCTCTCTTCGGGTCGGAAGGCGGGGCTCACCCCTCTTTGGGTCGACGCTCACTTTCCCCTCATCGGCTCGCCCTGCCCCTCGGTCATATCCGCATGCGCGCGGGGGTAGATAAAAAATGGAAACAAATAGATAGCAGGCGGGAGCGGGAATATATAACAATACGGGGTGAGGCGTTTAACAATACGGAGCGGGAAGCATTACAATACAGGGCGGGGAATGTACCAAAACGAAGCGGGCGAACAAACAGATAACAAACCGAGGGCAGTCAAACAAATATATAACAACCGCAATCGGGGAGGAATATTTATCAAAACAATATAATACATTGAAATCGGGGAAAGCGAAGGGGCAAATTTTCGACAAATTCTTCCGATTTCCAAAAAAATGTGAAAAAAATTTTTATGAATCGGTTGCGATAGATAAAGTTTTGTGATAGAATAGTCATATAAAAAAATTATAAGGAGAGTAAAGTTGTATGAAATGTCAGTTCTGCAATGAGGAAATCGACGAGCACGCGGCTTTCTGTCCCCATTGTGGGAAGCCCGTCTCGGCGCCGGTTTCCGAACCTGCACCCGAGCCCTATGCCGCTCCCGTCGAGTCTGCGGCAACCGAGGAGGAGTCCAATAAGCCTTCCCTCTGGAAGAAGATCGTCCTGCTTGTAGGAGCGGGCTGCGCCGCAGCCACGGTCGTGTTCTCCCTCATCTTCGTGTTCCTTACCGGAATCGTGTACAACACGTCGTTCGGCGGAATCATCGAGGAGAGCGGAAGAGACATTTCGTACTTCTTCAAGGATACCTTCCAAGCCATCAAGGACCTCGTTGAGGAATTTGCGGACAGCGAAGGAAGCGTTTGGTTCCTCATCGGGAACATCTTCCAGCAGCTGTTCGGGTTCATCCTCTTTGTCGGCATCGTCATCGCGACGGTCGTCCTCGCCTGCCTTGCCATCTCCCGCCTCATCAAGTACTTCTGCGGGAACAAGGAAGCGAAGATCGGCAAGGTTGCCATCGGAACGTATGCGACCTACGCGCTCGGCGCTGCGCTCATCCGCTCGCTGTATGCGAAAAAGGCGACCGCTATGGGCGAAACCGCTAACGTTATCTACAACGGAGCCACGACCGCGGGTCTTGCGCTCGGCGGCGTGTTCCTCGCCCTGTATGCGATCTCCGTCATCGTTGTCCAAGGCAAGGATCTTCTGAAGCCCGCCGTCATCTGCAGGCTTGCGACCTGCGTCGGGACCATCGTATTCATCGCCGTCGTGTGGGATCTTGCGACGAACGCTCTCGTCGGTCTTGCCGAGGACGAAACCAAGACTTCCTACGGGTTCCTTCCTCTCCTTCAGCAGGGCGTCGGCTTTGAAAGCGTGTCGTCCACTGAGGAAGCGATGCAGGTTGTCATCGCTCCTATGATGTGCATCTATGGCAGCATTCTCCTGTTTGCGATGATGGGCACGCTCTGCTCCCTCCTCGCGCGCACCTTTGCCCGCCTGACCGAAGGCGAGAGCAAGTCCCTCCTTGCGAAGGCGATCCCCGTGTTCATCCTCTCGATCTTCATCACCATCATGGCGATCGTCGCGGGGAACGGTACGTATGCCGACGCAATCGAGTTTGAGGTCGGTACGCTGTACATGACGCCCGTCATCATCATGGCTGTGATGTCGCTCCTTGTGCTTGTCGGCGCGATCCTTGAATCCGTCCTCGTGAAGAAGTTCGAGGCGAAGGAAGAGGACTAAATCGACACATTGACCGAAACGAAAAGCCGCCCGTTCGGGCGGCTTTTTTCGCGATGTTTGAGGGGGGAAGGTATCCCGAAGGGACAGATATCGGGCATGGCGCCTCCAATGGAGGAGCCGTCACCGCAAGGTGACCGAGGTGGGTGTAAATCGTACTCCAACCCCCTCCCCCATCGCGCCAAAGCGCGACACGAGGAGCGTAGCGACGAAGTACCCCTCCCCCTTGCAAAGGGAGAGGGTAAAAAATGAGGCGGGCGTCATTTGTATGCCCACCCCCTTCCCCCTCCACCGGAGGGGCTCGATGTCTTGCTCCATTCAAGGCGAGATAATTTTCATAAAAAAAATTTGCGCCCCGAGGTCGGGGCGCATGCCGTCATTTGGCAAGGTTCTGCAAGTTATTCCGAAGCGCAGTCCGTCATTCGATGGCGATGACGTTTTCGTGCTTGAGCTTGCGGGGCTGTTCCTTCGGGACGGTGAGGCTCAAGATGCCGTTTTCGTACTTCGCCTTGATCTCCTCGCCGGTGATGCCGTTTCCGACGTAGTAGCTCCTCGAGGTGCTCTCTTGGATCTCGCGGCAGAGGTACCGACCGTTCTCCTCCTTCTTCTCCTTGCGGGCGCTCACGGTGAGGTAGCCGCCGTCGAGCGAGACCTTGATCTCGTCCTTCGCGTAGCCGGGAAGGGCAAGGTCGAGTTCATAGTTCTCTTCGTTTTCGCGGATGTTCGTCTTGAGGCTCTTGCTCTCGTCGAAGAACATGGGTTTGAAGAAGTCGTCGAACGGGTCGAACAGATCGAACGGGTCGTTACGGGTCGTTAAATCGCGTCTCATAGTTGTTTCCTCCTTTTGGGGAGGGCGCTTCCGCGCTCTCTTTTCACCTCTTATTATACCCGTTTTTCGGCAAATCAAACGGCTTCATCTTTTGACATTTCCCTTTTGTTATGCTATAATTTTTTGCGAGGTGTGAAATGAAACAACGGACGAATGCGGTCCTCGGCATCTTGAACAAGATTTCCGAAGGATTTCTCGCGGGAATGATGATCTCGCTCGGCGGGGCGGTCTACCTCGCCTGCACGGCGGCGGGCACGCCCGTCTATGGGAAGTATGTCGGCGCGCTGCTCTTCTCGATGGCGCTCCTCTGCATCTGCATGCGCGGATACGCCCTGTACACGGGCAAGATCGGGCTCGTCATCGACAACCACAAGAAGGAAGACATCTCCCTCCTGCTCCTGTGCCTTCTCGGGAATCTTTTGGGGACGGTCGCGTTCGGCTATCTCATCGGTTGGGTGTTCCCCTCCCTCAAGGAGACGGCGCTTGCGCTGTGCGGCGAGAACGGAAAACTCGGACAGGGGTACGGTTTCGGGCTGCTCCGAGCCGTGCTGTGCGGCATTCTCGTGTACCTCGCCATCGACCTGTACCGCAACAATAAGACCCCGCTCGGGATCTTGATGTGCATTCCCGCCTTCATTTTGAGCGGCTACGAACACTCGATAGCCGACATGTTCTACTTTGCGTGCTCGGGGATCGTCTCGGGAGAAGCATTCCTGTACCTCATGATGATTGTGCTCGGGAACTCGCTCGGCGCGCTCATCATTCCCGCATTGCGGCTCATTCACCCGAGGAAGTCCGAGACCGCAGAGCAGCCCCCCGAAACCGCCGCGCCCGCCGCGGAAAATGCGACCGAAACAACTGCGACCGCGAAAGTCAAGCCCGCTGCGAAGACCAAGCCTGAAGTGACCGAGGGAAACAAGCCTGCGGAAAATTCCGTTTCGGAAAAATCCGAATAAAGGGATGATGTGCGCCGCGGAGACCAAGCCCGAAGCGACCGAGGGAAACAAGCCTGCGGAAAATTCCGTTTCGGAAAAATCCGAATAAAGGGATAATGTACGCCGCCCCGCGACCGTGTCGCGGGGCGGCGATTTTTCTGTCCGATTTTCTCCCTTACATAAGAAAGAGATTGGGGCAGGCTTCCCATTCGTAGAGGAAAAGCGGCGAGGCATCAATTCGCCCCTCCCCCCTACCCCCTCCCCGCAAACGGGGAGGGGGTAGGGGGGAGGGGCGCACGCTCCGCTGCTTCGCGCAGGGCGCTCGTGCCGCCTTACGGCGAGGCGACATGACATTATTATATTTCGTGTCATGACACATACCGCCCTGCTGAACGCCCGATACCTCATTCCGAGACTCCGCAAGGAGACGAGCGAATCTTATGCTCACAGATACGCTCGCCCCTACGGGGCTCGGTATGAGGTACACACTTTCGTGCCGCCTTACGGCGAGGCGACATGACATTATTGTGCGCCGAAGCGGTATGAGGGAACGGGCGTTCGCTCCATCTTCCTTATTTTGAGCCTTCCCCTTCCTCGGGAAGGGGCTCGGGTACCGCCTTTTTGCCCCCTCCATTGGAGGGGGATAGGGGGTGGGCAATGTATAACGTGAGCGAAATGCAGGGGTTGCTGTCATTTCGAGCGGAGCGAAGTAGCGCATGAGCCACGGGCGAATGCGCTACGAAGCGAAGTCGAGAAATCTATGCTCAATAATGCAGAGAGAGATTTCGTTTATTCACAATAAGGTTGAGATGTCTCGACTACGCTCGACATGACACTATTGTACGCCGAAGCGGTATGAGGGAACGAGCGTTCGCTTCATCTTCCTTATTTTGAGCCTTCCCCTTCCCGAGGAAGGGGAAGGTGGCACGGCGCAAGCCGTGACGGATGGGGATGGGAGCATGTTCTACCAATCCCCACCCCTCCAATGGAGGGGACTCTGTTCGCCGCTCAACCCCTTCCCGCGGAGGGGACTCTTTTTGCCGCTTCACCGCTTCCCGCAGGAGGGGCATATGCGGCGATTTTTTCATGAAAATCTGCCGCGGAGAAGGTAGCGGAAGCCCCCGTCCCGCGCGCCGAAGAGCACATCGTCCGCGTCGTAGCAGAGGTAGCACAGCCGCAACAGCTCCACGACGGTCGGATAGTCCTTCCCCTCCAACAATGCGTGCAGGCGCGCCTCGGTGCATTCCACTGCCTCCGCGACCCAAGAAAGCTCCATTCCCCTCCCCTCGATGAGCCGCTTCAACCGCGCCGAAAATTCCCTCTTCCAACCTTCCTCATATTCCCGCCGTTTCACAACAATTCCTCCTGAATATCTCCATGGGGATATTTTTGCATATTATACTCCCTTGGGGATAATATGTCAAGTGGAGGGACGGATATGGAGATCAAAATCGTCGAGCGGTTGAGGGAGTTGATGAAGGAAGAGAATCTGACGCAGGTTCGGCTTGCGGAGCAGATCGGACTGAAGCAGAACACGATCAGCGCGTGGCTTGCTGGCAAGAAGGAGCCCTGCATTGCGAGCCTCTGGGCGCTCGCCGACCGGTTCGGCGTATCGGTGGATTACCTCATCGGAAGGACGGAACTGTAAACGGCGCCGCCCCGCGACATGGTCGCGGGGCGGCGATTTTGCTTTGTCAGAAGTTGCTTCCGTTCCAGCCCCAGTCGGAGAGACCGTGGTATGTCACGTACACGCAGTCGGCGGGAATGGAGAGTTCCTCCGAGAGAATGCGGCAGATGTCGCCCGTCATGGCGGAATAGTCGGACGGGCTCGCCTTGCCGAACAGGCTCACCTCGACGTAGGCGCCCCTCTCGAGCTTCTTCCCACCGAGATAGAGCGTATAGTTGTCCTGAAAGCCGACCATGAGGTAGCTCTCGCTCTTGTGGAGCCGCGAGACCGCCCTCCCGAGCTTCTGCTTGATGGATTCCTTCTTTGCGGCGTCGAGCGCCACAGTCACCTTGCTGTCGATAAACGGCATACGATTTCCCTCCCTATTGTTATAGATTTAACAGACCGCCGTGCACTCGCACGGTTTGCCGCGGTAGAAGGTTATCCCCCCGCACACCTTGAAAAACTCCGCGGGGCGGATGAACCGCCCGAGTTCGCCGTTCGGCACAAGGCGAATGACAACGCCGTGCGGAACTTCTTCCTCGTTCCCCTCTCTATGCCCCTTCTTCCCTGCGCGCGAGGACGACGAGCGTCTCGACGTGCCTTGTCTGGGGGAACATGTCGAAGGGCTGGACGAGTTCGACGGTATAGGCGGGGTCGGGCTCCGCGCACTTGACGAGCTCGCCCCGCTCGTTCTCGACGAGGGTGCCCGTGAGCATCCCCGCATCGCGCGCGAGCGTCGCGGGATTGCAGGAGACGAGCAAAATCTTGGGCGCACGGCGGGAAAGGAGGGTGCGGATGACGTTCCTGTCCACTCCCGCGCGGGGCGGGTCGAGCACGACGACGGCGTCCTTCTCCCTTTCGAGCAGGGCGGAGAGCTCCTCCTCGACGCGCCCGCAGACGTTCTTCATGTTCTTGAGCCCGTTGCGCTCGGCGAGGCGGTCGGCGCACTCGCTCGCCTCGGGGACGATCTCGATGCCGTACGCGCGGCGGCACTTCTTCGCGAGCATGGCGGTGAGCAGCCCTCCGCCCGCATAGCAGTCGAGGACGATGTCCTTCTCCCCCACGAGGGACACGATCTTATCGTACAGCTTTCCGCGCACGCTGTCGTTGACCTGCACGAAGGTGTTGGCGCCCGCGGAGTACACGATGTCCCCCTCGCGGGATTCGTACGTCCCCTTGCCCTTCAACAGCTCGAACTCCTCGCCGAACACGACGTTCGTCCTCTTGTCGTTGAAGTTGAGGTAGAAGGAGTATTCGGGAAAGATCTTGTCGAGCAAAAACAGGAGATAGTCGATGCCGTTCAGGCGGCGGACCGTCGTGACGAGGGTGACGATGTACTTGTTTTTGAGCTCGCGCACCACGATGTGGCGGAGCTGACCCTTGCCCGTCTCCTCGTCGTAGCCGTCGAGCCCGCACGTCTCCATGAAGCTGTGGAGGGCGGAGATGACCTTTTCCGCCCAGTCGGGGTGGATGGGGCACTCGGAGATATCGACGATGCGGTGGGAGCGCTCGGCATAGAACCCGATGACGTTCGTGCCGTTCACCCTGCCGATGGGGAGCTGCAATTTATTGCGGTATCCGTATTCCCGCTCGCTCCGCTCGCACGGATTGACGGGGACGCCGATCCCCCCGATCTTGCGGAGGGAATTTTCGACGAGCGCCGTCTTGAAGCGGAGCTGCGCGCGGTAGCGCATGTGCTGGAGCTGGCACCCGCCGCACTTATAGAACGCGCCGCAGCGGGGACGGACGCGCTCCTCCGCGGGCGTGAGGATCTCCTCGATTTTTCCGTACCCCACTCCGCCTTTTTCCTTGAGAACGCGGAGTTCCGCCCGCTCGCCGGGGAGCAGGTAGGGCACGAAGAGCGTGGCGTCGCCGAGGCGGACGATGCCCTCCCCCTGCGTGCCGAGCCCGTCGGCGGAAGCTATGAGCGTGTCGTTTTTTTTCATGGGCTCACCTCCCGATCCGCCTTACGGCGAGATCCGCCCCTCTTTGGCACAGAAACATCATGAAGTCGTACGCGGCGAACGCAACCGTTCCGCCGAGAAAGACGACGAGATAGAGATACTGCTCGACGAAGGGATACCACGTCATCTGCGTGATCCCGAACAGTCCGCCAAGCGTGAACCATGCAAGGAGAAGCACGCCGTCGAACCACGCCGCCTTCGCGAAAAAGACGGGAATGTGCAGAACGAACTTCTTGATATGGCGGAATTGCAGGCGGTTGACGATGGGGTGCAGCCCGAAGAACACCGCGAACGGCAGCACCGCCCAGATGTTCCCCGTGAAGGCGAAGGCGAGAAGGGATGCGCCCAAGTGGGCGAGCCCCGCCCCCCAATAGAAGTCCTTCGTCAGGGGGACCATGAGGGAGAACGCCGCAAGAAGGTATCCCGCGGCGAAGAGCACGGGCACATAGGCGCCGAGCGTGAGCGCTCCCGTCGCCACCGCACAGGCGAGCGCGGAGAGCGCGATTTCAAACGTCCGCGAGCGTTTCATGTCATCTGCAGTTGCAGCAGAGGTTGAAGAGGCAGTTCACGCAGAGGAATGTGTAGCAGAAGCTCGCGCAGTTCGCGCACCAATTCCCCCCCATCTGCTCTCCGCCCGAGGCGGGGTCGGGGTTGACGTTGGGCGCACCGCCCGTCTGCCCCTTGTATTCGGCGCGGGCGTTGAGTTTGTCGTACGCCTCGCGGTACTTTGTGTTCGCGCCGTCCATCTGCATGGCGATCTCGAGCTGTTTCTTGCTCTCGTTGAGCCAATTCTTCTTGTAGAACACGACGGATTGCAGATAGTGCCACTCGGCGCCGCGCTCGTTGAAGTTGTCGAGAAGGCGCTGGGCGCCCGCGATGTCGCCCTTGCGGATGAGGTCGGAGACCTCCGCATAGGCGGAATCGCCGCTCGAGGAAGGGGCGCGCTCTCTCCTCTCGTCCATGACCTCGGAGTACGCCGCGTCGAGTTTGCCGAGCATGCGCGCGGCGTTCGTTCCCGCCTCGCCGTCCTGCCACTTCTCCTCGTTGTACTTTGCCTTGAGGCGCTCGTAGCTCGCCGTGATCTCCTCGTCGGTCGCGTCCTCGGGTACCTGCAATATCTCGTAATTTTCCTTGCTCATATTTGCTCCGTTTCAGACCTTGACGGGCATCTTCTTGCCCGCTTCGCCGCGCATCACCCGCTCCGTCTCGGCGGGGAGCCCCCGCAGGACGATGTTGTCGGTGAGGTCGCGGTTGAAATAGAATTTGATGTTCGCGAGATGTTCGCGCATGGAGTAGAACAGCGTGTCGAAGAGAAACCCGATGTCCCCCTTCTGCTCCCTCAAGAGCTCCGCGCGCGTCCCGTATCCGTACGAGAGAAAGAAGGGATTGTACCGCTTCTTCTTCACGTCCTTGTCGTAGTCGTCGAGCGCGTCGATGAGATACACCCACTTACCGGCGTCATAGAAGAGCCCGCCCGTCGCCTCCGTCGCCTTGTCTCCGAGGAGAAGGTCGGAGAGGCGGCGCATGAGGAGCGCCGAGGGCTCCGCCGCCATGTCGGGCGAGGCGACGCAACTCCGCTCCGCCTCCGCCTGTTCGAGCATGTATTCGGTGACGACGGAGACCATCTCGGGATACTTCCGCTTCGCGCGGCGGAAGCCCTTCTTGAACCAGAGCCGCCGCCCCCTTCCCCTGCCGCCGTCCGCGATGTCGTCGGTCAGCTTGTAGTAGACGAGCACGGTGTTGAGCGCGCCGAGCTGTTCGGTGAGCCCGTCCACCGCGGCAATCGGGCGCTTGCGGATGGCGTGCTCGAAGCAGTTCTGCCGCTCGATGCGGATGTCCTGCCCCGCGATGTTGTGGAGCATCGCCGAGAAGAAGGTCAAGTCGTACGAGAGCCCGATGCGCGCGGCTTGCCCGCATGACTTCCCGATCCCCTTGCACAGCCCGCAATAGAGCGCCTTGTAGAGGGCGAAGTCCTTGATGAACAGATTTGGCAGATCGTAGCGAACGTAGCCGAACATCAGTCTCCCCTGTAAAATCCCACCTTGCGGTGGACCTTGGAAAGCGTCCTTCTCGCGGCGGAGTATGCCTTCTCCGCCCCCGCCTTCAGCACGCGGTCGAGATATGCCCTGTCCGCAAGCAGGCGTGCCCGCTCCGCCTGAACGGGTGCGAGCGCGTCCGCGACCGTCTCGCCGACGGCGAGCTTGAAGTCCCCGTATCCCTTCCCCGCAAACTCGCGCTCCGCCTCGGGAACGGTGATGCCGCGGAAGTAGGAATAGATCGAGAGAAGATTGGAGACCCCCGGCTTTTCCTCCGCAAAGCGGATCTCGTTCTCGCTGTCGGTGACGGCGCGCTTGAACTTGCGGAGAATGGCGTCCCTCTCGTCGGTGAGAAAGACGGATGCGTTCGGATTTTCGTCCGACTTGCTCATCTTCTTCGTCGGCTCCTGCAGCGAGCAGATCTTCGCGCCCGAGCGGAGAATGAGCGGCTCGGGGACGCGGAAGGTCTCGCCGAAGCGGTTGTTGAAGCGGACGGCGAGGTCGCGCGCGATCTCGACGTGCTGCTTCTGGTCGGCGCCCACGGGCACGAGGTCGGTCTGATACAGAAGGATATCCGCCGCCATGAGGACGGGATAGTCCATGAGCCCCATGTTGATATTTTCGGCGTGCTTCTGCGATTTATCCTTGAACTGCGTCATGCGGGACATCTCCCCCACGTACGCGACGGTGTTGAGGACCCAGCACAGCTCGGCATGCTGCGGCACGGCGGACTGCACGTAGAGGGCGCAGCCCTCGGGGTCGAGCCCGCAGGCAAGGTACAGCGCGACGAGCTCCAACGTGCGGCGGCGGAGAAGGGAAGGCTCCTGCCGCACGGTGATGGCGTGCATGTCGGCAACGGCGAAGAAGCAATCGTACTCCCTCTGCATGCTCACCCAGTTGCGGATGGCGCCCGCATAGTTCCCGATGGTGAGATTTCCGCTCGGCTGGACCGCCGAATATACGATTTTTCTGCCCTCTTCCATATCGCCTTTCTCCCATTTTATCCCTATTATAACACGTTTACGGGCAAAATGCAACGGGTAAGGGCGGAAGATACGTGAAAAGTACGTCAAAAAAGGCAAAGTAGCGGAGAAAAAAGTTGCAAAATCGTTGAAATTTTTTCGTTCAGGGTGTATACTGAAAAAGCCACACAAACAAATTATTACCTGTTGATACACAATCGCGGCATTGTGCGTCTCCTTTTTGTGTATCCGACAGGTATCGGTGTTTGTGTGGTGACAAATCCGACAGGGAGACGTCGTTGCGGTGTATCCCTCGAGGATACACCTTATTTTTTTATTCAAAGGAGGTAACCTTATGCGCAAGAGAGTATTCACCACTGCTCTCGCTCTCCTCCTCGCGACCTGTCTGTTTGCGGGTTGCGGAGGAACGAACCCCAATGCCCCTTCCGGCGAAACCCCCGGCGGGAGTGAAACGCCCGGTGGCGGCGAAACGCCCGGTGGGAGCGAAACCCCCGGCGGCGGCGAGACCCCCGGCGGAGGCGAAACCCCCGGTGGAAGCGAAACGCCCGGCGGGAGCGAAACCCCCGGCGGGAGCGAAACCCCCGGCGGAGGCGAAACGCCCGAGCCCCATGTCCACGACGGGGCGACCTATCTCACTCACGGCGGGACTTGCTCGTGCGGCGATACGATCCCCGTCGGCGACCATGTATGGGACGAGAACAACGTCTGCACGGTGTGCGGCTATGCTCTTCCCGTCACGGACGGTCTCGTCTATACCGATGTCGAAGACGGGCTCGAAGCGGGCTACGATTGGGAAAACGAGAGCCTTCTCTCCGAGGAAGAGCTCATCATTCCCGCCTATCACGACGGCAAAAAGGTCGTTGCGGTCGCGGGATACTATCTGGAAGATGAGGAGACGCCGAATGACGCGAGTTTCAAGGAAGGACAATTCAAGGTCGTCGCCGTGCCGAATACCGTGAAGAGCGTTCCGCACTACACCTTCTACGACTGCACCGAGCTCGAGGAAGCCTACATCGGCGGAGGGACGTTCGGGCAGGGCGTATTCCAATGGTGCACCGCCCTCAAAAAGGCGATCATTCCCGCGGATATGACTTCAATCCCCAAGAAAACCTTCTACGGCTGCGCGAAACTGCGCGAAGTCGATCTTCCCGCTTCGCTGACGGAGATCGGCGAAAGCGCCTTCTATAATTGTTATTCCCTCATGCACGTCGACCTGCCCGAGGGGCTCGTAACGATCGGGGATGAGGCATTTGGCTACTGCGGCAAGCTGACCGGCGTCGTTCTCCCTTCCACCGTCGAAAGCGTGGGGACGGACGCCTTCCTCTCCTGCAGTCTCCTTGTGGATTTTTACAACCGCTCTTCCCTCCCGCGGACGGACATCCTTCACTACAGTTGGGGCGCCGACCATGTCGAAAACTTCTACACGGACGAAGCGGACGCGGGCGTCTTTACCGACAAGGACGGCTATCTCTTCTATACGAAAGACGGACAGACCTCTCTTCTTTGCTATACGGGAGAGGAGACCGACCTCGTTCTCCCCGCCGATTTCGGGGGCGAGAGCTATCCCGTCCATGACGATGCCTTCTACGGCACCGACATCACATCCGTCAAGACGGGAGACGGCGTAACGGCAATCGGCGACGATTGCTTTTCGGAATGCAAGAGGCTGCACAGTGCCGAGATCGGACGAAATGTCTCCTCCATCGGGTCGGGCTCGTTCAGCGGTTGTATCCACCTCGTCGAAGTGGGAAATCTCACGCATACGGAATTCGAGCTCGGAGAAGCCAGCAACGGTGCGGTCGCGCTCTATGCCCTGCGCATCTATACCGACCCCTCCGACAAGGGCACGTTTTCGAGGAGCGGTGAATATGACTTTTACTCCTATGGGGGCGAAAATTATCTCGTCGACTACCGCGGTTCCGAGACCGATCTCGTTCTGCCCGCTTCCTGCAACGGGGAGAAATACACGCTCCTCCCGAAACTCTTCCTCGGGTCCTCTCTGACGAGCGTCGTGCTCGGAGACGGCGTGACGGAGATCGGCGAACAGGCGTTCTATTCGTGCAAGAAACTGGTCTCCGTCACATTCGGGAATTCCCTCGAGACGATTGGTTTCGGAGCATTCGGTGAGACCGTTCTGTTAAAGACCGTCGTGTTCCCCGCGAGCCTTCGCTATATCGACGAAGTTGCGTTCTCCTGCAAAAACGCGAACAGCGGCGACGGGCTCACGAGCGCGACGTTCACGGTGACCGAAGGCTGGACATGGGTCCAAAGCCAGTACGATACGGGCGACCCGCAGCTCCTCGACTCCCTCGAGGACCCCGTGGCGAACGCGAACATGTTTGCGCGGCGCGGTGAATTCCAATGGCGCTCCGCGATCCTGCAGCGCACCTGAAAGACTAAACGGAAAAGCGCCCCGCGGCACAGCCGCGGGGCGCATACATTTTCACGAATGATTTCAATTTCCCTGTCCGACGGATTCAATTCCCCTGTCCGACGGATTCAATTTCCCTGTCCGACGAACTTCATCACCTCGGCGAACATCTTGTCGGGCGGGACGGTCGTCTTGAACAGAATGGGCTTGTAGCGGATCGCCTTCAGGCTCTCGGGCACCTTCATCGCGGTGAGCAGGTGGATGCGCTTGACGCCCTTGAAGCTGTCCTTCACGTCGTTCCCCGTGAGGGCGTACAGCACGTCCTGCGGGAACTTGTACGGGCTCGCGGTGGAGACGACGACCATGGGGTGCTTTTCCGCCTTGGGGTCCTTGGAGAGCTTCTCCTCGAACCGCTCGGCGACGCACATGGCGACGCCCGTGTGGGTATCCATGGGGTAGCCGTATTCCTCGAAGAACTCATAGATGCACTCCACCGTGTCGTCCTCGCTCGCGAAGTCGGCATAGAAGAGCCCGCGGAGGGCGTTGAGCTCCTCCGAAGTCACCGAATATCTGCCCGAAGCGGAGAGCGAACGCATGCGCTCCGCGGTGAGGGCGGCGTTCCTGCCCGAGATCTCGAACAGCAGCCGCTCGAGGTTGGAGGAGACGAGGATATCCATCGAGGGCGACATCGTGCGGAAGAGCGGGCGCTTTCCGTCGTACGAGCCGCTCCCGAAGAAGTCGGTGAGGACGTTGTTGCGGTTGGATGCGCAGAGGAGCCTTCCCACGGGGAGCCCCATCCGCTTGGCATAGTAGGCGGCAAGGATATTGCCGAAATTGCCCGTAGGAACGGCGAAGTCGACGAGCTCCCCCGCATGGATCTGGTCGGAGGTGAGAAGGTCGCAATAGGCGGAGAAGTAGTAGGCGATCTGCGGAATGAGCCGACCGATGTTGATGGAGTTGGCGGACGTGAGCCGCACCCCCCTTTCGAGGAGCTTGTCCCGCGCCTCCGCCGAGGCGAAAATTTTCTTGACGCCCGTCTGGCAATCGTCGAAGTTGCCGCGCACGGCGACGACGTTGACGTTGGAGCCCTCCGTCGTCCCCATCTGCAATTTCTGCATCTTGGAGACACCCTCCTCGGGGTAGAACACCATGACCTTGACGCCTTCCCTGTCCTTGAATCCCTCGAGCGCCGCCTTGCCCGTGTCGCCGCTCGTCGCGGCGAGGACGAGGAGCTCCTCTCTGATCCCGAGAAGGTCGCACCCCTTGCGGAGCAGGTAGGGAAGGACGGTGAGCGCCATGTCCTTGAAGGCGCACGTCGGTCCGTGGAAGAGCTCGAGAAGGTACATGCCGTTGTCCATGCGGACGAGGGGGGCGGGGTCGTCCCCTTCAAACTGCGCGTACGCCTCGCGGAGGGCGGCGAGCATCTCCTCGCCGTCGTATTCCCCGAAATATTTCCCGAGAAGGAAGGCGGCGCGCTCGGGATAGTCCATTCCGCACAGGGCGGAGAGTTCCTCCGCCGAGACGGCGGGGAAGGATTCGGGCACGTACAGCCCGCCCTGTTCCGCAATGCCGCGCACAACGGCTTCCGCCGCCGAGACCGCCTGTTCCCCTCTTGTTCCGATAAATTTCATATTATCACCGCAATGCGCGCCCCGTCACCGGAGCGCGCAGAAAAATCGACGGAATCGCCTCAACTGTTTCACAGATATTTGCGAAGGAAGTCGGGAAGTTCCTCCTCCGAGCAGCTGCACGTCACGACGAGGGTGAGCGAGCGCATCTCGGCGACCTTTTCGAGCATGTAAAAGAGCTGCGCCATGTCCTTGAGCTGTTTGCCCGCAATGCGCGCGACGCCGTCCACATAGACGAACTCGTTGTCGTAGCTGCCCGCGATGGCGCCCTTGATGAATCCGCAGAGCGCTTCCTCCCCCGCGACGGCGTAATCGGTCACGTCGATGAAGCGGATCTCGCGCTTCAGGTCGTACATGTAACGCTTGGTGTCGGTGATGAAAACGGAATGTCCCTTTGCGGTCGCGATGGCGTCGTTCGCCCTCTCGATGATCCGCTTTGTCTTGCCGCTGCCTTTGGGTCCGCAAATGATGTTGACCATGTTTTCCTCCCGTGCCGAACGGCACTATTCTTCCTCTCTATTCTATCAAGTTTTCGCGCGATTTTCAAGGGTTTTCGGGAAAATTTTTCGCGAATTTCAATTTTTCCGCCCCACGGCTATTGCAGGCTCTGGATGAAGGCGTCGATCCGGTCGAGCCCCTCGAGCATTTCCTCCATCGAGAGCGCGTACGAGAGGCGCACGCAGTCGTCCGCGCCGAAGGGGGCACCGGGCACGACGGCGACCTTCGCCGCGTCGAGGAGGGCGTCCGCGAAGTCCACCGAATTTTCGATGAGCTTGCTGCCGAACTTCTTCCCGTACGTCCCGCTCACGACGAGCATCGTATAGAACGCGCCCTCGGGAATGATACAGTAGGCGCCCTTCATCTCGGAAATGCGCTCGATCATCGCGAGCCGTCGCCGCGCAAAGCGGGCGACCATCTCCTCGACCGCCGCCTCCGAGGAGGAGAGCGCCTTCAGGGCGGCATATTGGGCGATGGAGTTGGGGTTGCTCGTCGCGTGGCTCTGGAAGGAGTCGATTGCTCTTGCGATCTCGGGCGGGGCGGCGAGATACCCCACGCGCCAGCCCGTCATCGCGTACGTCTTGGAGACGCCGTTCACCGTGACGGTCTTTTCCTTCATCTTCTCCGAACAGGCGGCGAACGAGAAGGGCTTGACCGAGCCGTACACGAGTTTTTCGTAAATTTCGTCCGAGAGGACGTAGATCCCCGCCTCCTCGCACACCGCGGCGAACGCGCGGACCTCGCTCTCCGAATAGACGGCGCCCGTCGGATTGCAGGGGGAGTTGAAGATGAACAGCTTGGTGCGGGGGGTGATCGCCCCGCGGAGCTGTTCGGGGGTTATCTTGAATCCCGTGCGCTTGGACGCCCGCACGAACACGGGGACGCCGCCGCACGCCTTCACGACCTCGGGATAGGTGAGCCAGTAGGGCGCGGGAATGATGACCTCGTCCCCCTCGTCGACGAGGGCGAAACAGACGTTGAAGATGGAGTGCTTCGCGCCGTTCGAGACGATGACCTGCGAGGGCTCGTACTCGAGACCGTTGTCGCGGCGGAACTTCGAGCAGATGGCGCGGCGGAGCTCCGGGAGCCCCGCGGAAGGCGTGTACTTCGTGTGCCCCTTCTCGAGCGCGTCGACCGCCGCCGCGACGATGTGTTCGGGCGTCGAGAAGTTGGGCTCGCCGACGCCGAAGGAAATGACGTTTTCCCCCGCCGCCTTCATCGCCTTCGCCTTCGCGCTGATGGCGAGCGTCTGCGAAGGGGAGATGGTGCGGATCCGCTTTGCAAGTACTTCACTCATATCGTTTTCTCCGTAAAAGTTCGGAATGGGGTGCGATTTATTCGTCGGATGAGAGCAATTTGCGCTCCGTCTCGGCGCGGGCGAGGGCATCCGTCATCTCGTCGAGATCGCCCGAGAGGAACCCCTCCATGTCGTGCAGGGAGAGCCCTATTCTGTGGTCGGTGATTCGGCTCTGGGGGAAGTTGTACGTGCGGATGCGCTCGCTCCTGTCCCCCGTTCCCACGAGGCTCTTGCGGTTTGCCGCCTCCTCGCCGCTCGCCTTGCCGCTGTAATAGTCGTACAGGCGGGCGCGGAGCACGCGGAACGCCTTCTCCTTGTTCTTGAGCTGGCTCCGCTCGTCCTGACAGGTGACGACGATGCCCGTCGGGAAGTGCGTGATCCGGATGGCGGTCTCCGTCTTGTTGACCTTCTGCCCGCCCGCGCCCGAGGAGCGGTACAGGTCGACGCGGATATCCTCGTCTTTTATCTCGACCTCGACTTCCTCCGCCTCGGGAAGGACGGCGACCGTCGCCGTGGAGGTGTGGATCCGCCCCTGCGACTCCGTCTCGGGCACGCGCTGGACGCGGTGGACGCCGCTCTCGTATTTGAGGCGCTTGTACGCGCCCTTCCCCGTGACGAACACGACGGCTTCCTTGACGCCGCCGAGCTCCGTCTCGTTGAGGGAGACGACTTCCCAGCCGAAGCGGTGCCGCTCGCAGTACCCCATGTACATGCGGTACAGCTCATACGCAAAGAGCGCCGCCTCCTCTCCCCCCGCGCCCGCGCGGATCTCGAGAGTGCAGTTGCGCTCGTCGTTCTTATCCTTGGGAAGGAGCAGGATCTTCAGCTTCGTCAAGAGCTGCGAGAGCTTTTCCCTGCACGCGTATCCCTCCTCGTTGAGAAGGTCACGCATTTCGCCCGTCTCCTTCTCCGCCTCCGCAAAGGCGGCGTTCATCTCCCCCTCCGTGCGCTCGTACTCGCGGTAGACGGAGACGATCTCCTCCGCGTCCGCCCGCTCCTTGGAGAGGCGGGTGTAGAGGGGCATGTCCGCGAGCGTATTCGGGTCGGAGAGGAGCTCGCCGAGCTCGTCGTACCGCCTTGCGATAGCCTTGAGCCGCTCGAGCATGTCAGAACCCGATCTTCACGATGCGGTCGACGCCCGCAAGGTCCTTCACGACCATTGCGAACTCGCACCGCGTCGAACTCTTGAAAATTTTGATGATCGCCTGCGCCTGATTTTCACCGCATTCGAGAATGACCATGCCGCCGCGAACGATGTACCGCCCCACCTTCTGGGCAATGCGGCGGTAAAAATCCAGCCCGTCCGCCCCGCCGTCGAGGGCGAGGCGCGGCTCATGGTCGCGGACTTCGCGGGAAAGGGAGGCTATCTCCCCGCTCGGAATGTAGGGCGGGTTGGCGGTGATGAGGTCGAACCTGCCGCGCACGTTCTCGAAGAGATCGCTCCGCACGAAGGTGACGTTCGCCTTGTTGAGGCGGGCGTTCTCCCGCGCGAGGGCGAGGGCGTCCTCCGAGATGTCCGCCGCCGTGACCGAGATGTTGCGGTCCTTCGCCGCCTCGCACGCGCATGCAACCGCGATGGCGCCGCTGCCCGTACAGAGGTCGAGCATGGTGTTCCCCTCGCGGAGCATTCCGAGGGCGTGCTGGACGAGGATCTCCGTCTCGGGGCGGGGAATGAGCACCCGCTCGTCCACCTTGAAGGAGTAACCGTAAAATTCGGCGGTGCCGTAGATGTACCAGAGCGGTCTGCCCGTCAGGCGCTTTTCAAACAGGTCGACGATCTTCGCGCATTCCGCCTGCTTGACGATGCGCTCCTCGGACAGAGCGGAACGGGGGATCCCGAGCGAGAGGCTGAGGATCCACTCGGCGTCCGCCTCGTCGATGCCGTGGTCGGAGAAATTCTTCTTCATGGTAGCCGCGAGCTTGGAGAGCTTCGTCTCGGTGACGAAGATGCGCTCGGGCGATTCGGGGTCGTTGTCCATTTCGAGCACCTTCTCGAACGCGAGGATGGCGCATTCGATCATCCCGTCGTCGGGTTCGCTCGTGGTGAGCTTTTGCAAAAGATACCCGGGCGCCTTGAGCGGGAAGAAGAGCGGCGTGTCGAACCGCGCGAGGAATTTCAGAATTTCGTAGGAAATGCCCGCCACGAGGGGCAGAAGGAGGAGCTTCACGACAAAGGAGATGAGCTTGGTCGCGAGCCCGCCAATGCCCACCCATTCGTAGAACATCGTGAGCGGGACGCCCGCGAGCGCAAACACGAGAATGGAGATGATGAGCACGATGAAGATGAACGTCGTGCCGCAGCGGTCATGCAGACGGGAACACTTCTTCACGTTTTCGACGGTGAGGGGGTACC
>CANQAX010000029.1 GCA_947589235.1 uncultured Clostridia bacterium
GGAGCCGAGCGAATCTTATGCTCACAGATACGCTCGCCCCTTCGGGGCTACTTCGCCTACGGCTCGTGCCGCCGAAGACGGGGCGGTATGAGGTACACGCTCTCATTCCGTCCCGTCTTATTGCCCCCTCCACCAAAGGGGGTACTTCGTCGCTACGCTCCTCGTGTCGCGCTTTGGCGCGATAGGGGGTGGGCTGGATAAACGAAACGGCATACAATAGTGTCATGTCGAGCGTAGTCGAGACATCTCAACCATATTATCGAAGTCGAGACCTCTCTGCGTTCTTGAGCATAGATTTCTCGACTTCGCTTCGTAGCGCATTCGCCCAATGCTCATGCGCTACTTCGCTTCGCTCGAAATGACAGTAATCCGCGATTCCCTCGCGTATTGCCCACCCCCGCCCTTGCGGGCGATTCGGCGGCAGGGACCGCCGAATCCCCGTCGCGCCTTCCGCGCTCCTGTCGCGGCGCGTTCACAGCCCACTGGGCTGCTGAACATGGTGCGCCGCTCCGCTCTCCGCGGGAGGGGGCGGAGTGTGTTCCGTCATGGTGTACAATAATGTCATGTCGAGCGTAGTCGAGACATCTCAACCATATTATCAAAGTCGAGACCTCTCTGCGTTCTTGAGCATAGATTTCTCGACTTCGCTCCATAGCGCATTCGCCAGTGGCTCATGCGCTACTCCGCTCCGCTCGAAATGACAGTCTGTGCGGTCGTGCGCCGCTACGCGTCGTCGAAATGACAGAAACCTCGCAGTTCGCTCGCGTTAGGCACCGTTCTGCCCCCCGCGAAAAAGTGCGAAAAAGCTCAAAAAAGCGAAAAAAATTTGGAAAAATTGCAAACGTGCAGGAGGAATGTCTTGACATTGTTTCTTTTCTCATATATAATGTTTTATGGAGGTTTCTATGAAACGCAAATTTTTTACCCTGTTTTTGAGTCTCGTTGCGTGCCTTTGCCTCTGCTTCGGACTTGCCGCCTGCGGCGGCAATGACGACGGCGCGTCGAAGGACGACGTCGAGGGCACGTACTATCTCTACGTGGACGGCGAGCTCGATCTGAACAATTCCATCACCCTTTCGGGCGGGAAGTGGACTTCGAGTTTCGGCATGGGGGGGGGTACCTATAAAGTAAGCGGTACCAACATCACCCTTCGTCCCGACGGCACGTCCGCGACCGACCTTTCCTCGAGCTTCCGCGGCACCGTTTCCGACGGCATGATGAAGCTCACGCCGCCCGCAAGCATGGGCGGGGAGGAAGGCGTGTTCTACAAGCAAGGGAAGCAGCCCGGTGCGACCACCACCCCCGGCGGCAACACCCCTTCCACGACGCGGCGCACCGTCACCTTCCATGCGAACGGCGGTCTGTTCGATCCCGACACGAACAACGAGTCGGAAGAACTCGAGGTCCGCGTGAACAACGGCTCCACCGTCGACCTGCCCGATCCGCCCGTCCGCCCCGGCTACGAGTTTGTCGGCTGGTATGAGGACAGCTACGGCAACCATGAATTTGACTTCGATTCCGCCATCCGCAGCGACCGCGACCTCTATGCGAAGTGGGAGCTCGGCTTCAACGAACACGAGGTCACCTATGAACTCAACTATGAGGGCGCAGAGCGGGTCGTCCGCCCCACGGTGGACGGACGTGTCGACTTCACGCCCGAGCGCGACGGCTACATCTTCAACGGCTGGTGGCGCTCGAACGGCAACACGGAGAACGGCAGCTACGTTCTCACGAGCCCTTGGGATCCCCAGTCCCGCGTGACGTCGGACAGCCTCACCCTCTATGCGAGCTGGATCGCGGAGGATGACGCCGTTTCCCGCCTCGACACCCCCGTTGTGAGCGAAGCGGACGGCGTGTTCACGTGGCAGCCCGTCGAAAATGCAACCCTCTACGAAGTGGGTTACAGGCAGTACGACAGCTATTCGGATGATTGGAACACGACCACCGTCAGCGAAACGACTTGGACCATTTCGAGCGGGATCTCGATGGGGACGTACACCGTCCGCGTCCGCGCCCTCGGCGACGGCTATCACTTCGTGAACTCCGCCTACGCGACGGTTTCCTATCAGCACCACGTCCTGAGCCGCACGCATATCGAATTTGACCAGACGAGCGCGATCCTGTCGTGGGCGGCTGTCCCGCATGCCGATACCTATCGGCTCTCCATCGACGGCAGCGACGTGCAGACGTACTATGCGTATTCGACCTCGTTGCTCCAATACGATATGTCGAACTATGACGCGGGTTCCCATTCCGTCACGATTGTCGCCGAGGCAAGCTCTTATACCTCTTCCACGTACAGCGGGACCGTGACCAAACTCCGCCTGAAGACGCCCGAGCTCGAGTTCCGCGCCGAGCGGGACCAGATCGATTACGGCTACCGCGTGCAGTGGGAAGCCGTCACGGGCGCCGACACGTACGAGATCTACGTGAACGGCGAGAAAGAGGAGACGACGGAGAACCTGTACTACATCTTCTACAATTCGAGCGTGCTCTGGACGGCGGACGGCGTTGCGGAGATCGAAGTCTATGCGTTCGACAGCAACTTCGACCACATCGTTTCCATTCCCGCCACGACAGGGGAGCTCCATAAGCTGCATGCCCTCACGTTGAGCACGAGCGACAGCGAAGCGGACCTTTCGGTCTACGGCTACCTTGCGCCCGATTCGAGCATCGGAAGCGTCACCGTCTCCTTCGACCTCAACGGCTATTACGGAGACCCCATTCCCTCGCAGACGGTCGATTCGATGACCGGGCTCGTCTATCCCGAGATCCCCACGCGCTCGAATTACATCTTCGGCGGTTGGTATACCAATTCGCTCTGCTCGGGTCAGCCCTATGACTTCTCGGCTCCCGTCCAAGGCTCGATGAGGCTGTACGCGAAGTGGGTCCCCTATGCAAACGCGGTCCCCGTGACGATGAATTCCAATCAGACCGTGTTCGTTACGGTCAGAGACACCGGCAGCGGTACCTACTATGCGTTTGTGCCGCTCGTATCGGGCGAAGTCGTGATCTATTCGCAGGTTTCGGGCTCCTTCGATACCTATTGCACCCTGTACGACAGCGATAAGTATTATGTCGCCTCCGATGATGACGGCAATGGATCGGGTCAGTTCAAGCTTGTGCGCAATTTGACTGCGGGCGAACTTTACTACTTCCAACCCGCGGGATTTAGCGAATCGGGAACGTTGACGTTCTACATCGAGCAGGAAAATGCAACCCCCGCGGCGGGAGGCAAATACGGGGATAGCCCCGTCATCGAAACGACCTATGCGGGCGCCAAGGCGTATGTCCCCGGAGGGGAGTCCGTCACGGTCTCTGTCTCGAGCTACCATTATTCCTTCGACGGTTGGTACAATGGCTCGGAGAGGGTCTCTACCAATTATTCCTTCACGTTCACCATGCCCGATGAGGACGTCGATCTCGTGGCGCGCTGGATGACCGACCATACGCTCACCGTTTCGAGCCAGACGGGCGGAACGGTCGAGAAGTTCACGGAGGCGACGGTCTCCTTCGACCTCAACGGCTATTCGGGAACGCCCGTTCCCTCGCAGAGGGTCACCGCGACGTCGGGTCTCATCTATCCCGATATCCCCACCCGCTCGGATTACCTCTTCGGCGGTTGGTACACCGATTCGCTTTGCTCGGGTGAGCCCTTCGACTTCACGGCTCCCGTCACGGAGGATACGACGCTGTACGCAAAGTGGGTCGAATATAATGACGCGGTCCCCGTGGCGATGAATTCCAATCGGACCGTGTCCGTTGTGGGTCAAAGCAGCAGCGGTACCTACTACGCGTTTGTGCCGCTCGTAACGGGCGAAGTCGTGATCTATTCGCAGGCATCCTTCGATACATATTGCTACTTGTACGACAGTGCGAAGGAGCAGATTGACTCCGATGATGACGGCTATGGATCGAATCATCAGTTCAAGCTCACGCGGACACTGACCGCGGGCGAGCTCTATTACTTCATGCCCGCAGGATACAACAGCAATTCGGGAACGTTGACGTTCTACCTTGAACAGGAAGATGCGACCCCCGAGGCGGGCGGAAGACTCGATCAGGTTAAATGGTACGACGATGTGGCTGTCGTCAATTCCGGGGACGAGGTCAAGGTCACCGCGGTCGCCTCGCAGGGCTACGTCTTTGACGGCTGGTATGCGAACGGCTCGTGGGTCTCGAACGACCTTGAGTACACCTACACGATGCCCAATTACGACGTCGAGCTCGTCGCGCATTGGAGAAGGGGGTAACCCTTCCCCGCCCTTCGGTCGGGTGAGTACCTTCCGCAGGAAGTGACGTTGCCCCTCGGTAGGCAGCCCGCCCTTCGGTTGGGTGAGTGCCTTCCATAGGGAATGACGTAGTTCTTCGGTGGGCGGGTGCTCTCCATAGGGAATGATGTTGTTCTTTGGTGGGTGATTGCTCTTCGCAGGGAATGACGTAGTTCTTCGGTGGGGGAAACACAATTCCGTTCTCTCTTCGGAAAGGACGGTGAACGAAATGATTTTGCGCCCCGAGGCTCCGCCTCGGGGCGTTCCGTTTTTGCCGAATGGGGTGAAGAATTATGCAATGGTTCCCGCCTGTCCTACGGGTCATTCTGAACCCGTCGCTGCCTTTGCGGCGGGTGAAGAATCCCGAAAATGAAAATTCGGACTTCGTTTATCGGGATTCTTCGCTACGCTCAGAATGACGTGGAAAACAAGCCCGCCTTGCTGCCCCCTCCGCGGGAGGGGGGAAGGGGGGGGTGGGCACCTCATTCCGAGGCTCCGCAAGGAGCCGAGCGAATCTTATGCTCACAGATACGCTCGCCCCTTTGGGGCTCGGTATGAGGTGACCGCCTCGACGTATAATAGTGTCATGTCGAGCGTAGTCGAGACATCTCAACCTTATTATCGAAGTCGAGACCTCTCTGCGTTCTTGAGCATAGATTTCTCGACTTCGCTTCGTAGCGCATTTGCCCAATGCTCATGCGCTCCTCCGCTCCGCTCGAAATGACAGCCTGCGCGGCTCGTGCGCCGCTACGCGTCATCAAAATGACAGACCCCCATTCGCTCGCGTTAGGCAACGTTTTCGCCATACGTCATAAAACAAGCCCGAGGCGGGGTGTCGAGGACGGCTTGTTTTCGGCGTCATTCTTCACTACGCTCAGAATGACGCCGAAAAGAAGTGCGGAAAAATGTTTGAAAACCGCGGAAAAGTGTGATATAATGGTATCTCCCCACGGAGGTCTGTATGCAATCCGAAATCAATACAAAGATCCTCTCCGTCATCCCCATGCGCACGCAGGTGGTGTTCCCCAACACGACGGTCACCTTCGACGTCGGGCGCGGGGTCTCCCTTGCTGCCGTGAACCGCGCCGAGTTCTCCGAGCAATATGTCTTCCTCACGCGGCAGAAGGATCCTTCCAAGGAGGAACCGGGAACGGACGATTTGAACTGCGTCGGCACGGTCGCGCAGATCCGCCAGCTCACCCGCTTGCCGGGGGAGCGCGTCCGCGTGTTCGCGGAGGGGCTGTACCGTGCGCGGGCGCGGGGATTCCGCACCGAGAGCGGGTATCTCTATGCCGTGACGGACGAAATCCCGTGCATTCACGGCGACCCGACCCTCGAGGAGGCGTACTTCCGCACGGCAAAGGAGCTCGTGCGCGAGATCGTCTCGGAGGAATCGTCCAAGGAGCTCGACAGCGTGCTCACGGGCATTGCCGACATCGACGCCTACATCAACGTCTGCACCTATCATCTGCACCTGCAGGAGGAGCGCAAGCAGCTCCTTCTCGAGGAGACATGCCTCGTTCCGCGCCTCCGCCTCTTCGAGCAGTGCCTCAACGATGAGCTCGAGATCATCCGCCTCGAGCGCAAGATCGCGCAGAACGTGCGCAAGAACATCGAGAAGTCGCAGAAGGAGTACTTCCTCCGCGAGCAGTTGAAGGCGATCCACGCCGAGCTCGGCGACGACACCGAGGAGAACGTCCGCCTGCGCGAGCGCATCCTTGCAAAAGGGCTCCCCAAGGAAGTCGAGGACAAGGCGCTTGCGGAGCTTGCCCGCATGGACAAGATGCCGCCCTCCTCGCCCGAATACACCGTTCTCCGCAACTATGCCGACTGGCTCCTCGACCTTCCGTGGCGGGAGGAGACGAAGGACACCGAGCTCCTCTCCGACGTCGAGAAGGTGCTCGAAGAGGACCACTACGGGCTCGAAAAGATCAAGGAGCGCGTCGTGGAGTATCTCGCCGTCCTGAAGCTCACGGGACAGCTCAAGGCGCCCATTCTGTGCCTCGTCGGTCCCCCCGGGGTGGGCAAGACGAGCATAGCAAAGTCCATTGCCCGCGCGCTCGGGCGGAAGTTCGTCCGCATGAGCCTCGGCGGGCTCAAGGATGAGGCGGAGATACGGGGGCACCGCCGCACCTACATCGGTGCGCTCCCCGGGCGCATTCTCTATGAGATGAAGAACGCGGGCTCCGTCAATCCCGTGTTTCTCCTCGACGAGGTGGACAAGATTTCGTCCGATCTGCGCGGCGACCCGTCGAGCGCGCTCCTCGAGGTGCTCGACCCCGAACAGAACAACACCTTCCGCGACCGCTATCTCGAGGTCGCGTACGACCTCTCCAAGGTCATGTTCATCGCGACGGCGAACACCTTGGAGACCATTCCCTCGCCCCTCCGCGACCGCATGGAGATCATCGAGCTCTCGGGCTACACCCCGCAGGAAAAGGAGGAGATCGCCCGCCGCTACCTCGTCCCCAAGAAGAGGAAGGAGAACGGGCTCAAGGAGGAGCAGCTCCGCATCACCGACGGCGCCCTCTCCGCCATGATCGACGGCTACACTATGGAGGCGGGCGTGCGCTCGCTCGAGCGGACGATCGGCGCCGTGTGCCGCAAGGCGGCGGTCCGCATCGCCAAGGGGGAGAAGGACTCCATCACCGTCACGCGGAACAACCTTGAAAAGTTCCTCGGCGGGAAGCGCTTCCTCCGCGACGAGGACATGCTCGAAAACGACGAGGTCGGCGCCGCCACGGGGCTCGCGTGGACGTCCGTCGGCGGGGCGACGCTCACCATCGAGGTCTCCGCCATGCAGGGCAAGGGGGACATTCTCCTCACGGGCAAGCTCGGCGACGTCATGAAGGAATCGGCGCGCGCCGCGATCAGCTATATCCGCGCCCATGCCGACAAGTACGGCATCGATGAGAACGACTTCGAGCACAAGGATATCCACATTCACATTCCCGAGGGCGCGACGCCCAAGGACGGACCGTCCGCGGGCATCACGATGGCGACCGCCATTCTCTCCGCCTTCACGGGGCACCCCGTGCGGAGGGATATCGCCATGACGGGGGAAATCACCCTCCGCGGCAAGGTGCTGCCCATCGGCGGGCTCAAGGAGAAGGCGCTCGCCGCGGCGCGCATCGGCATTCACGACGTCATCATTCCCGAGGAGAACAAGAAGGACGTCGAGGAGATCCCCGAAAACGTCCGCAGGGAACTCCGCTTCATCTGCGTGAGCGACGTCGACGAGGTGTTCCGCACGGCCGTGAGGGGGATGGACCATGTTGCGGGTTGACGGGGCGACCTTCATCACCTCGGCGGCGAGAAGAGAGCAGTTTCTCTCCCCCGACCGCCCCATGATCGCCGTCTGCGGGAAGTCCAATTCGGGCAAGAGCACGCTCATCAACCTGCTCGCCCGCCGCAAGAACCTCGCCAAGACGAGCGCCTCGCCCGGTCGGACGCGGCTCGTCAACTACTTCGACTTCGGGGAATTTCTGCTCGCCGACCTCCCGGGGTACGGCTATGCCGCCGTCTCCAAGGAGGAAAAGGAGAGGTGGGGGAGGACGCTCGACGCCTTCTTCGAGCGGAAGGGGGACATCGCGCACGTCTTTCTCCTCTCGGATATCCGCCGCGACCCCTCCGCGGACGACCTGCAGATGGTCGCCTTCCTCAACTACCACATCATTCCGTTCTCGGTCATCGCCACGAAGTGCGACAAGCTCTCCCGCATGCAGCGGAGGGAGCGGACAAGGCACATCGCGAACGCGTTCGGGCTCGGCGAGGGGAACGTGATCGCCGTCTCGGGGCTCACGGGCGAGGGGAGAGAGGAGCTCGTCTCCGCCATCGAAGCCGTCCTTTCCCGCTCCGAGTAAAGGAAGAGGGGGGAAACCCCGAAAACAGACCCGAAAAATTTTTCCGCCGCGGGAGTTCCGCGGCGATTTTTTCGGTTTCTGCCCTTGCTTTTTTTGCGACGCTGTGCTATCATAGATAAGGGTCTCCCCAATCCGAAAAACAAAGGAGAAACAGAGATGAAAATGATCTACGGCGTCAAGGACAGACCCAAGCCTCTCCGCTTGGTGCTGTTCTCGCTCCAACAGCTCCTCGCCATCCTCGCGGCGACCATCGCGGTGCCCGCCATCGTCGGACACGGCATGTCGCAGTCCGCGGCGCTCTTCGGCGCGGGCGTGGGTACCATCGTGTACCTGCTCTTCACGAAGTTCAAGAGCCCCGTGTTCCTCGGCAGTTCCTTCGCCTTCCTCGGCTCGATGGCGGCTGCGTTCGCGGGCGGCGTCTCGATGTCGCTCGGCTATTTGGGGCTCCTGCTCGGCGCGGTGTTCGCGGGGCTCGTCTATGTCATCATCGCCGTCGTCGTGCACTTTGCGGGGACCAAGTGGATCGATAAGGTGATGCCCGCCGTCGTCATAGGACCGACCGTCGCCATCATCGGGCTCTCGCTCGCGGGGAACGCCATCGGCGACCTCATGAAGGGGAGCGTGCTCGATGCCGCGGGAGCTCCCGTCGCCTCTCCCTATGCCGCCCTCGTGTGCGGGCTCGTCGCGCTCGCCGTGACCATTGCCTGCTCCGTCTACGGCAAGAAGATGCTCAAGATGATCCCCTTCATCATCGGGATCCTCGCGGGCTATGTCGTCGCCGCGGCGTTCACGGGGATCGGCTGGGCGGCAAATTGCGACGAGCTCAAGATCATCAACTTCGAAATCTTCAATCAACTCGGCACCGCCGAGGCGTGGTACCCGCACTTCTCCTTCATTGAAGCATTCAAGGGGAACTACACCATTGCGGAGGGCTCCGTCGGCGGCTATATCGGCACCATTGCGGTCGCCTATATCCCCGTCGCGTTTGTCGTCTTTGCCGAGCATCTCGCCGACCACAAGAACATCTCCTCCATCATCGAGACCGACCTTCTGAAGGAACCCGGGCTCACCCGCACCCTTCTCGGCGACGGCGTCGGCTCCATCGCGGGTGCGTTCTTCGGCGGCTGCCCCAACACGACGTACGGCGAATCGATCGGCTGCGTCGCCATCTCGGGCAATGCCTCCGTCATCACCATCTTCGTCACGGCATGTATCGCCATCTTGGCTTCCTTCCTCGCGCCCTTCGTCCTCTTCCTCGCCTCCATTCCGTCCTGCGTCATGGGCGGCGTGTGCATTGCGCTCTACGGCTTCATCGCCGTCTCCGGTCTCAAGATGATCCAGAAGGTCGACCTCGGCGACAATCGCAACCTCTTCGTCGTCTCCGTCATCCTCATCGCGGGCGTGGGCGGCATGTCGCTCTCCTTCGGGCAGGTCACCATCACCGAGGTCGCCTGCGCGCTCATCCTCGGCATTCTCACCAACTTGCTCGTGAACATTCACGGCAAGAAGAACGCGGGTGAGGGAGCGGTCGCCCCCGAAGCCCCCGAAGTTCCCGAAGCGCCCGCCGAAGCCCCCGAAGCGCCCGAAGCTCCCGCAGACGAGGTCGCATTGAGCGAGGACGTCCCCGAACAGGAGGGAAACGAATGAAGAACGTATTCATCTTCGATCATCCGCTCATCAAGCACAAGATCTCCATTCTCCGCGACAAGAACACGGGCATGAAGGAGTTCCGCGAACTCGTCGAGGAGATCACGACTATCATGACCTACGAGGCGATGCGCGACGTCAAGCTCGTCCCCGTCGAGGTGGAGACCCCGCTCGAAAAGACCATTCAGTACCGCGTTCCCGAGGAGAGCGTCGCCATCGTGCCCATTCTCCGCGCGGGGCTCGGCATGGTGAACGGCGTGCACAGGGTGTTCCCCACGGCGCGCGTCGGGCACATCGGCATGTACCGCGACGAGGAGACGCTCGAGCCGCAGGAGTACTATTGCAAGCTCCCCGAGGGGATCGAGAACAAGACCGTCTTTTTGGTCGACCCCATGCTCGCGACGGGCGGCTCCGCGTGCGATGCGCTTGCGGCGCTCAAGAAGAGGGGGGTGAAGAACATCAAGATGATGTCCATCATCGCCGCCCCCGAGGGCATCGCGAAGATCGCGAAGGAGCACCCCGACGTGCCCGTGTACGTCTCGACGCTCGACAGGTGCCTCAACGAGCACGGGTACATTCTGCCCGGTCTCGGCGACGCGGGGGACAGGCTGTTCGGGACGAAATAAGCCCTTCTTCCCAAAAAATCGCAAAGTTTTCCCGCCCGTGCGCCCGCACGGGCGGTATTTTTTCCGAAAACCGCCCATATCCGCGCAAAAAACCGCGTGCGGGCGCGCAAAACGAGTTGCATTTTTCCGTGTTCTGTGCTATACTTGGAAAGTCTGCGGGAGACCGCGGGCAAGTCCACATCTCCGGTCGCGCCGCTCACCGTGCTTCGTAAATCTTCTATGCGAAGAAAAGAGCGGAACTGCCGCGCCGAAGAGAGGAGAAACGGAGGAATTATGGCAGTCATCACCATGAAGCAGCTTCTCGAAGCCGGTGTCCACTTCGGACATCAGACGAGAAAGTGGAACCCCAAGATGGCGAAGTACATCTTCGCCGCCCGTCACGACATTCACATCATCGACCTTGAAAAGACGGCGAAGCTCATCGAAGAGGCGTATACGTTCGTCGTCGAGAGCGTGAAGGCGGGCAAGACGGTGCTCTTCGTCGGCACCAAGAAGCAGGCGCAGGACGCCATCCGCGAGGAGGCGACCCGCTGCGGGCAGTACTACGTCAACTCCCGCTGGCTGGGCGGCACGCTCACCAACTTCAAGACAATCCGCGGCAGGATCGACTATCTCGAACGGCTCGAGCGCATGGAGCAGAGCGGCGAATTCGACCTTCTTCCCAAGAAGGAAGTGCTCGGTCTCAAGAAGGAGATGGGCAAACTTCAGGAAAACCTCGGCGGGATCAAGACGATGCGCACCCTTCCCGGCATCATGTTCGTCGTCGACCCGCACAATGAGGACATCGCGGTCGCCGAGGCGAGGAAGCTGCACATTCCCATCGTCGCCATCACCGATACCAACTGCGACCCCGACCTTGTCGACTACGTCATTCCGGGCAACGACGACGCCATCCGCGCCATCAAGCTCATCTCCTCGGTCATCGCGAACGCGGTCATCGAGGCGACGGAGGGCGAAACGCCCGTTTCCGAAGCGGAACCCGCGGCTGCCCCCGAGGACATCGAGGAAGTCGTTGCGGCTTCGGACGCGGAATAAACGCGGAATCAAGAAATAAGGAGAAATAGTATGGCTGAATTTACGGCAAAAGACGTGATGAAGCTCCGCGAACAGACGGGCGCGGGCATGATGGACTGCAAGAAAGCTCTCGTGGACGCCGACGGCGACTTCGGGAAGGCGGCGGATCTCCTCCGCGAGCGCGGCATCGCCAAGGCTGCGAAGCGCGCCTCCAAGATCGCGGCGGAGGGCGTCGTGTATGCCCTCGTCGAGGGCAAGACGGGCGTGCTCGTCGAGGTGAACTGCGAGTCCGACTTCGTCGCCAAGGGCGACAAGTTCCGCGACATCGTGCATGCGGTCGCCGAACAGATCGTAAAGACGGAGCCCGCGGACGTCGCCGCGCTCCTCGCCTCCGACATGGGCGGCAAGACGGTGGACACCTACATTCAGGAGCAGGTCGGCATCATCGGAGAGAAGATCTCCGTCCGCCGCTTCACCCTCTGCAAGGCGGAAGGCTTCATCGAGACGTACATTCACATGGGCGGCACGATGGGCGTCATGCTCAACTTCAGCTGCCCCGAGACGGAGAAGTCCAAAGAGCTCGCGCACAACATCGCCCTCCATACGGCATTCTCCAAGCCCGCCTACCTCACCAAGGACGAGGTCGAGCCCGAGACCATCGAAAAGGAAAAGGCGATTCTGACGCAGGAAGTCATCAACGAGGGCAAGCCCGCCGCCATCGCCGAAAAGATCGTCATGGGCAAGATCGGCAAGTTCTACGAGGAGAACTGCCTCCTCGAGCAGAAGTTCGTCAAGGACGACAAGGTCACCATTTCCCGCCTCATCAAGGACGCGGGTCTGCCCGAGACGGCACTTCACTGCTTCGTGTTCTACGTCATGGGGCTGGGGCTCGAGAAGAAGAACGAGGACCTCTCGGAGGAAGTCGCCAAGCAGGTCGAGGCGATGAAAAAATAAACCTTCAACATTACGGAAGAGGACGGCTTGCCCGTCCTTTTCTTTACTCCGCAAAACAGCGCAAGAAAATGCGCAATGGGGGCGGAAAAACGCCCTTTTTTTCCCGCATGCGACCCTGAAAGGGGGCGAAAAAGAGGGGAAGAAGGAGCCCCGCGGGGAAAAACGAAGCGCGGATTTTATCTTTTCAAGCCCTTGCTTTTTCGGCGAGGGTGTGGTATACTGAAAAAAACGGCAAGCGAGGAAAGGATATGACGCCGAAATACAAGCGTATCTTGCTGAAACTCTCGGGCGAAGCGCTCGCGGGTCCGCAGAAGTTCGGGCTCAACGAAGACGTCGTCTCCATGGTCGTGGACCAGCTGGTGAAGGTGCACGAGATGGGCGTGGACATCGCGCTCGTCATCGGGGGCGGGAACTTCTGGCGCGGCAGACAGGGGACGAACATGGACCGCACGACCGCCGATCACATGGGCATGCTCGCCACCGTGATGAATTCGCTCGCGATGATGGACGCCATCGAGAAGAAGGGCATTCCCACCCGCGTGCAGACGGCGCTCAACATGATCTCCGTCGCCGAGCCGTACGTGCTTCGCAAGGCGCTCCACCACTTCGAGAAGGGGCGGATCGTCATCATGGCGTGCGGCACGGGCAACCCGTACTGCTCGACGGACACGGCGGCGGCACAGCGCGCCTGCGAGATCGACGCCGATGTCCTTCTCATGGCGAAGAACGTGGACGGCATCTATGACAGCGACCCCGCCAAGAATCCGAACGCCAAGAAGTACGAGAGATTGAACTTCGGCGACATCGTCAACAAGGGTCTCAAGGCAATGGACGCGACCGCCGCCACCATGTGCATGGAGAACAACATTCCCGTCCTCGCGTTCGCGCTCGGCGAGAAGGATTCCATCCTCCGCGCGGTGTGCGGCGAAAATCTCGGGACACTCATTTCCAACGAATAACAAAAGGGGGCATATTATGATCGAAAACGAAAAGGTTGAGGAGATCTTCCTCGTGCTCGAGGACAAACTCGAAAAGACGCAGAGCGTGCTTCGGGAGGACTATGCCGCCATCCGCGCGGGCAGAGCAAACCCGCACATTCTCGACAAGGTGACGGTGGAGGCGTACGGCGTGATGACGCCCATCAAGCAGCTCGGCAACATCGCCGCCGCCGACGCGCGCTGCCTCGTCATCAGCCCGTGGGACAAATCGCTCCTCAAGGCTATCGAGAAGGCGATCCAAGCGTCCAACGTGGGCATCAACCCGACGAACGACGGCAACGTCATCCGCCTCGTGTTCCCCGAACTCACCGAGGAGCGCAGAAAGGAACTCGTCAAGCAGATCAAGCGCATGGGCGAGGACGCGAAGGTGGCGGTCCGCAACGTCCGCCGCGAGGCGATGGAGGCGTTGAAGAAGCTCAAGACCGCGAAGGAGATCTCCGAGGACGAGAGCAAGAACAGCGAAATCGACGTCGAAAAGAGCATTTCCGACGCCATCGAGGCGCTCGACAAGGCAATTTCGGCAAAGGAAAAGGAGCTCCTCACCATTTGATGAATGAAGAGAACGTCCCCCGCCACGTCGCCGTCATCATGGACGGAAACGGGCGGTGGGCAAAGAAACGGCTCTTGCCCCGTGCGGCGGGTCACCGCGCGGGGTTGAAGCGCATGCTGGCACTCTCCGAGCACGCCTTCGACTGCGGCGTGCGGTTTTTGACGCTCTACGCGCTCTCCGTCGAGAATCTGTCCCGCCCGCAGGAGGAGCTCGACGCCCTGTTCGGGCTGTTTCGCAGCTACTTTGCGGAGGAGACGGAGCGGCTCGAAAAGAGGGGGGTCTCCCTCCGCGTGATCGGCAATGCCGACCTTCTCCCGCCCGATATCCGCGGCATGATCCGCGAGAAGAGCAGGGAGGAAGAGGGGGAGCGCGGCACGCTCGCCCTCGCCATCGGGTACGGCTCGCGGCAGGAGATCGTCGCCGCCGCCAACCGCGCCGTCCGCGAGGGGAGGGAGGTGGACGAGGAGGCATTCTCCCGTCTCCTTCAGACGGACGGCATGCCCGACCCCGACCTCGTCATCCGCACGGGGAAGGAGGTGCGGCTCTCCAACTTCCTGCTCTGGCAGGCGGCGTATGCGGAGCTGTACTTCACCGACAAGATGTTCCCCGACTTCACGAACGCGGACTTTGACAGGGCTCTTGAGGCATATTCCCGCCGCGACAGGCGGTACGGAAAGGTAGGAAATGATGGAAGATAAGAACACGACCACGGAAACGCTGCCCAAGGAGCCCGCTCCCGCTCCCGTGCGGAGCGACATGAAGGTCCGCGTCCTCTCGGGTGCGGTCTACATCCTCATTCTCTTCGCCTTCTTCGCGATGAAGCTCTTCGTCTGGTGCAACTATACCGACAAGAGCGGGGAGATGCACGCCCTGCACATCGGGACGCTCCTCTTCGACATGCTCATTCTCGCCTTCGCCGCAATCGGGACCTTCGAGATGCTCCGCGCCTTCCGCGGAAAGCTCCTCCGCTCGCAGTGCGTCGTCGTGTATTTCTTTTCGCTCCTCATGTTGCTCTCGTACATGATCAGCGACTGGGTGTTCGCAGAGATCCTCGGGATCGGGCTCCCGACGCCGGGGCTCGGCGGGATCTCGGAAGTCATGGGTCGAAACTATTCGATGTACTTCGCCCTCTCCACCCTCATCGCGGGGGTCATCGTGCTCTTTTCCTTCCTCGTGTTTGCCTATGACAAGGTGACCCTCGAATCGGCGGGATACTCCCTCGTCTGCTACCTGTATCCCTCGATGTTCCTGCTGCTCCTCTCCATCTGCAATCACTTCCTCGTCTATTCGGAACTTGCAGTTTTGCTCGTCTTTATCGTGTGCCCGTTCGCGGATACCTTCGCCTACCTCTTCGGGCGGGCGTTCGGAAAGAGGTACCCCAAGAAGATGGCGCCTTCGATCTCCCCGAAAAAGACGGTCGTGGGCGGGGTAGGCGGGCTGCTCGGCGGCGCGCTCGGCGCAATCGTCATCTTCTTCGCCTGCTACGGGCTCACCTTCCTCGACGACATCGGGGTCATCGCGCCCCTTCGCTGGGAGCTTGCCATCGACGCACCGAATATCCTCTTCTTCATCGCGGTCGGCGTCATTACCGCGGCATTTTCGCAGTTCGGCGACCTCGTCGAGAGCGCCGTCAAGCGGAAACTCGGCTTGAAGGACATGGGCAAGATCATGCCCGGGCACGGCGGCATTCTCGACCGCATCGACTCCGCCCTGTACGCGGGACCCGTCGTGGCGCTCCTTCTCGTGGCGCGCATCATGATCGTGGGATAAGCCGCATACAATAGAGAGACCTCACGCCCGCGTCATGCGGGCTTTTCATTGGGAGAAAGTATGTGTAACATCGCGCTCATCGGCTGTACGGGCAACATCGGAATGCAGGTGGCGGAGGTCGTCCGCCGCTATCCCGAACGCTTCCGCTTCTCCGCGCTCGTGTGCGGGAGGGACGGGGCGGGGCTCCGCGCGCTCGCGGAGGAGTTTCACCCCCGCATTGCCCTTTGCGCGAGCGATCTTCCCGAGGGCCTTCACGAGGTGTTCGGCGACTGCGACGTGGCGTTCATCGCGGCGGGCGGCTTTGCGGGGCTCCGCTACACCGTTGCGGCGGCGGAGATGGGGAAGAAGATCGCCCTCGCGAACAAGGAGTCCCTCGTGTGCGGCGGCGCCCTCGTCACGGAGCTTGCAAGGAAGCACGGCGCCGAGATCGTCCCCGTGGACAGCGAGCATTCCGCGCTCTTTCAGGCGCTCTCCTTCCGCAGGGACGCCCCCTTTGAAAAGCTCATTCTCACCGCGAGCGGCGGACCCTTCCTTCGCTATTCCGAGGAGGAGCTCTCCCGCGTGAGGGCGGCGGACGCCCTCCGCCACCCGACTTGGCACATGGGGGCGAAAATCACGGTGGACAGCGCGACCCTCCTCAACAAGGGATACGAGGTCATCGAGGCGAAGTGGCTGTACGGCGCGCCGTTTACAAAGATCGAGGCGGTCGTCCACCCCGAGAGCATCGTTCACTCGGCGGTCCTCTTTTCGGACGGCGCCGTCCTCGCCCAGCTCGGCTATCCCGACATGCGCCTGCCCATTCAGCTCGCGCTCACCTACCCCGAGCGGCTTCCCTGCACGCAGCCGCTCGACCTTGTCGCGCTCGGCTCCCTCCGCTTCGAGCGGCTCCCCGAGGAGAAATTCCCCTGCTTCACCCTTGCCTTGGAGGCGGGGAAGAGGGGCGGCACCGCTCCGACCGTCCTCAATGGGGCGGCGGAGGAGGCGGTGCGGGCATTCCTTGCGGGGGGTATATCCTTCCCGAAGATCGCGGAAACTATCCGCGAGACGCTGCGGCGCGTTCCCATGAGCGGAGATACCTGCTACGGCTCGCTCGCCGAGGCGGATTCTACCGCCCGCCGCACGGCACGGCAACTTCTCTATGGCGAATAACCTCTTGAGCGTATGGAGCACGGTCGGCGGCATTCTGCTCGCCATTCTCATCCTGCTCGTCATGATCACTGTCCACGAATTCGGGCACTACCTCGCGGGGAAACTGCTCGGGTTCCGCATCGACGAATTCTCCATCGGCTTCGGTCCCGCCCTCTTCAAGAAGCGGCGGAAAAAGTCGGGGGAGCTCTTCGCCGTACGCATTTTCCCGCTCGGCGGGTACTGCGCCTTCCACGGCGAGGACGGGCTCGAGCCCTCACCCGAAAAGAGGGAAGGCGATGCCGCGGAGCATGCGGAGCCTACGGAGCATGCGGAGCCCGCAGCAGAGCCCGCTTCCGAGGAGCAAAAAAGGGAGCCCGCACC
>CANQAX010000030.1 GCA_947589235.1 uncultured Clostridia bacterium
AGGGCAAGAGCGCCGTCATCAAGAGCCACCACAACGTGGGCGGACTTCCCTCCGTCGTCGACTTCAAGGAGATCGTCGAGCCCCTCCGCGACCTCTTCAAGGACGAGGTGCGGCGGGTCGGAACGGAGCTCGGGCTCTCGGACGACATCGTCTGGCGGCAGCCCTGCCCCGGTCCCGCGCTCGCCATCCGAATCATGGGCGAAGTCACGCCCGAAAAGCTCGAGACGCTCCGCGACGCCGACTTCATCTTCCGCGACGAGATTGCAAAGGCGGGGCTCACCCGCGACATCTGGCAGTACTTCGCCGTCATCACCGACAGTAAGACGGTGGGCGTGCAGGGGGACTTCCGCACGTATGAGAACGTCATCGCTCTCCGCGCCGTCACGAGCGTGGACGCCATGACCGCCGACTGGGCGCGCATTCCGTACGACGTGCTGGAGAGGGTCTCCAACCGCATTACAAACGAGGTAAAGCACGCAAACCGCATTGTCTATGACATCACCTCCAAACCCCCGGCAACGATTGAGTGGGAGTAAAGGAATGAAAACTTCGGAGTGGTCCGCCACTTCGCCCTTTCCTTCGGGCGGCGGTAATACTGAAAACAAAATACGCGTCGAAGACTGTTCCGTCCACGATTGGTATCGCTTTGTCCTGTCCTTCCCGCCTCATCTCGTGCGGCAGTACCTCGTCGAATTCGGTGCAGACAATTCTTCTCTCGTCCTCGATCCCTTCTGCGGAACGGGGACGACCAACGTCGAGTGCAAAAAGGCGGGTATTCCCTCGTGGGGGATAGAAGCGAGCCCCGTCACCTACTTTGCAAGCCGCACGAAATGTACATGGAAAAAGGATACTTCAAAGCTGCTTGAGACGGCGGAGCGGATCGCGGAGGACGCCGCAAAAAAAATCGCTTGCAGCCCCGCGCTCAAGACGCTTTCGGAAGAGCAGAATGCGCTCCTTCTCAAAAATTCCATCTGCCCGCGACCGTTGAGCGACGCCCTGTTTTTGAAGGAAGCGATAGACGGGTGCGAAACGCCCTTCCACGACTACTTCCTTCTTGCCCTTGCAAAGCACCTCGTCTATTCGTACAGCAACTTGAAGTTCGGACCCGAAGTCGGGGTCGGCAGGGTCAAGAGGGAGAGTGCGGACATCGTCGGGATATGGTTTCAGGAGATGGAGACTGTTCGCCGCGACCTTGAGACATTCTCTGCGTTTTCGGGAACGCGGGCGGATATTTTCCGCGGGGACGCAAGGGAGATAGAGGGGGACGCCTTTCGCGGGAAAGTCGATTTCGTCATCACGTCTCCGCCCTACCCGAACGAGAAGGACTACTCGCGGACGACGCGGTTGGAGTCCGTTGCCCTTGGCTTTCTCAAGACGAAGGACGATCTGCGTGCCGTCAAGCAGGGCTTCATCCGTTCAAACACCAAGAACGTCTACCGCAGCGACACGGACGACAGCTATATCCAAGGAATTTCCTCAATCAAGACGTTGAGCGATGAGATCGAACGTCGCAGAAGGGAGCTCGGCAAGACGTCGGGCTTCGAGCGGCTGTATTCCACGGTGGTGAAGCAGTACTTCGGAGGGATGGCGCGTCACCTTTCCAACCTCAGACCCTACCTCAAAGAAGGCGCCATGCTCGCCTATGTGGTGGGGGATCAGGCTTCCTACTTTCAAATCCCCATCCGAACCTCGTCCCTTCTCGGGGAAGTCGCGGAGAGCCTCGGCTATCGGGTGGAGAAAGTGGAGACATTCCGAAAACGGTTTGCGACGGCGACGGAAGATTGGCTCAACGAGGACGTTCTCATTCTGAAATACGAGGGAAAAAACCATGAATATCTACGATAAGATCATAGAGGCGATTTTCACCGAGAAATACGAAAACGGCATGACGTCCGTCCCCTTCGGGCGGCAAGAGATTATCGAAAAGGCGAGAGCGCTGGGCATCGATGACCCCAAAAATCTCGGCGACGTCATCTATTCCTATAAATATCGGAAGCCTCTTCCGAGCGCCGTCAGGGAGACCGCGCCCGAGGGACACTATTGGCGTATGAAGAATACGGGAATCTCGCAATACGCCTTTGTTTTGACAGAGGGGCGGGAGTTCGTCGAACCGGACGCCATGCTCGTGACCGTTAAAGTCCCCGACGGCACGCCGAGCATGGTCAGAAAGTACAGTTTTTCCGACGAGCAGGCGCTCCTCGCCATTGTGCGCTACAACCGACTCATCGACCTCTTTTTGGGAATCGTCTGCCATTCCCTTCAGAATCATTTGCGGACGACGGTCGAAGGGATCGGGCAAATCGAGACGGACGAGATCTATGTCGGCGTCGACAAATTCGGACGGCAATTCATCATTCCCGTCGAGGCGAAGGGCGGCTCGGACAAGCTCGGCGTCTCGCAGATCGAGCAGGATATCATGCTGTGCAAAGAAAAATATCCCAACCTCATCTGCAGACCCATCGCCTGCCAATTTTTGGCGCGCGACGCGGTTGCTGTCTTTGAATTCGGCGAAGAGGATGGGTCAATCGTCAAGCTCGCCGAAAAGCACTATAAGCTCGTCCCCTCCGAAGAGATCGGAGACGAAGAGCTCTCCCTGTATGGCATTCACGGAGAGTGAAATAAGGACGGGGCGGGGTCTATGTATCAGGCGGTCATCTTTGATTTCGACTATACCTTGGGGGACACGACGCTCTCGATTGCGGCGAGCATCAACTATGCGCTTGCCCGTCTCGGCTATAAAGAGCACTCCGTCGAGGAGATCAGAAAGACCATCGGATTTTCCTTGGACGTCGCCTTCCGCATGCTCACGGGGGTGAAGAGTGAGACGGAAGAGGCGCTCTTTTTCGACTACTTCCAGATCAAGGCGGATGAGGTGATGACCAAGGACGCCCGCCTCTTTGACGGGGTGCCCGAGCTCCTGCGCGAATGCAGGGAGAGAGGAATCGGCGTCGGGATCGTCACCACCAAGCACCGCTTCCGCATTGAGGACATCTTGAAGAAGTTCGCGCTTTCGGACGCGGTCGACGTCATTGTCGGAAACGAGGACGTGAAGCACGAGAAGCCGCACCCCGAGGGGGTCCTGCTCGCGGCGGAGCGGCTGCATGCGGGAAAGGGCGAGGCGCTCTACGTCGGCGATAGTCTCGTCGATGCTGAGGCAGCTGCTCGGGCGGAAGTGGACTTTGCCGCCGTCCTTACGGGAACGACCCCTCGCGAGGCGTTTTCCGCCTTCCCGCACGTTGCAATCGAGGACAACGTCTCGGAGCTCTTCCGCAAGCTGAAATAGCGGTCTGAAACAAAAAAATGCCCCAATGGGGGCGGAAAAAACGAGAACGGAGGCTATTCCGTTCTCGTTTTGACTTGTGCAAAGGTGCGGTATTTTCCGCCCGTTTTGATGATTTCCCCGTACCCGTCCGCGACGATGACGCCGCGTAAGGGATTCTTTACGGAGCGAACCGTTCCCAAGATCGTTGCGTTTACTTCGCTGTACTCGAAGGCGAGGTCGCACCCCTCCATCGTGCAGTCGATGAGGGTCAGATTCTTGCAGTAGCAGAGGGGCTGCGTCCCCGTGATCGTGCAGCGGACGAGGGTGAGCCCGTCCGAATACCACCCGAGGTATTCGCTCTCGAGCACGCAGTCCGAGACCGTCGCGTTCTTCGCGTGCCAGAAGGCGTCCTTCGTCTTGAGGCGGGAATTCTTCACGGTGACGTCCCTCGTGTACTGGAAGGAGTACTTCCCCTCGAAGTCGAGCCCGTCCACCGCGAGTTTTTTGCATTCCAAAAAGGCGTATTCCGACTGAACTTTGCTATCGCGGACCGCAACATTCGTGCATTTCCACCCGAATTCGGGGGAATCCGCCCGCACGTTCAAAAGGGTCACGTTGCGGCATTCGCGCACCGCCTTGATGCCGTTCATCGTGCAGTTCTCAACGTGGACGTTTCGGTCGTACCACAGCGCGGCGCGGCAATTCTTTGTCATCCCGCAGCCCGAGAGGGTGAGCCCGCGGACATGCCACATGGGATAGCGCAGGTCCATGTAGCAGTTTTTCACGGAGATGTTGCGGCATTCCTTGAGGAAGGATTCGCCGTCCTCCTCGCCCTCGAAGCGGCAGTTCTCGACGAATGTATTTGCGATGTTGTAGAGGGCGCGTTCCTCGCCGAACGTCCTGTTCTGAATGAGTCTCAACGTCTTTTCTGTCATTTGAGGTGGGCGCGGTAGAACCGCTCGATGGCGTCGAAGGGGATGACGTCCTTCCTGTCGTAGAGGTCGGTGTGCACGGCGCCGGGGATGATGAGGAGCTCCTTGTTTTCCCCCTTCAGCTTGGAGAAGGCGGTCTCGGAGAAGTACCGCGAGTGCGCCTTTTCGCCGTGGACGACGAGCACCGCGCTCTCGATCTCGCCCGCAAACGCGAGAATGGGCATGTTGATAAAGGAGAGCGACGAGGTCGTGTTCCACCCCTCGTTGGAGTTCAGACTGCGGACATGGTACCCCCGTTTTGTCTTGTAGTAGTCGAAATAGTCCTTCACGAAGAAGGGCGCATCGTCGGGAAGAGGGTCGACGACGCCGCCCGCGCGGGCGTATGTTCCGCTCGCGTAGTCGGCGGTGCGCTGTGCGTTGAGCGAGCGCTTCATCTCGCGCCTGCCGCCTTCATCGAGGCTGTCGAAGTACCCGTAGGCGCTCACCCGCGTCATGTCGTACATGGTGGAGGCGACGGTCGCCTTGATGCGCGTGTCGATCGCCGCGGCGTTCAGCGCCATTCCGCCCCAGCCGCAGATGCCGAGGATCCCGATCCGGTCGGGGTCGACCCGCTTATGGCAGGAGAGGAAGTCCACTGCGGCGCAGAAGTCCTCGGTGTTGATGTCGGGCGAGGCGACATAGCGGGGCGTACCGCCGCTTTCTCCCGTGTAAGAGGGGTCGAACGCGAGCGCGAGGAAGCCGCGCACGGCGAGTTCCTGCGCATACAGCCCCGAGGATTGCTCCTTCACGGCGCCGAACGGACCGCACACCGCGACGGCGGGGAGCTTGCCCCGCTTGCCCTTGGGAAGATACAGATCGCCCGCAAGGTCGATGCCGTAGCGGTTGTGAAAGACGACCTTTTCATGGTGCACCCGCTCGTCCTGCGGGAATACTTTGTCCCATTCCTTGCAAAGTTTGAGTTTCATGGTTCCTCCTTGATTTCGATGCGGACGCTTCCCGTTCCGAAGAAAGCCTTGAGCTCGTCCGCCGTGGCGTCAATTTTTCCGATTCGCGTGTAACGATAGGTGTTAGTGCCGTAAAAGATGCAGAGATTGCTCCCGGCGTACAGGAGAACGTCGCCCGCTTCCGCCTTGATTTTCTCGTCATCTTCGGGAAGCGAGAATCCCAACGCGCCCCAATGCTCAAACGTGTTGGGCTCGAGGGTGAGGGCGACGGGGAGTTTCTTTTGCAGTTCCCGTGCCGCCTCGGTGTCCGAAAACGTCCCATGCAGAACTTGGTCGCCGCATACGACGGCAAACGAGTCCAAACCTCTCTCGGGCGCCTTCGGTGCGCCGCAGCCGCAGAGAACGAACGCGGCGAGAAGGGGAAGGAGCCGTTTCACAGGCTCTCCCTTAAGATCTTCACGATCTCGGGGCGGGTGAGGACGCGGTATCCGCCGTCCATCACGAGCGTCGCATCGGCGATCCCTTCGATCATCTCCTCCGTCGCGCCGAGCTCGGAAATGTTCGTCGCGACGCCGAGTTCCTTCATCCAGTCATGCAGTTTTTCGAGCCCCATCTCGGCAATTTGCCTGTCCGTGCCCTTCTCTTCCACGCCCCAGACCTCGACGGCGAACCGCTTGAATTTGGGAAGCCCGTAGGGCAGGATATGGCGGTAGTAGGGGAGGGAGACGGCGGAGAGGGTCATGCCGTGCGTCGCGTCGGTATAGGCGCCCACCGCCTGCCCGAGCATGTGAACTTCCCAGTCGGTGTCCTTTCCCTGCGCGAGGAGGGTGTTGAGCGCCCACGTCGCCGCCCACATGATGTTGCTCCGCGCCTCGTAGTTTCGGGGGTCGCGGAGGGCGACGCGGGAATTCTTCACGAGCGACTTCATGAGCGCCTCGCAGAGGTCATCCGTCACGTTGTCGTCATCGCCCGAGAAGTACTGTTCGCAGATATGGTTGAACGCGTCATAGATGCCCGCGACCATCTGCCGCCGCGGCACCGAGTAGGTGTATTCGGGGTCGAGCACGGCGAACTTCGGCATGACCTCGCTCCCGAACACGTGCCCGATCTTGAGGTGCGTGTGATGATTGGTGATGACGGAGCCCGCGTTCATCTCGCTCCCCGTTCCCACCATCGTGAGCACGCAGCCGACGGGGACGATTTCGCAGGTCGGCTCCTCGAAGCGGATGTAGTACTTCTCCCACGGGTCCTCGTCGCAGTGGACGGAGACGGAGACCGCCTTCGCGTAGTCGCAGACCGAGCCGCCGCCCACCGCGAGGATGAAGTCGACGCCGTGTTCGCGGGCGATCTTCACGCCCTCCGCGAGCTTGTCGGTCGTGGGATTGGGCATGACGCCGCCGTCCTCGACGATTGTTTTCCCGCATTCCTTCAGGACGGAGACGACCGCGTCGTAAATGCCGTTCTTCTTGACGGAACCGCCGCCGTAGACGAGCTGCGCCGTCTTGCCGTACCGCGCGAGTTCTTCCGTGAGATCCTTGATCGCGCCCTTCCCGAAGAAGAGCTTCACGGGATTGTGATAGACGAAATTTCCCTTCATATCGGATACCCCCTTGACATTGCGATTTTTCTACCCATTATCTACCACTTTTTTCGGCGCTTGTCAAGAATTTTGTTGCCAATTTTTTGCCTTCATGCTATACTTTTCGGGTATGAAACAGAGAACGGAAGTCGTCGCCGCGCTCGTCGTGCGCGGGGGAAAATTTCTCATCTGCAGGCGCGCCGAGGGGCGGGCGCGCGCCCACCTCTGGGAGTTCGTCGGCGGAAAGCGCGAGGCGGGCGAGACGGAGGCGGAGGCGCTCGACCGCGAGTGCCGCGAGGAGCTCGGCGTCGGCGCGCGGACGGGCGAACTGTACTGCGCCGTCTCGTACGACTACCCCGACATCTCCATCTGCCTCTCCCTCTTCCGCGCCGAGCTCACGGGCGAGCCGCACGCGCTCGAACACGAGGCGCTCGCATGGATCGCGCCGTCGGAGATCAGCTCCTACGCGTTCTGCCCCGCCGACACGGAGATCTTGGAAAAAATCGGGAGGGAGGGGATATGAAGGCGGTCTTTTTCGACATGGACGGCACCCTCCTGCCGATGGATACCGAAGCCTTCACGAGGGAATACTTTTCCCGCCTCACCCGCGCCCTTGCGCCCCGCGGGTACGAGCCGAAGGCGCTCACGGACGGCATCTGGAAGGGAACCGCCGCGATGATCGGAAACGACGGCTCGCGGACCAACGAGGAGGCGTTCAGGGAAGTGTTCGCCTCGATCTTCGGCGCGCAGGCGTTAAACGACATGCCCTATTTCGACGCCTTCTACCGCGGGGAGTTCTCGGGAGCGCGGTGCGCTTGCGGGTATGCGCCCGAGGCGGGGGCGTTCGTCGATGCGCTTGCGGCGCGGATCCGCCTCGTGCTCGCGACCAATCCCGTCTTTCCGATGATCGCGCAGGAAGCCCGCCTCAACTGGGCGGGGGTCTCGCCCGAGCGCTTCGAGCGCATCACTTCCTACGAAAATTCCCGCTTCTGCAAGCCCAATCCCGCCTACTTTTCGGCGCTCTGCGAGGAGCTCGAGCTCGACCCCCGCGACTGCCTCATGGTGGGGAACGACACCGAGGAGGACGGGGCGGCGGAGAAGGTCGGCATGCGGGTGTTCTTCCTCACGCCCTGCCTCATCAACAGGAAGAACATCGACATCTCCCGCTATCCGCACGGGGGATATGAAGAGCTCTTCGCCTACGCGCGGGAGGCGAGGCTCTTGGACTGATTGGATATAACTTCGGGTTATGCCCGCCATAAGATTTTCATATCGCCCCGAACTGTGCCGTCCGTTTGCCAAATCGGGGCGGTCTTTGCTATAATGGTGCAAGAAAAGCCGAAAGGCGGGAGGTACCATTTATGAACTATGTGGACAGAGTTCTCGGTGAACTCAAGGCAAAAAATCCCTGTGAACCCGAATTTCATCAGGCGGCGACGGAGATCCTGAACGGTCTGCGCCCCGTCGTCGAGCGCCATCCCGAATACGAAAAGACGGCGCTCTTGGAGCGCTTCGTCGAGCCCGAGCGCGTCGTCATGTTCCGCGTGCCGTGGGTGGACGATGCGGGAAAAGTGCACGTCAACAAGGGCTACCGCGTGCAGTTCAACAGCGCCATCGGTCCCTACAAGGGCGGGCTTCGCTTCCATCCGTCCGTCAACCTCTCCATCATCAAGTTCTTGGGGCTCGAACAGATCCTGAAGAACAGCCTGACGGGGCTTCCCATCGGCGGAGGAAAGGGCGGCTCCGACTTCGACCCCAAGGGCAAGAGCGACATGGAGATCATGCGCTTCTGCCAGAGCTTCATGACCGAGCTCTTCCGCCACATCGGGCAGGATACCGACGTCCCCGCGGGCGACATCGGCGTCGGCGGACGGGAGATCGGGTTCCTCTTCGGGCAGTACAAGCGCCTCAAGGACGAGCACGTCGGCGTGCTCACGGGCAGGGGTCTCTCGTACGGCGGGAGCCTCGCGCGCACCGAGGCGACGGGCTACGGGCTTGTGTACATGGCGGAGGAGGCGCTCGCCTGCCGCGGCGACGGGTTCAAGGGCAAGACGGTCGTCATCTCGGGCTCGGGCAACGTCGCCATCTATGCGTGCGAGAAGGCGCAGTCGCTCGGCGCGAAGGTCGTCGCCATGTACGATTCCAACGGCTACGTGTACGATAAAAACGGGATCGACCTTGCCGCCGTCAAGCAGATCAAGGAAGTCGAGAGGGGACGCATCAAGGAGTATGCCGACCGCGTGAAGGGGGCGGAATACCATGAAGGGTGCAAGGGCATCTGGAATATCCCGTGCGACATCGCGCTCCCCTGCGCCACGCAGAACGAGATCGACGAGGCGAGCGCCAAGGCGCTCGTGAAGAACGGCGTGAAGTACGTCGGCGAGGGCGCCAACATGCCCACGACGCTCGAGGGTATCTCCGTGTTCCGGAAGGCTGGCGTCGTGTTCCTTCCCGCCAAGGCGGCGAACGCGGGCGGCGTCGCGACGAGCGCGCTCGAGATGGCACAGTCGAGCGGACGGCTCTTCTGGACGTTCGAGGAAGTGGACAAAAAGCTCAAGAACATCATGGTGAACATCTACCGCAATATGGACGCCGCCGCCGAGGAATACGGCGTCAAGGGCGACTACGTTGCGGGAGCGAACATCGCGGGCTTCAAGAAGGTCGCCGACGCCATGATGGCGCAGGGGATCGTATAAGGTTTCCTTGCCCGAGACGATACGTTATTTTGAGCCGCCGCCCGTCCGCCCTTTGGACGGGCGGCGTATTGCGTGTGCGCGACAAGTCGTCGAGCCTTCCCCCCTCGGGGGGAAGGTGTCCCGAAGGGACGGATGAGGGGACAGAGCGCGGACAGAATGCCGCGGTGCAAGTTGTCGAGCCTTCCCCCCTCGGGGGGAAGGTGTCCCGAAGGGACGGATGAGGGGACATGGCGCGGCGCGACAGATTCCCCACCGCGTCATGTACCGTGTCATGTTGAGGGAGCGAAGCGACCGAAACATCCCGATGATGAAAGTTCGGACTTCGTTCTTCGGGATTCTTCACCCCGCAAGGGGGTTCAGAATGACGCGGGAGGGAGCAGGGCGGAATGACGCGGGCGTCGGACTTCCCACCGCGTCATGTACCGTGTCATGTTGAGGGAGCGTAGCGACCGAAACATCCCGATGATGAAAATTCGGACTTCGTTCCTCGGGATTCTTCGCTACGCTCAGAATGACACGCGAGAACGGACTTCGTTCTTCGGGATTCTTCACCCCGCAAGGGGGTTCAGAATGACGCGAGAGGCAAGGACAGAATGACGCTTTTTCCCCACGTGCAAGAGGGAATGATGGAATGACGCGCGGGGTAAGGGGAACGGAAATAGGGGCGTACCCCCTCCCCTACCCCTCCCCCTTACGCAGGGGGGAGGGCAAGAGATAGGCGCGCGGCTCGGAATGAGGGGACGGGGCGCGGAGGGCGGACTTCCCGCCGTGTCATGTTGAGGGAGCGTAGCGACCGAAACATCCCGATGATGAGAGTTCGGACTTCGTTCCTCTTTTTTCCGCAATTCGGTTGTTTTTTGCTTCCCGCTATGATATACTTAAATCGCTATGGAAGAAAACAAGCAGTCCGCGGCGGAAGAGCCCGTTCCCGCTCCGCCCGAGCCCCCGCAGGAGGGCAAAAAACCCAATCCCGCCGTCGAGTTTCTCACGAACATTCTGCGCGGAGCCGCAATCGGCGTCGCGTTCATCATTCCCGGCTTTTCGGGCGGCTCGGTCGCGGCGATCCTCGGGATCTATGAAAAGCTCGTCGGCAGCGTCGCCGACATCTTCAAAAATTTCAAGCGGAGCTTTCTCTTCCTTCTGCCCATCGCGCTCGGCATGCTCATCGGCATCGCCGCGCTCATCTTCCCCATCCAATGGGGGCTTGCGAACTTCCCCATTCCCACCGTCACGCTCTTCGTCGGGCTCTCCTTGGGTGGGCTCCCGTCCGTCGCGGAGAGGGTGAAGGGGAAGCCTCAATGGCACAACTTCATCGCCTTTCTCATTCCCTGCGCCGTCGCCGCATGCCTCATCTTCCTGCCCGTCGGGCGGAACGTCGACCTCTACTCGATGAATGCGGGCGGATACCTTCTCCTCGTTCTCATCGGCGCGGTGGGGGCGTGCGCCTTGGTCGTGCCGGGCATCTCGGGCTCCATGCTCCTCCTCATCTTCGGCTACTATACCCCGCTCGTCGAGGTCGTGACGAAGCACCTCCTGCACGGCGCCGACGTGGGGGTGAGCCTGCTCGTCCTTCTCCTCACGGCGATTGGGCTCCTTGCGGGGTTCTTTGCCATCTCCGTCCTCATGAAGTTCCTCATGAAGAGGTTCCCGCGCGGGACGCACTTCGCCATCTTGGGGTTCATCGTGGGCTCAATCGTCGCCGTGTACGTCACCACGGTGCGGAACACGCCCGCATCGCTCTCGCCGCTCTATGCAAACCCTTGGTACTGGGTCGTCTCGGCGGTGCTGCTCCTCGTCGGCGCCGCCCTGTCGTACGGACTGTACCGCTATTCCAAGAGGAAATCAGAATAACATGAACGCCTCTTCATCGGAAGGGGCGTTAAAATTTTCTTCAAAAAAATATCCATCGGCATGACCGATGGATATTTTTTATGGCGTCTTGTCTGTTCTTCAGTCGGTAAAGAAGGAATTGCGCGTTCCGATGAACGCCACGATCTCCGACCGCTCGACGAGTACCTTATCTTGAGCGTACTGCTCCACATACTCGGCATAGGCGGCAGCGACCGCAACGTGCCCTTTGGGATTGAGCGTGACGGTTACATCATTCTCGGCGAGGAAATCCGCCTCAAACGTTCCGATGTTCTCCTGCTGAATGAAGAGCATGGGGATCTCCGTCTTGACCTTTTCGGGCTTTCCGTCCTCTCCCGTTTGGAAGTACCATACTTCCTTAAATTCGATATCGAACCTGCGGGAAGCGTCGAGGAAGCTGACGGTTTTTGAATGGAGCGAGTCGCTCTTTCCGTTGATATAGATCGTATCGGCATTCATCACGTTTTGCTTATCTTCCTTCTTGATGGAAGTAATTCCCGTGACTTCCCAAAGGTTGAACCACTGCGTGTCGTAATCCTTCTTCGACACCGTCTCCTTCACCTTGGAGCCGACGAGCCGACCCGTCGCGTTGTCGTATGCTTCGAGCGAGCCCTCGATCTTGAGGTCGTCCGACTCGCGCTTGTCGCCGAGAATATAGGTGTAGCTCGCCGTCTTATGGTATTCGGCGACCGTCTTGATGTTCGTCGATTCCGTTCCGTAGAATTCGTACAGCTTGCCGTCCACGACGCTGCCGTTCACGTCAAATTCCACCTGCCACATTGCAAGGTTTACGATATCGAGCGCCGCCTTGAGGTGGGTGGGGGAGCTTTCATAGCGAAGCACGTTGCTGTCCGAAAGTTGGATGCGCACGCAGGTTTCGGCGCTGCCCCTTTCGTAGGAGAGCTCGATGGCGGCCTTCACAGCGCCCTTTTCGACCCCGATGAGGAGCGTGTTCGTCGTATCCGTCAATTCGATCTTGAAGTCGAACGTATCGCCGTTATGCGTAAAAGAGGCATAGTTTTCGGGATCGTCGTTGATGAACGCCTGATACAAATTTACGATTTGATCCTGTACCGCAAAGGCGATTTCCACGTATTGAGAGATGGATTCAAAATGCGTGAAAATATCGTAGACGACGTTGAGCTGCTTTCCGATAGCCTTCTTGCCGATAGAGGAGACATCCACAAAGTCCGTGTTGAAGTCGGTCGGAGCGCCGTCATCGAGCATATTTTCGGGCTTGAGCGAATTGGGGACGAAATCCCAGATGTTGAGGCGCGCCTCAAAGAACCTTGAAACGATGTCCGTCAGCTGCTTGGCGGTGGGCTTTTGTACGGTAATGGTGGCGTGAAGTTCCTTCGTGATGTAATTGTCTCCCGAGAGGACGAGCGTCGCATTGCTCGTGCCCACGCCCTTCTGCGTGTTGTTTTGATAGGCGACATTCACGCCCGCGGGAAGGGTATCAAGTCCCGTTGCGGTGAGCGTATGTACTTCTTCATCATAGGGGAAGGTGACGCTTTCAAAGTGAACGCCCGAGGCGTCGATCTCCGCCTTGGTCACCGTGATCGTCGCATGGAGAGTGAGGGTGTTGTACCCGTCGCCCGAGAGGATCGCCGTCGCCGTCTTTTCGCCCGCGTCGGTGAGCTTGTTGTTCGTGTAGGCGACCGTGATGCCCTTGGGAAGGGTCCCCGTCACCCTGATCTCGTGCTCATGCCCGTCGTAGGGGAAGGAGGCGGAAACGAACGTCACGCCCGTGATGTCCTTCTGCCCCACAGGCTCATCGGGATCGTCGGGGTTATCGGGTTTGCTCGGGTTGTCGGGATTATCGGGGTTATCCGGAGTATCGGGATTGCTCGGGTTGCTCGGATTGTCGGGGTTATCCGGAGTATCGGGTTTGCTCGGGTTGTCGGGATTATCCGGAGTATCGGGATTGCTCGGGTTGCTCGGATTGTCGGGGTTATCCGGAGTATCGGGATTGCTCGGGTTGCTCGGATTGTCGGGATTGTCTGGCGTATCGGGATCCGAGGGAGCGGAAGGACCCGAGGGAGCGGAGGGGGTCGGATCGGACGTTCCCGATTCTCCGCATGCGGCGATGGCAAAGCAGAGGGAGAGGGAACAGAGCACGGAGCAGAGCACGATCAGAAATTTTTTCATATTTCCTCCTTAACATAATGCGCACCTTTCGGCACGCAATGATTTTCTTTGAAATTATGCGCGAGCCTTTGCGACCTGCACGTTTCTTTTCAGTTCGTTGAGCGTATGCGCTTCCTTCATCATGCCGAAGGGGAAGACGAACAGGCTGAAGACGAGCGACACGGCGACGCCGAGCAGGATGAACAGGACGGACAGGAGCCCCGAAAGGATCATGAGGAGCAGCTTCACGGTGATGAACCAAATGATCCCTTCGAGATTCAACGCGAAGATGAGCCCGGGCATGCGGAAGGAGCGAAGAAAGAAGAAGAAACAATCGGACACGATGCCGTCCCAGAAGCACTGCGACGCAAAGGTGAACGACATCGGAACGAGGGCGAGCGCCGCAAGCACCGTGACGTTCTTCGTGGCAATGGCGATGATGGCGACGATGACGGCAATGCCGCCCGCGATACAGCCGCCCGTTATCATGCTGCGGCGGAAGCGCGTCCTCTCGCGCGAAAGCTCGAATTCGGCGTTTCGGATCCGATTTTTGACCGCGCATTGGGGGCAGGTGATGGTCTGCGCGCCGCCGCGGCGGGTAAAGACCTCGTAGTTCTCCCGCTGTTCGATGGGGCGCTTGCACGTGCTGCAGTAACCGACGATGAAGCGGGTCGTCTCTTGTTTTTCGGGCGCGGGCTTTTCGGGCACGGGCTGTGCGACGACAGGCTGTGCGGGCGCAGGCGCTTCCGCGCTCTGAACGGGCTCTGCGGGGGCGGACGGTGTCTGCGGAGCAGTCTGGTCCGCGGGCGTCCCTTCTTCCTCGGAGAAGAACTCCGTCACGTCGATCCCGAAGATCTTGCACAGCTTCTGGACGGTGGAGAGGTCAGGCTCGGAAAGCCCGTTTTCCCACTTGGAAACGGCTTGCGCGGTCACGTTGACCTTTTCCCCCAATTCCGTCTGCGTGAGGTTGAGTCTTTTTCTGTGATAAGCTATCAACGATCCTCTTTCCATAACACCAATGCCTCTCGGTTTTTCATGTCTTTATTTTAACACGAAGCGGAAGAAAATGCCATATTTTCCGTTCAACCGAAAGTTGAACCACTCTATTTTTGGGTGAATATCGGCATGTTCAACCGAAAGTTGAATGGTGGGTTTCGTCTTTGTCCGCCTCCGCCTTGACGGCGCGGAGGATCTTTTCCAGCTCGCGAACGCCCAAAAGTTTGGGGACGGGGTAGGGGAAGGCTTCCCTTGTCGCCCGCCGCGCGAGAATGGGGATATCCGCCTCCTCGATGGGGAGCCGTTCGGGAATGCAGAGCGTGCGCAGAAGCCGCTCCGTCTCCATGAGGAACCGCTTTGCCGCTTCCTTTCGGGGCGTTCCGCCGCAGAAGCCGCACACCTCGGCAAGCCGCGCAAGTTTTTTCCGTGCCTTCTTTCCGTAGGCGCGGAGGACGGGGAGCAGGAGCACGGCGCACAGCCTTCCGTGGGGCAGACCGTACGCGCCCCCGAGCGCGTGCGCGAGCGCGTGAACATATCCCACATAGGAGACGGTGAACGCCTCGCCCGCTTCCTCCGCCGCAAGGAGCATGTCCGTGCGGGCATCTTTATTCCCGTCCGCGTAAGCCGCGGGGAGGGAGCGGAAGATGCGCCTTGCCGCGGTCTCCGCCCGTTTTCGCGAACCCTTCGTCGTCGCCCTGCCGACGTACGCCTCCACCGCGTGGGTGAGGGCGTCGAGCCCCGTGTCCGCCGTCGCTTCGGGCGGGAGGGAGAGGGTGAGGGCGGGGTCGAGAATGCACAGTTTCGGCACGAGCTTGAAGGAGAACACCGCGAATTTTTCATGCGTATTTTCGTCGGTGAACACGGCGGCAGCCGTCGCCTCGCTTCCCGAGCCCGCCGTCGTGGGAACGGCGAGAAGGAGGGGCGCTTTTCCCCTCACCTTGAGGGCGCCCTTCATCTCGGAGAGCGGCTTTTTGGGGGAGGCGATCCGCGCGCACACGCCCTTCGCGCAGTCCATGGGGGAGCCGCCCCCGACCGCCGCAACGCAGTCGCAGTTTGCCTTTCGGTAGAGGGCGAGCGCCGCCTCCACGCACGAGGTCGTAGGGTTTGCGGGCACATCGTCGAAGATCTCCGCCTCGATCCCCGCCCGATCGAGGGCGGCAAGGAGGGGCTCGCACAGCCCGTGCGCGCGGACGTGCTTCCCCGTCACGAGGAGAACGCGCGCCCTTCCCGCGTCCTTCAGTTCGTTCGCCGCCTCGTCGTAGCCGACCTGCCTCGGCGGGCGGTAACCGAGGAAGGGCGCCGCGAGCTTGAGCCCGAAATGGACCGTCCTTCGGGCGAATGTTGCGAAGATGTTCATGACTTTATTATAGACGCCCGTACGGATTTGTCAAGATTTTTTTGATATATGACAATACATGTCATGTATCGCGTGTTATCATGAAGGAAAAAGGAGAAAAACAAGATGATGATAGCACCCGAAAGCGTCTATTTTGATTTGAAGGATCGGCCCGCGGAGAAAATTCTGCGGGCGGTCCGCGCCTACCGAAGGGAAATTGTGCACTTGAAGTGCCTTCTCGAGGCGAGAAACCGCGATGAGTTGGACGAGTTTATGCTAATGCCATCGCCCGAGACGCAGCTCGGCTGCACGCGCAGATACCTTGCCATGGCGCGCCTCGCTCTCGAGGAGGGAGGGGGAAGGTATCCCGCGACCGATGCGGAGAAGCGGGCGGAGGAGATCTACCGCCGCCTCGGAATGCTCGTTTCCGTCACCCTTGAAAGGAGCTCCGTCTTTCGGGGCGCCAAGCGCCTCTGCGCCGAACGAAAGGGCGAAGAATTTCATCGTTCCGAAAGGATATTTCACCGTTTCGGAGACGTGGAGATCAACTCCCTTCCCGTCCTTTCCCGCGAAGAGTTTCTCGGCGCCTTGGAGGACACCGTCCATATCGGCGAGTGGAAGAGAAGTTACCGCCCGTACTGCCTCACCTTCGACGGAGTGGAGTATATCGATATCCTCGACGGAGAGCAATGGGAAGTCTGCCTCGAGTTTTCGGAGGGGAAGCCGCTCGAGTTCTTCGGCAGCAACGCCTATCCGTTCAGTTTCGGGGAACTCGTCACTCTCCTCGGCGGGAAGGGCGAAGAAGACGCCGATTGAGATTTTCCCGCCCCGGGCGCTCAAAACGCTTGCCCCGAAGCCCGCGGATATGGTATAATCCCCCGTGGAAAAAGAGAACGAGAGGTCAACATGTTACAGGTCAACGGGGTCAGCTTGCAATACGGGAGCAAAAAGCTCTTCGAGGACGTCAATTTGAAGTTCACGAAGGGCAACTGCTACGGCATCATCGGCGCGAACGGCGCGGGGAAGTCCACCTTCCTCAAGGTCCTCTCGGGCGAGATCGAGCCCAACAAGGGGGACGTCACGCTCGACAAGAACGAGCGCATGTCCGTGCTCGCGCAGAACCAGAACAAGTACGATTTCGAGACGGTCATCCGCACCGTCATGCTCGGGCACAGGCGGCTCGTCGAGATCATGGACGAGAAGGACGC
>CANQAX010000031.1 GCA_947589235.1 uncultured Clostridia bacterium
CGACCGCGGCGTTTTTGGGGAGCGCGTTCTCCTCCTTGAGGCGGGTGAGAATGTAGTCGAGGAGCAGAATGCCGACCTGATTGCCCGAGAGCGCGACGAACTCCCCCTTGTCGTCCTTGAGGGCGACGCCGAGGCGGTCGGAATCGGGGTCGGTGCCGAACACGACGTCCGCACGGATGCGCTTCGCGAGCTCGATGCCCATCGAGAGCGTCTCCTTAAACTCGGGATTGGGGACCTTGACGGTGGAGAACTCGGTGTCCTTCACCGTCTGCTCCTCCACCACGTTGACGTGAATGCCGAGCTTCCCGAGAATGCGCATGACGGGCACATATCCCGAGCCGTGAACGGGCGTATAGACGAGCTTCAGGTCCTTCCCGCAAGCCTTCACCGCCTCGTCCGAGAGGGTGAGCTTGGCGAGCGCCTCGATGTAGGTATCGTCCACCTCGGCGGGAACGGGCACGATGAGCGGGCTCTTTTCGTCCCCCTCCACCGAGAGATAGTCGGTGATCTCGCCGATGTACTTCACGACGACCGCGGTCGCCTCGGGGGACATCTGCGCGCCGTCCTCGCCGTAGACCTTGTAGCCGTTGTATTCCTTGGGATTGTGCGAGGCGGTGATCATGATCCCCGCGACCGTGTGGAGATAGCGGACCGCATACGAGAGCATGGGAACGGGGTGAACGTCGTCGAAGAGATACGCTTTAATTCCGTTCTTCGCGAGCACCGCCGCCGACTTTTCGGCGAAGAGGCGGGAATTCCTGCGGGTATCGTACGAGATGACGACCCCGCGCGAGCGCGCCTCCTCGGGCAGCGTCCTGATGTACATCGCAAGCCCCTGCGTCGCCCGCATGACGGTGTAGACGTTCATCATGTTCTTCCCGCAGCCGATGATGCCGCGCATGCCCGCGGTGCCGAATTCGAGCTCGCCGCCGAAGCGGTACTCCTTCTCCTTCTCGTCCGCAGAGATGGCGCGGAGCGCCTCCCTGCATGCCTCGGGCAGACGGGGATCGTTGAGCCAAGCCTCATATTCCTGTTGATAGGTCATATTTTCCTCCGAAAAAAGGGCGCAGACGCGCCCGTAAAATCAATCTTTGGGACCGCCCTCTTCCGCTTCCTCGCCCGCAATGCGCTCGCGCGAGACAAAGTACCGCTTTCCGTTGGAGCGGTAGTAGTTGACAAACTGCATGGCGAGCAGGTATAAGTAGCTTCCCGGGACGGTGATGAGGAGGGAGCTCCCGAGCGTGGCGAACGCAAAGCCGACATTGACGGCGACGACGCAATAGATCCCCGCAAGGAATCCGCCGAAGCGGGAGCGGAAATCCTTTCCGTTTTTGATGCTCGCGGCGAACGCCTTCCCCACCCCCACTCCGTCGGTGACGACGGCGGGCATCCACGCGGAGATGAGCGTCATCTTGAGCGCCTGCATGCAGATGAGCGCGGTGACGGTGAGCGAGATCGCGACGAGCACCGTCAGAAATCCCCACGAGGGCAAAATGGAGGGCGCGTAAAAGAAGAAGAACCAGCAGGCGACGAGCGTGATCGCGTCATAGAGGAAGCAGACGGGAACATAGATGACCTGATAGAGCGAGGCGCTCCCGAGGCGCTTGAAGTAGGACTGCGAAAAGCTCGAATGGGCGTAGGTGCCCATGCGGGAATCGATGGAGCCCCCCACCGCAAAGACCGCGAGCCCGTTCACGAACCGCGAGACGAGGTAAATGCAGCAGATCCCGATGACGCACCCGATGATGGAGCCGCTGTGGCTCTCGATGAGATTGAGCACGTCGGCGAGGGCGCCGCTGAAGTCGGACTGGAAGGAGCGGAGCACATCCGATTCCCCCGTGAAGAGGGCGGAGAAAAACCCCGAGACGACCTCTTCGAGGTGCGCGAATTGGGCGCTCCCCGTGATGGCGGAGAGCCCGAGCCGCAGAATGACATAGGCAATGCTGCCCAAGATGACCGTCGTGACGAGGCGGTACAAGAGCAGCTTGAAGATATCCGCAAAGTGATTGGTTGTGATACAGAAGGCGTGACGGAATCGCATATCAGAGCTCCCTGTAACTTTTGAGGATGTCCTCGCGGTCGAGCTTGTCGGCGTCGAAGTACACCGTCGCCATGCGGACGGTGAAGTCCGCAAAGAGAAAGGCGAACAGGACGACGGACACGATGCGGTACAGGTACCCCGGCAGGAAGGACGCGCCCGCGAGGATGAAGATCATCGGAACATACGAGACGGCGAGCGACAGAATGAGCCGCCACCGCACCCGCATCATGACGCGGTAGCCGTACACGAACGCGTCGTACGGGCGGAACCCCGTCACGAGCTTGCAGGGCAGGAACATGTATCCCACCGTCGAGAGGTACAAAAGGGCGCCCCCGAGCACGAGGAAGGCAAAGACATACAGAATGTAGACGAACGCGGTCATGCGGAGCGCGCTGATGACGTAGAGAATGGCGGAGAGCACGACCGCCCACGCCTCATACAGGACGAGGTAGAAGAACGCCACGGCGACGGTGGCGGGAAGGATGAACATGAACTGGTCGACGACGCCCGAGAGCGTCCGCTTCCCGATGCGGAGGTGCTTTTCGACAAAGGCGAGAAGGAAGGCAAGGAAGGTGGGAACGATGATGAAGGCGCAGACGGAGTAGACGGCTCCCAGCCACGAATCGAGGCGGAGAAAGCTCAACGCGCGCAGGCACATCACGAAGTCGATGCGGGGCTCCCCCGTGAAGAATCCCTCCGTGAGGGCGTACACCGCGGCATGGTCCACCGAGAGCGCAAGAAAGACAGCCGGTACGAGTGCAAACGGCAACACATACCAGATGTTACGAAAGATATACTTCCAGCTCCCGAAAGTCAGACGCATGCTTTACGCTCCGTTCCGAATCATTATATAACAAAATTCCCGCCGTGTAAAGGGTTTTTTCGCAAAAATCCCCCCGATCTTCGCGTCAGTTCTCTCCCCCCTTCCCCTTTTTCACGGGGCGGAAGCGGAGCTCCTCCTCCTTCTCGAAGGGTCCCCCGACGAGGGAAGAGGCGAAGGTGAACACGGCGCACAGAAGGAGGGTGACGCCCGCAAACGTCTTGAGCGCGGGATCGGTATCGAAGGGGTCGACCGCCGCAGTCACGGCGAGGGCGAGATACAGCGCCCCCAAGACGATTCGGACGATCCAGAAAACGCGGCTCCCCTCCCTCTTCAGGAAGTATGCCCCGAACCCCTCGGCGACGGCGCGGAACCCCGCGATGATGGCGGTCGCGATGGCGAACACGCCGACGGAGACGGGGCGGACGGCGAACAGCCAAATGGAGACGGCGACCATGGCGACGCCGCAGAGCATCCAGCCGACGTTGTCGTCGAGGCCGCACAGGAAGGACGCCGCGGCGAGCACGCCCGCGACGAGGAAAATCACGCCGAGCGGGATCCCGCATGTCTTGCGGAACCCGTCGTAACTTGCGGCGAGGACGACGATTGCCGCCGCCGCGAGCAGAAAGGACGGCACGAGCGTGCCCCACTTGAACCGCTTGAAAAAGGTACGGGCTGTCATAAGAGCCTCCTTGTCCGTTTATTGTAGCAAAACGAGACGCGTTTGTCAAGCAACGCGCCTCGTTTCTGTTGTTTCCGCTCCCGCGGGGGCTTCACTTCTTGGGAATGAGCGCCTCGAGCGCCGTCTCGATGTCCTTGGGGGGAATGGCGGGGGTGAAGTAGCTCCGCTTCCCCTCCCCGTTCGGCGTGAACAGGGCGAGCCCGTCCTCGGCGATGTGCACGTCCCCCCACTCGGAGCGGCGGAAGAGCCCGCCCTCGCCCGCCACGGCGAAGAAGCAGGTGACGGGGTCCCAGCTCTCGCGGACGCGGCAGCCGACGAGCCGCGTCTCCCGCTCATGGTAGAGCGCGATGCTCATGGCGACGGGACTGTCCTTGTCCTCGAAGGTGCTCTTCCCGATGAAGATCTTGCCGCCCGTCTCGCCCGGGGAAAGGGTGATGGGAACGGGGCAGGTGCGGAGCACGTATTCCGCCGCGGGAATGTCCTGACAGACGTTCCACTCGCGGCAGCAGCCGTAGGCATCGGGCTCGAACATGCACGCCATCGAGACAACTTCTTCCACGCTCCGCGCGACGAGCTCGGCGCCCCCCAAGGGGGACCACTCGTCTGCGCCGCTCTCGAGGAGACGGCGGAGGTTGGTGAACGGTCCGATGGAGACGAGCGTCACCTTCTCCCCTCCCGCCGCGAGGATCTTGCGCATGAGCGAGACCGCCTCCTCCGCGTCGTCCGAAGCCCCGTAGCGGTCCATGAGGTCGGCGGCGTAGATGTTCTTCTCGTCGCAGGCGAGCCCCGGGAGCCTCATCTTGCCGAAGCGGGTGCGGAGCCCGTAATAGTCGCAGATGACGCGTGCGCCCGCCACGCTTCCGCGGCGGGTGGTCGAGGTGGTGATCGCCTCGACGGTGCACTCCCCCCTGCGGGCAAATCCCGCGAGCAGGGAGATGGCTACGGCATCGTCGCAATCGATGCCGAGGTCGGTATCGAGAATGATTCGTTTCATAATCTCTCCATTATAGTCGGAACAACCTCTTCGGGGGCGCATCTGCCGTTCAGGGGGGGGGACGCAGACGCGCCCTCGGGTTGCTCCCATCCGATCCGAAGGGATCGATCAGGCAAAGTTGATGATCAAGTCACGATGTACGCGATGTAGTACCACGGATCCCCCGTCACGCCCACCGGCGTATCCGAGAAGGAGCCGTCGGGATTGCGCAGCGTGGGAGAACGGTAATTCGGGTCGTTGAGCGGCCAGCCCCACGTGACGCCCTGCGCCTGCTTGTTGAGGGCATACCGCTCGGCATAGGCAGCCGTGACCTCCGCCAAGCCGCGGCGGTTGAGCGCCGTGATGCCGTCGTCGAACTTCTCCGAAGCGGAAGCGGCGTCCCTCTCGTCGATGATGTCGGGAAGGAATTCCGCCCAGACCGCCTGCACCGAGGTCTCCTTCTGGACGATGTCGAAGTAGTTGTCCGAGGCGACGTCGAGGCGGGGCCATGCGATGGTATAGCGGTGGGAGAAGGGCGTGAGCGGGCGCTTGATGTTGTCGACATACGCCGCGGAGACCGTCTTGCCCTCCAAGGGCTGGCGCGGAAGGATGAACGCGGAGTTATGCAGGACGTTGAACCGTCCGAACCCGTATGCGTCCTCGGTGCCCGAACGGACGGCGTCGAGGTAGGCGGGAAGCACCTTCACGCGGGTGTGCGCTTCGTCCTCCCATTCCCACGTCTGTCCCTCGATGCCGTACTTGCAGAGGAGCTGCCCCTCTTCGCTGTACAGGAAGTCGAAGAGCTTGATGATGAGGTCGGGGCGCTCGGCGCTCGTCGTCACCATGCTGTAGAGGAATCCCATGCCCGTGAGGTCCTGCAGGACGGGGTCCTCGCCCGCGTCGTTGCGGAGCACGATGGGCACGTATTCGGTGCGGCTGCCCTGATAGGCTGCGATGAAGTTCGCCATGTAGTTCTGCGGCGTGAGTGCGCAGACAAAGGGCTCGCCCTTGGAGATGACCGAGCCGATCTCGTCGGCGGAAGCGGAGATGTTGGAGCGGCGCATGAATCCTCTGCGGTAGCATTCGTTGAGGAAGAGCACCGCTTCCTTATACTGCGGCGTCGTGCGCTGGTCGATGTAGTTGCCCTGCTTGTCCTCGAAGGGGGCGGCAAAGTACTGACTGAGCCACGTGACGCCGTTGTTCCCCTCCTCATTGAAGGAGTCGAGAAGGAGTCCCACGGGCGTGAAGGAACTCGTCTTGAACTGCGCCGTCACCTTCTCCATGGCATCGAGCAGCCCCGCCTTCGTGCCGACGTCCATGGCATTCGGCTGAGCCTGATACCATTCGAGCCAGTCCTTGCGGACGACGATCCCGCCGTTGGGCGCCCACTTGTCCTCCTCGGAGACGTATTTCGAGCTGTACGCCTCGGACGGGAGCCCGTAGATGTGCCCGTCGGCGAGCTGATAATAGGCGCGGATGTCGTCCTCGATCCTTCCGAGAAGGGAGGGCGCCCAACGCTTTGCGAGCTCGTCCACGGGATAGACGTAGTGCTCCATCGCGAGCTGCGTCGCCTTGGGGGTGTACGCCTGCACGGAGATGACGTCGGGAAGGGTATCCCCCGCGATCATGAGGTTGAGCATCTCGCCGCTCTCGTCCACGGGCGAGGTGAAATTCACGCTGATGCCCGTGCGGCGCTTGATCTCGCGCGAGATGACGTCCGCACCGCAATTCGGATAGCTGAACCAGCTGTAATTGACAAACCAGTCGATGGTGACGTCCTCACCCTCCGTATATTCCCAGCTGTTCTTGTCGCCCGGGGTCTCGGGGAAGTCGGGATAGACGATCTCCTCGTCCCCTCCCCCGCACCCCGCCAATCCGAGCGCGGTCCCTGCCGCCAAGAGGGCGGCGAGTATGACTGTAAGTCCTCGTTTCATTCATTTTCCTCCTTATCCTTTATCCCTTGAGGGAGCCGACCATGACTCCCTTCGCAAAGTATTTCTGCAAGAACGGGTACACCGCGAGCACGGGGAGGGTGCTGACGATGATCGCCGCAAGAGAGACCGTCTTGGGGTTCATCCGCTCGAAGATGTCGGGCGGGAGCGGCATCACGCCGTTGCCCGTGGGCGTCGAGCTCTCGTTGATGATCCGCATGAGAACGTACTGCAGCGAATACAGGTCGCTGTTCGTGACGTAGTACATCGAATCGAGGTAGCTGTTCCAGTGCCAGACAATCGTCCAAAGGGCGACGGTCGCGAGGACGGGCTTCATGAGCGGGAGAATGATGCGGAAGTAGATGCGGAACTCCCCCGCGCCGTCCATCACCGCCGACTCGTGCAGGTCCTCGGGCAGCCCCTTGATGAAGCTGCGGATGACGATCATGTTGTACACGCTGTACATGTTCGGAATGATGTACACCCAGAAGGTGTTGATGAGCCCGAGCATCTTCAGGACGAGGAAGTACGGAATGAGCCCCCCGCCGAAGAACATCGTGAAGATGTTGATGAAGTGAAAGACGCGCGGGCAGGGAAGTTCCCGCCTGCTCATGCCGTACGCGACGAGCGAGGTGAGGAGCAGGTGCAGAAGCGTCCCGAGAAGGGTGCGCCCGATGGTGATGAGGTACCCCCTCCAGATGCGCATGTCGTTGAGGACGAGGGCATAGTTGTCGAACGACCACTTCCTCGGCCAGAAGTACACGCCGCCCTTGGTGTAGTCGAGCCCCTCGTTGAAGGAGCCGACGAGCACGTTCCAGAGCGGATACAGGCAGCAGAACGAGAAGAGAATGAGCACGACGAGGATGACGATGTCCACCGCGCCGTACCGCCTCGAGTAGTGGACGCGCTTCGACTTCTTCTCGCCCGCGTGCATGGTGAGGATGTCCTCCGCGGTCGGCTCGGCGGGAACGCTTTCGGCGGGAATTTCTTCCGCGGGAAGGTCGGCGGGAACGATCTTTTCTTCCATCAATAGATCACCCCCTGTCCCGTAATCTTCTTGCTGACGAAGTTGGACGACGCGATGAGAATGAGCGCGATGACCGACTTGAAGAACCCGACCGCCGAGGCGTACGAGTACATGTTCTTGCGGATACCGTACTTGAGCACGAAGGTATCGATGACCTCGCTCCTGTCGAGGTTGCTCTGCGTCTGGAAGGCGAGGATCTGCTCCGTCCCGTTGTTGAGAAGGGAGGAGATCTGCAGAATGAAGAACAGGACGATGGTGGGCGCAATGCTCGGAATGGAGATGTACACCGCCTTGTGCCAGCGGTTGGCGCCGTCCATCGTCGCCGCCTCATAGAGGGTCGGGTCGACCCCCGCGAGCGCCGCCATGTAGATGATGGAGCCCCACCCGATGCCCTTCAGGAGGGACGTGATGATGATGAGCGCCCAGAAGTACTTCGGGTCCCCCTTGATGTCCACCGCCTCCTTGACGATGCCCGTCTTGAGAAGGATCTGGTTGATGATGCCCGTGTCCATGTTCACGAGCGCGAACACAATGCCCGCGAAGATGACCCACGAGAGGAAGTGCGGGAGATAGGTGATTGCCTGAATGACCCGCTTCGTCTTGCCGTTTCTGACCTCGTTGAGGAGCAGCGCAAAGAGAATGGGTGCGGGAAAGTTGATGGCGAGCTGCAAAAGGTTGAGCCCGAGCGTGTTCAGAAGGACGTTCAGAAAGTCCTTGTCGTGCAGAAATTCGACGAAGTTATCGAACCCCACCCAGTCCGAACGGAAGATGGCGCGGGAGATGTTGAGGACGTTGTCGCCGTCCTTGAAGGCGAGCACGAGCCCGAACATCGGAAGATAGGCGAACACGACGAGGAAGAGAACGCCGAGCGACGCCATGACGGTGACTTCCGCCTTGGACTTCGTAAATTTGAATTTTTTCTTGGTTTTCTCCTTCATTCGCATCCCCTTAATCAAGCATCGACCGCGATCCGGTACACCTTCCCGCCCTCTGCCTCGAAGGCTCCTCCCCTATATTTTTCGCTCGAAGAGGCGATCCAATGCCCCATGAGGCTGTATTGCCCCTCCTCGATCTTCCCCGTGACGCCCGTGAGCTCGAACGTGTCGTTCTGCGTGGAGGCGAAGGTGAGGTAGCCGTCCCGCTCGATGGCATAGGCGATCCCGCGGGACATCGTCTTCCACTTGACGGTGCAATGGAGGGTGCTGCGCTGGTCGGCGAGTTCCTGCATGCCGCCGTTGGTGACGAGGTTGAAGGCGAGGAAGTCCTCGCTGTCGGCGAGCACGATGTCCATGAAGCCCTTCTTGTAAATTCCGTTCGCCGCGATGACGCTGTCGGTGTGCTCCTTCTTCGTCCAGTCGGGATTCCAAACGCCGCGGAGCGTCCAGTCGACGAGGTACGGGTGGTCCGTCGTGATGACCTCGAAGATCTCGTACCCCGCGCCGAGCTTGAACGCCTGCAAAACGAGCTGGTCGGTGTTCGTGAATTCGCCGCCGTTCTCCGCGATGTGCGGATAGTTTCCCTCGACTTCGGCAAGTTCCCTGACGTACGACGCGATTTTATTCACCTGCCCCGTGTACGGGTCGAGCCCGACGAAGTCGATTCCTTCCGTCGAGGTGACGTCCTCATAGCGCTGATAGTAGTCCGAATCCGTCGTCATGTTGACGCGGGTGTAGCAGCGGTACTTGGAGTTCTTGACGACCTGCCCCATGCGGTCCAAGAGGACGACGAGCGAGGGCCAGATCTCCTCCTCCGAGTAGCCGTGCTGGGCGTTGTGACGGGTCGCGAGCATGTCGGGCTCGTTCTCGACCTGAATGCCGATGACCGTCCTTCTGCCGCCGTGCATGCGGTCGTACTCCCAGATTCCGTCCATGAGCTTGCCGAGCGCGATGCCCTCCCGCTCCATCAAGAGCTCGTTGTCGGGACGGAGCCAATAGTGCTTGCCGAGCCACCCCTGAAAGCTGTTGTTCCCGTACGAGGGGTAGTTTTCGGGGTCATTCAAAACGTAGTCGGGAATGTACCCCTCCACGCTGTAGCCGCACATGTAGCTGCCGAACCATAAAATTTCGAGCTTGAGGTTGTACTTGTTGCAGTAGTCGATATAATACCCGACGAGGTCGGTCGTGTACGTATTTTTCGTCGGCTCGACGTCCCTCCATGAAATGGGGACCTGCACCACCGTGACGTTCATCTCCGAAGCGAGCTCGAAGTATTGGTCGAGACGGTTGGGCGGAAGTTCGTTGAGCTGCAGGAAGAAGTCGGTGCGGAGCTGTCCGCCGAGCATGAGGACGGGCGTCCCGTTGACTTCGAGGTAGGGCTTCCCGCTCTCCGTGTGCTTCATCTCCGAGACGGTGATCGTCCCGTCGTAAGCCGCCGTGCCCGAGGGCGTGACGGGTTCATCCATGTATTCACCTCCCGTGGGCGTGTCGCCGTTGCATCCAACCGCGAAAAGAAGGGTTGCGGCAAGGACCGCCGCCGTGACCGTTTTTCCTTTCCGTGTCATATTTTTTCCTCCCGATTTTATAATAGCACACTTTACCTTATAAAAGTGGCTAACATTTGAAAAAACACTTCTATTTTTGGTTGAAAAAATGAGCGATATAAACAGTTTTCCGAAGAACTGCCTGAATTGGGAAAATTCGGTCGCAGCGGAGAGCGCGAAAGACGGGAAAGCGCCCCTCCCGAACGGGAAGAGCGCTTTCCGAAAATGATGGAGATTGTTATGGATGGACTATTTCTTTTTCTCCTCTGCCCTCTTGCGGGAGCAGGCAGAGCAGGCGGCGCAGTTTCCCCCGCAATCGCAGGACGTCTTGCCCTGCTTTCTGCGGATGACGGAGAACACGGCAACGACTACGACGAACAGCGCCGCCGCGACGATGATGAGGATCTCCCACCAGCTCATGACTCTTTATCCTCCGATGCTGCCTCTTCGGGCGCCTCCGCCTGTTCTTGTTCGCAGACGGGGTGCTTCCTGTTCCAGAATACGATGCCCGTGATCGCCGCGGCGGCGAGCGCCGCGAAGATGAACACCGTCCACCACCAGCTGCCGATGAGGTAAATGGCGGTGCCGACCGTGTACGAGGTGACGACCCAGAAGAGGAGCGTCCACTTGAACTTGCCCTTCGGGAGCTCCGCCCGCGCCGTGGCGCATGCCGCGAAGCAGGGAATGGTCGTCATGTTGAAGGCGATGAACGAGATGAGGGCGGGAATGGAGATGGAAGGGTTCGCCGCGATCATGGCGACTGCCTCCTCTACCCCCTCCTCCGTCGCGATATAGCTGCCCGCAACGGCAGCTGCGAGGGTGCCGAACGTCGCGATGACGTTCTCCTTCGCGACGAGCCCCGTGATGGCGGCGACGGCGAACACCCAACCTGCGGCGCCGAGCTGCGAGCCGAAGCCGAGCGGCGTGAACAGGGGCTGGATGAGCATGCCGATGGAGCCCAAGATACTGCGGTCGGCGTGAAGGTTGGCGAGGATCGTCTCCCCCTCGTACTCGATCTCTTCGGGCAGGAACTGCCAGTTCCACGAGAAGTTGGAGAGGAACCAGATGACGATGGTCGAGGCGAAGATGATGGTGAACGCCTTCTTCACGAAGTGCTTGGTCTTATCCCACAGGTGGATCATGAGGCCCTTGAAGAGGGGCGCATGATAGGCGGGGAGCTCCATGATGAAGGGCGGGACGTCGCCGCGCATGGACGTATTCCGCATGAGAATGACGCAAATTATCGCCGTCACGACGCCGAGAAGGTACATGCCGTAGGTGATGACGTCGGCATTGCCCACGCCGAAGCGGGTCACGATGCCCCCCGCGATCGCCGTGAGAATGGGCAGCTTTGCCCCGCACGAGAACATCGGGATGACGCGGATGGTGGCGGTCCTCTCCCTGTCGTCGGCGAGCGTCCTCGTGTTGATCATGGCGGGAAGGGAGCACCCGAAGCCCATGATCATGGGCATGAACGCCCTGCCCGAGAGCCCGAAGCGGCGGAAGATGCGGTCCATGATGAACGCGACGCGCGCCATGTAGCCCGAATCCTCCAGAATGGAGAAGAACAAAAACAGCGTCAGAATTTGCGGCAGGAAGCCGAGCACGGCGGAGAGACCTCCCCAGATGCCGTCGACCACAAAGCTGCCGACCCACAGGGGCGCGCTCTCCGTGATAAGCCCGAGGAGCTCGCCGACCCAATCCAAAAGCCACGTCCACACGTTCGTCAGAATGACGCCCGGGGAGAACAGCGCGCCGTCATAGAAACAGGCGAGAAGGGTCACGCCGGGGTTTTCCATGTCGTAGCCGAGCTCCTCCAAGGTGGGGAGCCCCTTCCCGAGGGAAGCCCATGCCCCGATGAAGAACAGGTCCTCCGAGAAGGTGAAGTGGAACACGAAGAACAGGATGACGATGAAGATGGGAATGCCGAGCCACTTGTTGGTGAGGATCTTGTCCGCCCTGTCGCTTCTCGAGAGCTTCTCCCCCTTCTGCTTTCTCCTGTATGCCGCGGAATAGTTCGCGGAGATGTACTTGTATCTTGCGTCGGCGACGACGGCTTCCAAGTCGTCCCCGAAGGTGTCGTCCTTGAACGTCGCCTTGAACTCGTCGACCATCTTCACGAGCTCGGGGTGCATCTTCACCTCGATCTCGTCCATCTCGGCGAGCTTCACCGCGTGGAAGAGCGGCGCCTCGACCTTCGCCCCCTTCAGGGCGATGTTCACGTCGCGCACGAGGTGCGCAAGGGGCGAATCGTGCAGGACGGTGACCCCCTCGCGCGGGGTCTTGGCGACGGAGATCGCCCTGTCCATGAGCTCCTTGATGCCCGTCCCCTTGAGGGCGGAGATGGCGACGACGGGGAGCCCTATCTTGTTCTCGAGCTCCGCCGCGTCGATGGTGTCGCCGCTCCGCTCCACCGCGTCCATCATGTTGAGCGCGATGACGACGGGGACGTCGATCTCCATGAGCTGGGTGGTGAGGTACAGGTTGCGCTCGAGGTTGGTCGCGTCGACGATGTCGATGACGCACTCGGGCTTTTCGTCGAGGATGAAGTTCCTCGAGATGACTTCCTCGGGCGTGTACGGCGAGAGGGAGTAAATTCCGGGCAGGTCGACGATCTTCACGGGTTCCGAGCCCCGCTTGTAGGTGCCCTCCCGCTTATCCACCGTGACGCCGGGCCAGTTGCCGACGTACGCCGTGGAGCCCGTCAGGAGGTTGAACAGCGTCGTCTTGCCGCAGTTCGGGTTTCCCGCCAAGGCAAACTTCAACATTTCGTCACCTCCAACATGACGAGCTCCGCCTCCGACTTGCGGAGAGTGAGTTCGTACCCGCGGATGGTGACCTCAACGGGGTCGCCGAGCGGCGCCTTCTTGCGGAGCAGCACGTCCGCACCCGGGGTCACCCCCATGTCGAACAGCCGCCGCCGCAGCCTTCCCTCGCCCGAGACGGTCTTGACGACCCCCTTCTCGCCGACGGAAAACTCGCTCAATGGTTTCATCATAGCATTTCCTCCAAAGAGATTATCCGACATAGATCCTCGAAGCGACCTCCCTGTCGAGCGCGAGGCGACCCTCCTTCACCCGACAGACGGCGCTGCCGCCCGATGCCGAGAGGACGGTGATCGTCCCCTGCACGAGCACTCCCAAATTGGACAGGTGTTTCTTTGTCCGTTCGTCTGCCACGATCTTCACGATCTTCACTTCCTGCCCGATGGGCGCCAACATGAGCGGCATAACAATCTCCTTGTGTTCGCCATTGCGAACTTCATCTCCGAAAAAATCGTTCGCATTTGCGAACTTCGGGACTTATTCTATCATGAATTGCGGGCGCTGTCAACTGTTTGAACGCCCTTTTTCAAAAAAAGTTCGCCGCTGCGAACTATTTTTTTCGGCGGGAAAGAAGCCCTTGACAACCCGCGCTCTCCCGTATTATAATGGAAAAAACGAGGACAAAATGACCATCGAGCCCTTCTCCGCCGCCCATCTTCTGCCCGTTCTCATCCTGTTCGGGGTGATTGCGGCGCTGTATTTCGGATTCCGCTCGCGCTCCGAGGAGACGAAGCGGAGGCTCGTCTTTGCCCTGATGATGCTCAACGTGGGGCAGCACTTCTATAAGGGGCTCGTGTGGCGGCACCTCTGGGGAGAACCGTTCGGCGTGACGAATACCGCCTACAACGTGTGCGCCCTGCTCATTCTCGCCTCCCCCTTCGTCCTTCTTGTCGGGACACGGTCGGCGCGGGAATTTCTCGCCTGCACGGGGACGGCGAGCGGTCTGCTCCCCATCGTCTATCCCGCCGTCTTTTGGGGGGAGACCCTCTTCCAGTGGGAATATCTCCGCTCGTGGACTTGCCATACCCTGCTCGCGGCGTCCTCTTTCCTTCCCATTCTATGGCGGGAAGTGGACTTTCATTACCGCGACATCCCGAAGTTCGGGCTGTGGATGCTCGGCGCGCTCTGCTGCGTGCTCGCGAACAACGCGGCGTTTTACCTCGTGTTCGGCGAGGCGACCCCCGAGACGCTGTATGAGGCGCTCCTCAAGAAAAATCCGTTCTGGGTAGTTGCCCCCGGGCGGGCATACCCGTGGATGACCGAACTCATCCGCACCTTCACCTTCCCCTTCCTCCTCGACGGCTGGAACGGGCGGGCGATCCCCATCCTCTACTATGCCCTGCCGCTGTACCTCGCGGTCACCCTCATCTCCGTCGTGCTCGGGGTGGTTCTCGACGCCTCGTCCATCTACGGCGACATTCTCCGCGCTGCGGGGAAAGAGCCCGAGGGGGCGCGCATGCTGCCCGTCAGTTCTTGCGGTAGATACAGGCGGAGTAGGGGCGGAGATAGATGTCGTTGAGGTTGCGCACCTCGCCCGTGAGAAGGTCGGTCCCCTCCGCCTCAGTGACGCGGACGGTCGGGTCCTCGCCCGTGATGTTGACGGCGACGATGACCGTTTCCCCCTCATATTCGCGCTTGAAGGCGAACCAGCCGTTCCGCACGACCGATTTTTCATAGCTTCCGTAGGAAAGCGCCCTGCACTCGCGGCGGATCGCCGCGAGTTTTTTGATGTGCGCGGTGAGGTCGGGACGGGCGTTCCTGTCGACGGACGCCATCGGCGGGCGGAGCTTGTAGTCGAAGTCGGACTTATCCCCCTCCGCGCCGAACTCCGAGCCGTAGTAGATGCACGGAATGCCCGGCATGGTGAAGAGAAGGGTATAGAAGTTGCAGAGGTTGCGCTTCTCGCGAAGGGCGGTCGCGGCGCGCTCGACGTCGTGATTGTCCGCAAAGTTGAAGAGATTCTTCCCGCGGAAGAGCGCCCAAGGGAAGTTCCCGAACAGGCGGGACATCGAGTATTCGATCTCGAAGAGGTTGCCGCTGTTGAACGCCGAGAGCATGCTGCGGTACCCCTCGTAGTTGGTGAGGGAATCGAGGCGGGAAGGGCAGACGTTCTGCTCGGTGTTGTTGAGGCGGATGACCTCGCCCATCAGAAAGAAGTCGGGCTTTTCGGCGTTCACCGTGCGGCGGAGCTCCTCGAGAAACCACGGCGGGAGCAGATAG
>CANQAX010000032.1 GCA_947589235.1 uncultured Clostridia bacterium
ACTTCCAAACGACAAAATCGATCGGGACGGCTATCTCGCGTTTTGGACTGAATGGCACAGAAGAAGAAATCAATAAACTTCAATTTCACGGAGGAATTATGCCGTCGAGCAAGGAATATTTGAATTTTATTTTGGAACAGCTTTCTATCTTAGAGGACATCACCTATAAGCCTATGATGGGGGAATTTCTGATTTCCTATCGCGGCAAACTTGTCGGCGGGATCTACGACGACAGATTGCTCGTAAAACCAGTGAAGTCCGCTCTTTCCTACTTGCCCCAAGCGGAGTATTCCCTGCCGTATGAGGGCGCGAAGGAAATGCTGCTTGTCGATAACGTGGACGATAAGGCTTTCTTGACGGGATTGTTTGAGGCAATGTACGACGACCTGCCGATGCCGAAAGCCAAAAAGCGTTAAATTTCAATTTAGCGGAGGTAGTTTCATGAATTTTTGTGAGGGGTGCAATATAGCCTGCGAAGGCGAGCGGTGCCCGAAGTGCGGAAGGAAAAAGCTCCGCGCCGTGACCGATGACGACTTTTGCCTTGTCGGGAAGGTGGAGCGGCTTTTCGGCGATTCCTTAAAAGAAAATTTGGAGAGCGAGGGGATCGACTGCGTTCTCATGCCGTACGGGTCGGGCGTGAATGCGAAATTTGCCCTGCCGCTCGAAAGTTACCTTGTCTACGTCCGCTACAAGCATTCGGACAAGGTGCGTCGAATCATCGAAAAGATCTGAATTTATTCGGCTTGAAAGCGCTATAAAATTAGGGAAAGCACCCGTGCGGAAATGGAAGGGCTCTTGTGCCCTTCTTTTTTTCGGAGCGAAGGGGGGAATTTGCAAATTCCGCAGGGGGTTCCCGCCTCACGGCTTCACGGATCCGTCCGTACGATTTTCGGAAAAATTTTCCTCCAAACGCTTGACAACCGCCGCGGAGAATGCTATCATGATGATATCAAAATGATATCACATCTCGGAGGCGTAACATGAAAGACGGAATGAATGAAACAAGACCTTTGAACATCGTTGACGAGAAGAGGGCGAAGGCGGTAAACGGCTGGATCATGCTCTTCGTCAACATCGCGTTCTTTGTAGCGGCAATCGCCATGATCATAGTCTCCGGCGTATCGGGGATCGGCGAAGAGTCGCCGGCTGCGCTCGGGTGTTTGCTCGCGCTCAGCGTGCTGTTCTTCTTCGCCGCCGTTCTCTTTCTCCCCGGCTTCAAGCTGTTGCAGCCCAACGAGGCGCTCGTCTTTACGCTGTTCGGGAAGTACTACGGCACGCTCAAGAAGGACGGATTCTTTTGGGTGAATCCGTTTTGTTCCTCCGTCAATCCCGCCCGCTCGATGGGGCAGCTCTCGCGGAAGCTCTCGCTCAAGGCGATGACGCTCAACAACGACAAGCAGAAGGTCAACGATGAGGACGGCAATCCCATCGAGATCTCTGTCGTCGTCATCTGGCGCATCGTGAACACCTCCCGCGCGGTCTTTAACGTCGATAATTACATGGCGTACATCTCCACGCAGTGTGACGCCGCCATCCGTCAGGTCGCGCGGCAGTATCCCTATGACGTCTCGACCAACGGAGACGAGAAGTCGCTCCGCGGAAGCGCGCAGGAGATCGCGGAGGTCCTTCGGAAGGAGTTGCAGGTCCGCGTCGACATGGCGGGCATCGAGATCATCGAGGCGCGCATTTCGCACCTTGCCTATGCGCCCGAGATCGCGGCGGCGATGCTCAGCGCCAGCAGGCTTCGGCTATCATCGCGGCGCGGCAGAAGATCGTCGAGGGCGCAGTTTCGATGGTCCAGATGGCGCTCAACAAGCTCTCGGAGGAGAACATCGTCGAACTCGACGACGAGAGAAAGGCGCAGATGGTGAGCAATCTCCTCGTCGTGCTCTGCGGCAACAAGGACGCACAGCCCGTCGTCGGAACGGGAAGCATCTACTGATCATGGAAGAGGTCATCGTCCGCGCGGAGGAGCTGTGCAAGACGTTCCCGCTCTCGCGCAAACAGAGGCGGCTCGAGAAGACGACGGCAAAGAAGAAGGTCGCCGTCGACGGGCTGTCGTTCACGGCGAAGCGCGGCGAAATTTACGGGCTGCTCGGTCCGAACGGCGCGGGAAAGACGACGACGCTCCGCATGCTCTCGACCCTTCTCGAGCCCGATTCGGGCGACGCGACCGTCTTGGGGCACTCCATCCGCAAGGAGAAGGCAGCCGTGCGCGACTGCTTGGGGTTCATGACGAGCGAACTGAAGCTCGAGAAGTTCTTCACGCCCGACTATCTCTTCGACTTCTTCGGCACCATGCACGGCATGGAAAAGGACAGGATCGCGGAGCGCAAGCGGGAGCTCTTTTCCCGCTTCGGCGTCAACTCCTTTGCGGGGGTGAAGGTGGGAGATCTCTCCACCGGCATGCTCCAGAAGGTGTCGCTCGTCATCGCCATCGTGCATGACCCCGACGTCGTCGTGTTCGACGAGCCCACGAACGGGCTCGACGTGCTCACCGCGCGGGTCGTCACCGACTTCTTGGAGGAGCTCCGCGCGATGGGCAAGAGCATCATTCTGTCCACGCACATCTTCTCGCTCGTCGAAAAGCTATGTGACAGGGTGGGCATCATCATCGACGGGAGAATGGCAGCCGAGGGCGCGCTCGGGGAACTGTGCGGCGAGCTCTCGCTCGAGGAGCGGTTCTTCAAAATTTACCGCGACCTCAAGGGGGATATCCTGTGAAACTGCTCGGTCTCATGAAGAAGGAGTTTCACCGCTTCTTCCACGATCCGCGGCTCGTGATCTCCATGCTGCTCCCCGGCGTGTTCATCTTTGTCCTGTACACCTTCATGGGCTCGGTGCTCCATTCGGAGGAAGCCCGCGAACTTCGCGTCTACCGCGCGGGGGAGTCCGTCTGTACAACCGTCATCGAGCAGGTCATAGCGGAGAACGGCGACAAGATCGAATGGCTCCTGCTCGAAAACGAGGAGGAGGCGCGTGCCGAGGTCGAGGAGGGGACGGCGACCGCCATTCTGAAGTTTACGGAAAACTTCGATTCATCGCTCGGCAATGGCGCCGGCGTGAACATCATCTATGACAGCGCAAGCGAGGACGGATCGTACTTCTATGCCATCGCGACTTCGGTGTTCCACAAAGTCGGCATGCTGTTCGATGTCACCGCAGAGACGGTGAAGGACAGTTCGCAGATGGGCGTCGACCTCATGACGGGCTTGCTTCCCTTCGTGTTCGTGTGCTTTGTCTTTACCGCGTGCATGTCCGTCACGCTCGAATCGGTGGCGGGCGAAAAGGAGCGGGGGACGCTCGCGACGGTGCTCGTCACCTCGGCGAAGCGGTCGGACGTCGCGCTCGGAAAGGTGCTCGCGCTCTCCTGTATCTCGATGATCGGCGCGCTCTCGAGCTTTTTGGGGCTCGCGGGCTCCATGCCCAAGCTCATGGGCTTCTCGCTCGAATTCCTCGGCGGATACTCCGCGTGGAGCTACCTGCTCCTGCTTCCGCCCATTCTCTGCGCGGTGCCGCTCATCGTTGCGGCAATCGCGACCGTCTCGACGCTCTCGCGCTCGGTCAAGGAGGCTTCCGCCTACACGAGCGTGTTCATGGTCGTCATGATGGTGGTGTCGCTCGTCACGGCATTTGTCCCGCATATCGGCGACTGGGTCGTCGCGATCCCCGTTCTGAATGCCATTGTCGGCATGCAGGGGATCCTCGCGGGGGAACTCCCCGTGTGGCAGTGCCTCGTCGGCGCGGGCTTAAACGTGCTGTATACCGCCGTGCTCGTCCTTCTCATCGCGAAGATGCTCACGAGCGAGCGCATCATGTTCGGAAGGTAACCTATGGACGAGTTCGCAAAGCTCTTTCTCCGCGGGAATTGCGCGGAGGCAATGAGGCGGTATCTCCGCATTCTGCGCACCGTCGCCCTCGTCGGGGCGGTGTTCGTGCTCGTAGCCGCCATTCTCTCGTGGCAGGAAACCCTCCCGCTGTGGCTCACGGCGATGTTCTCCGTCGCGGGATTTGCCACGGAAGGGGCTGCCAACGCGCTCGACCTCATGAAGCCGCGGCGCCTTGGCGGGCTCGCCTTCGCGCAAAACGAAGAGAACGGTCTCGAAAGGGCGGGAAGGGAGCGGGAGCGGCACGAAGCCGTCTACCGCGCCTACCGCGAGAGTTTTTCGGGCTTTTCGTCGGGAAAGCGCCTCTGGATACTCGGCACCATGCGGCTCTTGATCTCCGCCGCGCTCGCCGTCTCCTGCCTCCTTGTCTCGGCGGGAATTGCCGTGAATGACGTCATTCTTTTCTCGATAGCCCTGTCCGCGGTGGTTGCGGGCTGCTGCGGCGTGTACGATACCGTGCTCGAGAGCAGGGCGCGGGCGAACTTCTACCGCCTCGCCGAGCGGGAGATCGACGAAATCAAGGCGGAGGAGCTTCATATCTCCCCCGAAAGGGCGGCGCGGGAAGCGGAGACGGCGCGTTCCGCTTCGTCTATTCCCGAGCCCATCGAACTCTTCTTGAAGGAGGATCCGGAGCGGAGGGACTTCCGTGCCGTGAGCCGCAGGGGGACCGTGACGGGACTGTTTCTCGGCGTGCTGTATTTCTTCGTTCTCGCGGGCATGATCGCGGTCGGGGAAGCAGTGGGGGAACTCGGCGCGGGCATAAGCTGGTCAATCGTGCTCACCGTCTTTGCGGTGGTCTTCGTCCTCTCGTTCGTGCTGATCTTCTCGCTCTCGCGCAGGCAAAAGGAAATTTTCATTCGGAATGCGGCAAAGCTCGGCGGGAGCGAGGCGGACAGTCTGCGCGCCCAATTACAGGGCATGTGGCTCCGCTCGCAGCGGGCGGGGAACATCATGTTCGGCTGCTTCACGGCGGGGGCGATCCTGCTCGGCGGTACGCTCGGGCTCCTCGCGTATTTTACCAATTCGGACGGCATGCCCGTTTCGGAGTGCCTCGCGACGGGAATTCTGCCCGTCCTCGTCTACGCTGCGATTGTGTCCCTTATCGTGTGGATCGTGATGTACGCGGCGGCAAAAAGGAAGATGCGCCCCGTGATAGGGCAGCTTCGGGAACGCATGCAAGAGGAGAGAAATGAAGGATCAGGAGAATAAAAAACAGATCCCGCTTCGGCTCACTCCTGCGCTGTACAACGATTTGATGCGTTGGGCGGAGGAGGATTTCCGCTCGCTCAACGGACAGATCGAATACCTGCTCACGGCCTGCGTCAGAAAGAAGTACGGAAAAAAGCGGGAGAATAGGGACTCCGATTCGTGATTTTATTCAATTTGCGAAGTACTATGCGAGACATAATAAAGGAAATATCATGAAATTTTCGGATTATTTGCAGTCGGAAGCATATCAAAAGACGGTCTCGGGGAAGCGCACCTTGAAGCGGAAGAATCTCTTCGACTTCATCATCGCCGTCGTCTTTCTCCTGCTCTCCATAGCTCTCATCATTATCGTCGAAGTGGTGCCCGAGTCCGTCACGAACGAGAAGTGGTTCATCGTGCTCGTTACCGTCGTGACGCTCGCATGCTTTGGGGTCGCGGGCGGTCTGGAGTTTGTACTTTATCTCCGCTCGCACCGCTCCCACTGCAACTACCTCGACCCCGCGCTCGGCTTCGGGATTTTGCTCCTCGTGCGCGAACTTCCCTTCGACATGAGAAGCCTCATAAAGGAAGGGGAGCTGGACCTTCCCGTCCGCTTCGAGGTCCAAAGGGATATCGTCTCTTCCGTCACCTTCGGCGAGAGGGAGCCCGTCGTCCTCGACCTTGCTCCTTGGAGCGGGGTCGAACTCACTTCGTCGCTTGCCGTCGCCGCCCTTCCCATCCTCGATTTCCTCATGAATACGGATGTAGGGTCACTTGTACTTCGCACCGTCTGTATTCTGCCTTCCGCCGAGGATACGGTCCGCGGCATGCGTGGGAAGCCCATTCTCCTCGTGAAGAAGGGGAAGTGGACGCTCTACGGGCGTATGCTCAAGGGCGATTACCGCAGGATCATAAAGTATTCCATGAAAACGGAGGTTTGATATGGATCTTATCGTTCCCATTGCAGTCGGTTTCATTCTCATTTGCACCCTTGTCATGATCCTTGTCATGCTCTCGAAGCGGGGGTTCTCCTACACCTATTCGGTGCACGGGCATACCGTCGTCGTGTTCCGCAATTCCCGCGAGATCGCGCTCACCGTGAACGGGGAGGCGCACGACAGATTCGGCGGAAACCTGCGCTCGGCGACCCTCCGCGCCATAGTGGACGGCGAGGAATTCAGGGTGTACGTTCTCTGCCGCGTGTTCGTGACGACCGTCGAGGCGACGTACGGCGGAAATCCCATCGAGCCCATCGAAAGCCGTTGAAATCGGAATATGAGAAGCGCCCCGCAGCCGCGGGGCGCTTCTCTTTGCGCTAATTACTCTTTTCCGACCTCGTGATAGCCCTTTTTCGGCTTGCGTCGGAAGAAATCAATCTTGTTTCCGAACTTCACGAACACGAGGAAGAGGACGATTGCGACCACGGTGACGACGATGACGATGATCGCCCATGCGTCGAGGCTCTCCGCCTTCACCTGCGACCAAAGCTCGTTGATGCGCTCGCTCGTGTCTGCATCGAAGTAGTCCATGACGACGCAGCGGTGGATGACATCGAGAGGGGGGTACTGGGCGAAGAGCTGGCGGCAGGTGCGCTGTTCCTCGTCGGCATAGACGCCCGCCTCCGTCCCGAAGAACCACGAGAGGTCGTAGTAGTTCTCGTCCGTCATCTCCTCCTCGTCCTCGAGTTCATAGAGGTACCCTACGTAGTCGAGCATCTCCTCGCCCGCGATGGCGGAGGTGTAGCCGATGTAATAGCTGTTGCGGACGGCGTTTTCGGGCTTGGACATGAAGTTGACGAACGCCTGCGCCGCCTCCTTTTTGCCGCGCTCCTCGATGCCCTTCGTCATGACCCAGCCGTCGAACCAGAGGTTGGAACCCGCCTTCGGAACGCTGTAATTGAGGTAGATGCGCTGATTCTCGGGGGTCTTTTCGTCGCCTTCGCCCTCGTTGAGGGAATACACCGCGTCGCCGCTCCAAGCGTAGTTGAGGTAGATCTTCCCGCTGATCATGTCCGCCTTGCCCGTATCCGTCTCGAAGCCGTAGATGTTCTTCTTCATGGCGAGAAGGGTGGAGCGGACGGGGTCCGAATACTCCTCTTCGGTGCGGTTGAAGATGCCCGTGAGCGTCTCGTTGTACCCTTCCTCGTCGGGGGAGTGGGAGAGAAGCTCGTCCTGATAGGTGAGCCCGAGCGCGGCGAAGTAGGTGTCGCGCACGTTGTCCTTGGCGGTGATCTTGTTGGTGTATTTCTCGCTCGTGAAGGCGGACCAGCCGAGCTCCTCGAGCTCGTCGGCGTCCACATATTCGGGGTTGTACACGAAGCCCGTCGTGCCCCACATATAGCCCGCGGCATATTCACTCCAGCGGTGCGGCTCCGTCTTGTCGGGGGCGTCGGGGTCGGGAACGTTCACCGTCCCGTCCTCGAAGATCCCATAGATGTAGGGGGAGACGTTGTTCACGTAGTAGTTCTTCTCGTTTTCCGTGTCGAAGAAGTCCTCGTCGTACGGCTCCAGCCTGCCCTCGGCGGCGAGCTTCATGATCATGTAGTCGGAGGGGCACAGAAGGTCGTACTCGTTGCCGAGGACGATCTCGTTGTACATGTCCTCGTTGGTGCCGAAGGTGGAGTATTCGACGCGGACGGTCTGACCGTCATGCTCCGTCGGATACCATTCCTCGAAGCGCTCGATCATCGAGGGGGCGTCCGCCTCGGTGGGCGTTCCGCCGTCCTCGAGGATGATGTCCCACTCGTAGGAGTCTTCGCCGCCCTCGTCGATGTATTCCGCCCAGTTGTACACCTTGAGGACGATGTCCGCGTGGTAGGAACCGCAGCCGGAGAGGGTGGAGAGGGTGGGAAGCAGGATCGCCGCCGCGGCGGCAAGACATGCGATGTTCCGTTTCATGATCTCTCCTTCCGCCCGCGACCGATGAGATTGCTCAAGACGACGACGAGCACGATGACGAGGAACAGAATGGTCGTGAGCGCCCAGAAGGAGGAGAGGGTCTCCGCCGTGTGCGCATTGCCGCGCATCGTCGCGTTGAACACATAGGTGGAGATGGTCTCGAATCCCGAGGGACGGGTGTAGACGGTGACGATGTAGTCGTCGAGGGACAGGGTGATGGCGAGCATGAAGCCCGAGATGACCCCGGGAATGATCTGCGGAAGGACGACCTTGAAGAGCGCCTTCGCGGGGCTCGCGCCGAGGTCGAGCGCCGCCTCATAGAGGGAGTTGTCCATCTGCTTGAGTTTCGGCATGACGGAGAGCACGACAAAGGGTGTGCAGATGACCATGTGACCGATGAGGAGGGTGAAGTAGGACTTTCCGAGCCCGACCGCCACAAAGGAGATGGCGAGCGCGAGCGCCGTGACGATCTCCGCGTTGATGACGGGGATCTGCGACGCGGCGTGCATGGCAGCCTTCGTCCGCTTCTTGGAGTAGAACATGCCGAGCGCGCCCGCCGTGCCGAGCACGGTGGAGAGGACGGCGGCGAGGAGGGCGAGAAGGAGGGTATTCCCAATCATTCCGAGAATGACGGGGTCGCCGAACAGCTTCCCGTAGTGCGCAAAGGAGAAGGATTCCCACTTGCCGATGATGTCCGACGCATTGAAGGAGTACACGGCGAGCAGAAGGATGGGGGCGTACAGCAGAAGGAGCACGAGCCCCACAAAGCCCGCCTTCAGGCAGCGGAACAGAACTTGCTTCTTGTTCATAAGTTTGCCCCCCTTACCGTATCTTCCGATTTGAACCCGCCCGAGAGCCACGTCGAGAGGAACACGACGATGAGCAGGACGAGCGCGACCATCGAGCCCATGTGCCAGTCCGTCCCGAAGTATTCATAGATGAACTTGCCGATGATGGTGACCATCGAATTTCCGAGCATATCCGAGACGACGTAGTTCGTCATCGCGGGAAGAAAGACCATGGTGACGCCGCTCATGATGCCGGGCATCGAGAGGGGAAGGGTGACGCGCGTGAACGTCGTGAACCCGTTCGCGCCGAGGTCGGCGCTCGCCTCATATAAGCTGTTGTCGATCTTCATGATCGTCGTGTAGAGGGGAAGGATCATGAAGGGCAAAAAGTCGTATACCATTCCGAACACCGTGTTGAAGTAGTTCGTCTCGCCGAGTAGCCCCATCCAGTTGAACAGCTCGCGGATGGCGTTCACGCGGAGGACGAAGTTGATCCACATCGGCGTCACGAAGAGCATCAGAATGACGAACTTCTTCTTCATCTTGCTCCGCGCGAGGATATACGCCACGGGGAAGGCGATGACAAGGCACACGACCGTCGTGATGAGGGCGATGACGATGGAGTAGACGATGGTGGAGAGCTTCGTCGGGTCGGAGAAGAAGCGGACGAAGTTCATGAAGGTGATATGGTTGTTGCGGTCGGTGAACGCGTAGAAGAGGATGACGAACATCGGCGCGATCACGAAGAAGAGGAGAAAGACGGCGTAGGGGATCCCGAGCGTCTTTCTCGAAAAGCGGAGCTTCGTCACCGTGCCACCTCCGCCTTATGCTCGTCGGGGTGCTTCAGGGTGAGCTTGATCTTGTCCTTCGGAATGACGACGGAGACGTAGTCGTTCTCGTTCCAGAGGTCCTCGCAGGCGAACACGAAGTCCTCCTCTTCCTCCTCGGTGCGGACGATGATGCGGTAGTGGTCGCCCTTGTAGATGATGGAGATGATGTGCCCCGTCGTGCCGCCCGCGTTCTCGTCGTCGCTGATGGAGATGTCGTTGAGACCGACTTCGACCTTGACTTCCGTCCCCGTGAGGTCGAGCTTTTCGCCCGAGGGAAGGATGAGGTAGTCCTCCTCGTCGATATGGCTGCCGGGGTAGAGCTGGGTGACGTCGCACTCGAATTCCCCGTCCGCGAACTCGACGGTGTTGCGCTTGGTGATAACGCCGTCGAAGAGGTTGGTGGTGTAGTTGGGGTGCATGAGGTGGATGCCGTCGGGCGCGATGTCCATGCCGATCTTCTCACCGACCTCGCGCTTTTCGGTGCTCTGGATGACGATCTCGTACTTCCCGACCTGCGCCGTGATCTCGTAGTGGATCCCCTTAAAGACGACGGAGATGACCTCGCCCTTCAGCGCGCCCCGGTCGGGCTCGCACATCCTGATGTCCTCGGGGCGGACGACGACGTCCGCCGCGTCGCCCTTCTCAAACTCGTCGACGCAGGCGAAGTCGTGCCCGCAGAAGCGGACCTTCTTCTCGCCGACGACGGTGCCATTGAAGATGTTGCTCTCGCCGATGAAGTCGGCGACGAAGGTATTGGCGGGCTCGTTGTAGATGCCCGTGGGGGTGCCGATCTGCTGGACGACGCCGTCCGACATGACGACGATGGTGTCCGACATCGTGAGCGCCTCCTCCTGATCGTGCGTGACGTAGATGAAGGTGATGCCGAGGCGCTTGTGAATTGCCTTGAGCTCGATCTGCATTTCCTTTCTCATCTTGAGGTCGAGCGCGCCGAGCGGCTCGTCGAGGAGCAAAATTTCGGGCTCGTTCACGATGGCGCGGGCGATGGCGACGCGCTGCTGCTGTCCGCCCGAGAGGGTGGAGACGGCGCGCTTCTCGAATCCCTCGAGGTCGACGAGCTCGAGCGCACGGCTTACCTTATTGCGGATCTCTTCCTTCGAGAGCCGTTCGCGGCGGGTGTATTCCTTGCCGTCGGCGTTTCGGTACGTCCTTTCGACGCGCTTGCACTTCAGCCCGAACGCGATGTTCTCGAAGATGTTGAGGTGAGGGAAGAGGGCATAGCGCTGGAACACCGTGTTGACGGGGCGCTTGTTGGGCGGAAGGAGTGAGATGTCCTTCCCGTGCAGCAGAATTTTCCCGCTCGTGGGAAGGTCGAAGCCCGCGATCATGCGGAGCGTCGTCGTCTTGCCGCAGCCCGAGGGACCGAGGAAGGTGATGAACTCTCCCTTGTTCACGTAAAAGCTCACGTTGTCGATGACGAGGTTGTCATCGTAGTACTTCGTGACGTTCTGCAATTCGATGATGTGTTCTGCCATATCGTTCTCCTTTGCGTATCAGAAGTTGGGAGGGGTGGAGATCCAGAGGAATTTTGCCTTGCCCCTGCCTCGGTTGACGATGAAGTGCTCCTTGTCGGCGGTGAAGTAGAAACTTTCGCCCTTCTTGGCGTCGTACCGCTTGCCCGCGCGCACGACCGAGATCCTTCCCTCGAGCACATAGCCGAACTCCTCGCCCTCGTGGGGGAAGTCCGCCTGCGTCGAGGCATTCGGCTCGAGCTCGACGAGGATGGGCTCCATCATGTTCTTCTGGGCGTTGGGAATGACCCAATTCCACAGCATGCCGTCCGACTGCTTCTCGATGTACTCCGCCTCCGAATAGACGACCTTTTGCTCCGTCTCCTCTCGGAAGAACTCCGACAGGTTTGTCCCGAGGGCATTGAGAAGGTCGCAGAGGGTGGCGATGGAGGGGCTCGTGAGGTCGTTTTCGAGCTGCGAGATGTAACCTTTCGTCAGTTCGCAGCGGTCCGCGAGCTCTTCCTGCGTGAGGTCCTTTTGCTGCCTCAACTCCTTGATCTTGGTTCCGAGTTCCATTTTCTCCTCATTTGGTTTAGTATTTGTAAACTTTTCGCCTTTTTTTACGAAACTCTCGTAAAATTAAACGAAAAGTTTAATAAAAATAAACCGACGCTGTGCAGTATAGAGGATAACGAGGTTTCTGTCAACCGTTTTCCGTACATTTATACAAAAAGAAGGAAAAGGAAAAATTCTGACACTTCATGACGGATGAAAACAAAAAAACCTCCCGCAGGGGAGGGGAGAACGAAAAAAGCGCCCGCACGGTGTGCGGACGCTGACTTACGCCTTGTTATGCGCCGAGGGCGGCGAGCTTCTTGGCAAGCTTCGCCTTCTTGTTCGCGGCGTTGTTCTTGTGCAGGATGCCCTTGCTCGCGGCGGAGTCGATTGCCGAGACGGTTTCGGGGTAGAGGGACTGCGCGAGTGCCTTATCGCCTGCGTCGACCGCGGCGAAGAACTTCTTGATCTGCGTCTTGAGGGCGGATTTCAAAGCCTTGTTCTGAAGGTTTTTCTTTTCGGACACGAGAACGCGCTTTTTTGCGGATTTGATGTTGGGCACGATGATACTCCTTTCGATTGGGTTCTTATTCTCTTGATAACCTTGATTATTTTAGCATAAAATACAGTGCTTGTAAACTGTTTTTTTGACGAATTGCGAAAAAAATTCTTAAATTTTGCGGGGAGAAAGGGGATGAGACGGGCAAGAGTGGGGGTGTTCGACAGCGGGGTCGGCGGACTGACCGTCCTTTCCTCGTGCGTGCGCGCGTACCCGCACGCGATCTTCTATTATCTTGGGGATAATCTCCGCGCGCCGTACGGGAGCAGACCGAGGGAGGAGGTCGCGCGGTTCACCGAGGAGGCGCTCCGCATCTTCGAGCGGAAGGGGGTGGACGCCGCCGTCATCGCCTGCAACACGGCGACTGCGGCGTGCGTTGAGGAGATGAGGCGGAAGTTTCCCTTCCCTGTCATCGGAATGGAGCCCGCCGTATCGCCCGCGGCGAAAAGTTGCAAGAACGTCCTCGTGCTCGCGACCCCCGCGACGGCAAAGAGTGAGCGGCTCCGCGGGCTCATCGCGCGGTTCAAAGGCTGCCGCTTCACGGTGTACGGGGCGGAGGGGCTTGCCGCGGCAATCGAGAAGAAACTTGCGGGCAGAGGGGAGCTGACCATTTCCGACCACGCGCCGCCGCCCGACGGCTACGACGGGGTCGTGCTCGGCTGCACGCACTACGTCTTTTTCAGGGAGGAATTTGCTCAGATGTATTCCTGTCCCGTGTTCGACGGCAACGAAGGGACGGCTAACAGGCTCAAAACGGTGCTTCTCAAAAGAGTGAGTGGGACGGATGACCCCGTTTGTCCACGGAATCCGAACAATTGTTTGACGAAAAACTTGAAGAAAAAACCCAAAACTGTCCTGAAATTTCTCGGAAAGACGGGCAAAATGAACAAACGAATCTTTCATGTAAACATTTGTTTTAGAAAAAGATAAAAAAGAGAAAAATTTTTTGGAAAAATGTGGGCAGATGTGGTTGACAAGGGACAAAAAGGGTGTTATAATGATTTCACGATTGGCACAGAGGAGCCTTATGAAGTTTTTGAGCGGCAGGGTAGAGCACACCCTCGATGAAAAAAAGAGATTTCGTATCCCTACGAAATTCAAGAACGCCTTTCCCCCGGAAGAGGCGATCCACTATGTGCTCTACGCGCCCGGCTGCATCACCCTCATGTGCGACTCCGTGCTGAACAGGCGGATGGCGAGCCTCGACACCACCGACCCCGGCGACGAAGAGGCAATGGACGCCAAGCGCCGCATCCTCTCCTCCATCGACGACTACACGGAGGACTCGTACGGCAGAGCTTCCGTCCCGAAGTTCTTCCTGAAGGCGGCGAACATCGACAAGGACATCGTCTCCATCGGCATGGGCGACTACGTCGAGATCTGGGCGGCAGAGGAATTTGCGGCGAAGGAGACTGCGATGTCCCTCCGCGACGCGAACCGCATCGCCTACCGCAAGAATTCGGAGAACTGACATGGGCGCGGAATACCACCGTCCGGTGATGCTCGAAGAGGTCATATCGGGCTTGCGGCTCGTGCCGAACGGACTTTACTTTGACGCGACGGTGGGCGGAGGGGGTCACTCCTACGCCATCCTCGAGAGAGAGCCAACAGCAAGGCTCATTGCAACGGATAAGGACGGGGACGCAATCGAAGCCGCGGGAAAGCGGCTCGCGCCCTTCGAGGGAAGGTTCCGCCTCGTGCGCGCCGACTACAAGGCGTACGAGCAGGTGCTTCCCGAGGAAAAGCTGGACGGGTTTTTGATCGACCTCGGCATTTCCTCCCATCAGATCGACGACCCTTCGAGGGGATTTTCGTACCGGACGGACGACGCCCCCCTCGACATGCGGATGGACAGGCGTTCCGCCCTCACGGCGGACGACGTCGTGAACCGGTATCCGCCCGCCGAGCTTCGGCGGATCCTGCGGGACTACGGCGAGGAGACCTTCGCGAATTCCATCGTGAAGAACATCGTCCGCCTGCGGGAGAAGAAACCGCTTGCAACGTGCGGGGAACTCCGCAGAGCGGTGGAGGAGGCACTCCCCCCCGCAAAGCGCTCCGCCGCCTGCGCAAGGCAGACCTTTCAGGCGATCCGGATCGAGGTCAACGGTGAGCTCGACGGATTGGAAGGGTGCCTGCGGGGGCTTGTGGGAAGGCTCAAAAAGCACGGAAGAGCGTGCGTACTCACCTTCCACTCGCTGGAGGACAGAATCGTCAAGAACGTGTTCCGCGACCTCAGCACCGCGTGTATCTGCCCCAAGAGCATCCCGGTGTGCGTGTGCGGAAGGAGACAGGTGGTCGAAGAGATCACGCGAAAGCCGCTCGTCGCGAGCCGGCAGGAACAGAGAGAAAATTCGCGCAGTATCTGCGCAAAACTACGGATCGCCGAAAAAATCGTCGAATAAACGGGCATTCCGCGGAATACAGTAAAAGGAGATATATCATGGCTTTATCTGCAGTCTTGGAACGGACAACGAAACTTCGTACGGATGAAGAGGAAGAGCGCCTCGCGCGCGCCGCGGAGG
>CANQAX010000033.1 GCA_947589235.1 uncultured Clostridia bacterium
TTACGACGCGCTCGCCCGTCTCGGTGGCGCGCTCGACAAGGGCGGAGAGTTCGCCGTTTACGATGAGGCGGGCGCCCGCCCTGCACTTCTTCCCGGGGCGGACGAGGCATTCCCACTCGTCGATGGAGAGCCGCTTCAGAAGGAGCAGCTCTACGGCGCCGCCGTGCTCGGTGTGCGCATACAGGCGGGCGGGAATGACCCGCGTGCGGTTGAGGACGAGCACGTCCCCCGCGCGCAAGTATTCGGGCAGGTCGCGGAAGATGCGGTGCTCGATGCGCCGCTCGCCGCGGTGATAGACGAGGAGCCGCGAGCTGTCCCGCGGGTCGGCGGGCGTCTGCGCGATGAGCTCCTCGGGAAGGTCGTAGGAAAAGTCGGATGTTTTCATGGCAATTTCATGGCATAGTGATGGAATTGGGGCGTACCCCCCCCCCTCCCCCTTCCGCAGGGGGAGGGCAAGTGTTCCTGCCTACCCCAACCAAAGGCGAGGGGTAAGTTCCTGCCTACCCCAACCATGGGCGACGGGCAAGTTACTGCCTACCCCACCCATGGGCGAGGGACAAGGAACTGCCTGCCCCAACCATGGGCGGAGGGCAAGTGTTACTGCCTTCCCCAACCATGGGCGAGAAAGGAGTTACTGCTTACCCCAACCAAAGCGGGGACAAGGAACTGCCTGCCCCAACCATGGGCGGAGGGCAAGTTACTGCCTACCCCAACCATGGGCGAGGGAGCAAGTTACTGCTTACCCCAACCAAAGCGGGGGAAAAGCTACTACACACCCCAACCATGGGCGAGGGAGCAAGTTCGGGGAAAAATCAGTCGTCGAATACGGAGAGTTGCTTTTTGGCGGATTCGGGGACCTTCATGCCCATGTGCTCGTAGGCGCCCTTCAGGCAAATTCTGCCGCGGGGCGTGCGCGCGATGAAGCCGAGCTGCAGAAGATAGGGCTCATAGACGTCCTCGATGGTGTTCGCGTCCTCGTTGATGGTCGCGGCGATGGTATCGAGACCCGCGGGTCCGCCGCCGAATACCTCGATGAGGGCGCGGAGAAAGGCGCGGTCCGTCCCGTCCAGCCCGAGTTCGTCGATCTCCATGCGGGCGAGGGCGCGGCGCGCATCCCCGAGGGTGACGGTCTCGCTCCCCTCCACGGCGGAAAAGTCGCGCACGCGCTTTAGAAGCCTGTTCGCAATGCGGGGCGTTCCGCGCGAGCGGCGGGCAATTTCATAGCTCCCGTCCTCTTCGACGGAGATCCCGAGCGTGCGGGCGGAGCGGTCGATGATGCGCTGAAGTTCGGAGGGCGTGTACATGTCGAGGCGGAACTCGATCCCAAAGCGGTCGCGGAGCGGCGCGCTCAACATGCCCTTGCGGGTCGTCGCCCCGACGAGCGTGAAGGGGCGGAGCGCAAAGCGGACATTCCGCGCCGAGGGTCCCTTCCCCATGATGAGGTCGAGGGCATAGTCCTCCATGGCGGAATAGAGGAGCTCCTCCACGGTGTGGCTGAGGCGGTGGATCTCGTCGATGAACAGCACGTCCCCCTCGTTGAGGTTAGTCAGAATGGCGGCAAGATCCCCCTGCCGCTCGATGGCGGGACCGGACGTCACCTTGATCTGCGAGCCCATAGTCGATGCGATGATGTGGGCGAGCGTCGTCTTGCCGAGCCCGGGCGGACCGTACAGGAGGACATGGTCGAGCGCGTCCCCGCGGCTCTTCGCCGCGTTCATATACACGGTGAGGTTTTCCTTCACCTTGTCCTGCCCGACGTACTCCTCGAGCGTCTTGGGACGGAGGGCGTTTTCCTCGGCGTCGTAGTCGGTCTTGCTGCTCGACAGGAGCATGCCGCCCCCGAATTCTTCATCAAACATACCGCTTTCTCCCTTGGTGTTCCCTTACATGCCGCGGAGGGCGAGCGCAAGGATCTCCTCTGCGGTCGAGGCGCCCTTTGCGCGCGCCCGCGAGACCGCCTGCACGCTCTCCTGCCGCGTGAAGCCGAGGTTCATGAGGGCGGCGACCGCGTCGTCGTCCTCCGAGGAGACGGGCGCAGAGGACCTTCCGCCGACGTTCTCCGCGCCGAGCAGCTCGTCCGCCGAGATCTGCCCGTGCAGTTCCAAGATGATGCGCTCCGCCGTCTTCTTCCCGACCCCCTTCACCGCGGAGAGCCGCTTGGAATCGGCGGTCGCGATGGCTTCGGAGACGTCGGAAGGGCGCATGGCGGAGAGAATGGCGAGCGCGAGCTTGGCGCCCACGCCCTGCACGGATGTGAGGCGGAGGAAGAGCTCCTTCTCCTTGATGTCCGCAAACCCGAACAGGGAGACCCCGTCCTCCTGCACGCGGAGATAGGTGTACACTTCCCCCTCTTCCCCCGCGCGGACGCCCGAGAGGCGCGAGAACGCCGCCCCCGAGCACACGACTTCATACCCGACGCCGTTGACTTCGAGAAGAACATAGTCGGGCGCGAGATATTTGACTCTTCCCTTGAGATAGCCGATCATACGATATGCGGCAAAAAACCGCTCCTCCTGCTCATTATTGAATGCCGAACATGCCGGAAAACCGGTTGGTGAACGCATGGCACAGGGCGACCGCGAGGGCATCCGCCGCGTCGTCGGGGCGGGGAACGGAGCGAAGGCGGAGAAGGGAAGCGATCACGCGCTGCATCTGCCCCTTGTCCGCGCCGCCGTACCCCGTGACCGCCTGCTTGATCTGGTTGGGCGTGTACTCGAAGATCCTTCCGCACCGCTTGTTGCAGGTGAGGAGCATGACCCCGCGCGCATGCGCGACCGCGATGCCCGTCGTCACGTTCTTGGAGAAGAACAGCTCCTCCATCGCGGCTTCCTCGGGATGAAAGCGGTCGAAGAGCGCGTTCACCCCCTCCTCGAGAATGCACAGGCGGACCGCGAAGTTCTCGGATGCGGGCGTCTTGACGACGCCGTAATCGACCGCGGAACAGTTCCCGCGGGCGTCCTTTTCGATGACCCCGTAGCCCATCGTGCCGTAACCGGGGTCGAGCCCTAAAATCACCATACGTCTATTTTACAGAAAAACCCCGCCGCTGTCAAGGAAATCGCCCGACGCGGTCACATGCGGTCGGCGGCGAACATTGCCGCGCCGCACAGCCCCGCGTCGTTGCCGAGCGTGGCGGTCTTGAGAAGGACGGGCGCATAGTCCGACCCCCCGTAGAGGAGAGCGTTGAAGCGGCGGCGGAGCGGGACGAGAAGGGCGTCCCCCGCGCCGCAGATCCCTCCACCGAGCAGAATGGCTTGGGGACGGAACACGTTTGCGAGGTTCGCAAGCCCCTCCGCGAGGGCGCGGATGTACCCGTTCACGACGCGGCGGGCGGTCCTGTCCCCCCGCTCGAGCGCGAGAAACGCCGTTCTGCCGTCCGGCTCCTTCCCGCCCGCGATCTCGTTCATGAGGCTCTCGGGGTGCTTCTTCATGGCGCGGACGGTGTCGCGGACGAGCGCCGTCGCCGAGGCATACGCCTCGAGACAGCCCCGCCTGCCGCAGGTGCACCTCTCCCCGCCCATGCGGATGACGGTGTGCCCGATCTCCGCGCCCGCGGACTTGCCCCCCTCGAAGAGCTTCCCGCCGAGCACGATCCCGCCCCCGACGCCCGTTCCGAGGGTGACGAGGACGACGTCGGAATAGTCCGAACCCGCGCCGCAGCGGCACTCGCCGAGCGCGGCGGCATTGGCGTCGTTGGTGACGAACACGGGCACGCCGAGCGCCCGTTCGACCGCCCCGCCGAGCGGGACGTCCTTCCACTTGATGTTGTTGCTGTACACGATGACCCCGCGCGCGCTGTCCACCGTGCCGGGCGAGCCGATGCCCGCCGCCTCGACCTTCACGCCGAGCTTCTCCGACAGCTTTAAGACGCACGCCGCCATGTCCGCGGCGATCTCTTCATGCGGGCGCTCCCGCCCCGTGGGGAAGCTGTCCTTCAGGAGAATTTTTCCCTTTCGGTCGGTAATTCCGCACTTGACGAAGGTTCCGCCGAGGTCGATGCCCGCGTAGTATTTTTTCTCGCAGTCGGTGAGGATCGCCTTCGCCTCGCCCGAGAGCTCGAACGTCTCCCCACGCGGGACGAAGAAGGTATCCCCCGCCGAGAAGGGCTCGCCGTTCGCGGTCCCCTTCCCCTCGAGAATGTTGACCGCAGTGAACGAGGCGCCGTTTTGTTCGCGGTATGTCCCCGCAAGGCACAGCTCGCGCACGCGGAAATGCTCGCACGAGGCGACGAGCCGCATGCTCCCGCCCTCGACCGCTTCCGCCGCCCCGCCATTGGTATGATCCTCGAACCGCTTGAAGTTGATGACGTCGAGCGCGCGCTCGAGGTGGAGCGGGCGCTCCCTGCCCTCCGCGTCCTTCCGCTTGTAGTCGTAAATGCGGTAGGTGACGTTGCTGCTCTCCTGTATCTCGCACACGACGCACCCCGAACGGATGGCGTGCACCGTGCCCGCCTCGATGAGGAAGGCGTCCCCCGCCTTGACGGGAATGAAGTTCAAAAGCTCTTCCACCGTGCCGTCCTTCGCCTTTTGTACAAGCTCCTCGGGCGTGACGTCGCGGCGGAACCCGCACAGAATGCCCGCGCCCTCCTCCGCCGAGACGATGTACCAGAGCTCCGTCTTGCCGTTGTCGTTCTCGACGCGGCGGGCATAGGTGTCGTCGGGGTGGACCTGAACGGACAGGTCGCGCGCGGCGTCGATGTACTTGATGAGCACGGGGAGCGGGCTCCCCTCGGCGTCCACCGCCTGCGGATCCCGCGCGAGATAGTCGGTGAGGAGCTCCCCGCCGACCCTGCTCACGCCGTCGGGGTGCACGGAGAGCTCCCAGCTCTCGGCGGCTCCCCCCTCGCCCTTGCCGAACAGGCGATACAGGGCATTCCCGCCCCAAAGATATCGCTTTACTTCACCCTGCGTACGGAACATGTCGTCCTCCGTTTTTGTTTTGTATTGTAACAGAACGGATATAAAATGTCAAGCATGCGGGGCGCGCGCGACGGAATTTCCGCCTTTTCCCGTGATTGCTTGACACGGGGCGCCGTCTCTGCTATAATTTTCGTATGTTGCCGAATGTGGAATTCTGGGGCATCGACCTCTACATGGTCATGATCTGCGTGGGCGTGTTCGCCGCAATCATCATCTTCCGCATCCTCTGCGACAGGAAGAAGCTGCCCGGGAAACAGTTCAACTTCTTCCTCATCGTCGTGGTGTGTTCCGTCATGCTCGGATTCTTCTCGGCGACCCTCTTCCAGAGCTTCTACAACTTCCTCGACAGCGGCGTGTGGGAATGGAAGGGCATGACCTTCCTCGGAGGGCTTTTGGGCGGGCTCTGCTTCTTCTTTCTTCTGTACTTTTCCATCGGGCACTTCGTGTTCCGCGACCGCTCGCACATCGCGCGGTTCATGGATTTCGTCTGCTGTTGCGTGCCCTGCGTCGTCATCGCGCACGCGTTCGGGCGGATCGGCTGCCTGCTCGACGGGTGCTGCTACGGAATTCGCTCGGAGGCGCTCGGGCTCCCCATGCTCGTCCACGGGGTGTGGGAGAAGCGGCTCCCCACCCAACTCTTCGAGTCGCTGTTCCTCTTTGCGCTCTTCGGCGTTCTGGTGTGGCTGCTCCTCAAGAAGGACTGCAAGATCATTCCGCAGATCTATCTCATCGCATACGGCGTGTGGCGGTTCGCCATCGAGTTCGCACGGGACGACCCGCGCGGGACGCTCGGCATCCCCTTTTTGACGCCGTCGCAGATCATTTCCATTCTGTTCGTGCTCGCGGGGATAGCGCTCCTCATCCTTCCCCGCCTCATCAAGCGGAAGAGGGAGCGGCGCGGGGAGGGCTCGAATGAACAGGCTCCGTAACGCCGCATACGGGCTGGCGCTCGCTATCGCGTTCTTGAGCGCCCTCGTCTTTACGCTGCCCGACGTCGTCCTTCTGCCCGAGAAAAGCGAGAACGCCATGCTCCTCGGCGCGCTGACGCGGACGGCGCTTGCCGTCTTTCTCCTCCTTCTGTTCTTTCTGCGGAGAGACGGCGCCGCGCTCCGCTTTCCCCTCCGCACCCTGCCGAAGTCCCTTCTCTTCTGCCTTCTCCCGCTGTGCGTCGCCGTCGTCAACTTTCCGTTTTCGGCGCTCGCCTCGGGGAGCGCGTCCGTCACGCACCCCGAACGCATTCCGCTCTTTCTCTTTCTCTGCCTCACCATCGGGGTAACGGAGGAGCTCCTCTTCCGCGGGCTCCTGCACCGCGCCCTCCGCGACGTATTCAAAAAGAAGAGGTTCGGAGACGTGTATGCCGTGCTCCTCTCCTCCGCCGTGTTCGGGCTGTGGCACCTTGTCAACCTCTTGGAAGGCGCGGGAGTGGGTCCCACCCTCATGCAGGTCGGGTATACCTTCCTTCTCGGCGCGATGTTCGCCGTCGTCTATGACAGGACGGAAAACATCTGGCTCTCCGTTCTTCTCCATACGCTGTTCGACGTCGGCGGCACCCTCCTCACCTACACGGGGAGCGGGAGCCCGCACGACACGGTGTTCTGGGTGTTGACGGTCTGCGTCGGCGCCGCATGCGCGGTGTTCATTGCCGTTGCGGCGTTCCGCGGCTGCGGCAGGAAGCAATAGTAGCGTACGACGGGGCGAGAGGAATCCCCCCCGTTTCTCAAACAAATACGGCAACTTATCCGTAACAAACAGGCATTTTTCCGACCCCATTGACCTATTTTATCTCTCTTTGAGGTGCGGGAAGAACATTTCCCGAGGAGGAGAATATGATCGAAGAAGCCGTACCCGCCCTCTTGAAGCGGACCGAAAAAAACGCGTTCGGCGAGGACGTCCTGCTCGTCGCAGCGACCAAGACGAGGACGCCCGAGGAGATCAACCGCGCCATCGGGGCGGGCATCTCCGCGATAGGCGAGAACAAGGTGCAGGAGTTCCGCGACAAGTTCGACCTCGTGCGGGGCGCCGAGCGGCACTTCATCGGGCACCTTCAGACGAACAAGGTGAAGTACCTCATCGGGAAATGCGACCTCATCCACTCCGCCGACCGAGATGAGGTTGCGGATGAAATCGCGCGGCTCTCCGTGCGGGCGGGAAGGGCGAGCGACGTCCTCGTTCAGGTGAACGTCGGCTGCGAGGAGAGCAAGGGCGGCTATCCCCCCGAGCTCGCGTGGGACGCCTTTCTGCGGCTCCGCGGGCGGGAAGGGCTGCGCGTGCGCGGGTTCATGGCGATGCTCCCCCTCTCCGAGGATATCGTCCTCCTCAAAGCGCTTGCGACGCAGATGCGCGGGCTCTTCGAGCGGGCGCGCGACCTCGACGGAGACGTCCGCTTCCTCTCGATGGGAATGAGCGGGGATTGGGAGTTGTGCCTCGAATGCGGCTCGAACATGCTCCGCCTCGGCACCGCCATCTTCGGCGAGCGGAACAAGGTTTGAAACGGGGTTGAAGTCTCAACGGACGGAACGGCGCTCTTTGCAAAAAATCGAATCGATGTCATATCGCTCGGGGGCATTCGCCCCCGAATTTTGTATGCCGCCTGTGTTTGCGACACCACGGCTATCGGGGAGTTTTTTCGCCCACGATTTTGCATGCCTTATTTGGATTCCGATGTGCGCACATGCGCATGTGTGACTGTATTGTTTGTGTGATTCCCCCCCCCGCGGGAGAAGGCTTAACGCGAGCGAACTGCGAATGACTGTCATTTCGAGCAACGTCGAGAAATCTATGCTCAATAATGCAGAGTGGTCTCGACTTTGTTAATAAGGTTGAGATGTCTCGACTACGCTACGCTTCGCTACTTCGCGCAGGGCGCTCGTGCCGCCTCGCGGCGGGGCGACATGACACTATTGTACGCCGTGACGGCGTATTTGAGGCTTATTTTCCGCGTCATTCTGAGCGTAGCGAAGAATCCCGATAAACGAAGTCCGAATTTTCATGTTCGGGATTCTTCACCCGCCGCAAGGGCAGCGGCAGGTTCAGAATGACCCGTAGGACAGACGAAAAAGCGGAACACATGCCCACCCGCCCTTCGGGCGATTCGACGGCAGGGACCGCCGAATCCCCGTCGCGCCTTCCGCGCTCCTGTCGCGGGAGGGGGCAGGGACACCTCATTCCGCTCCGCCTTTGGCGGCACGAGCCGTAGGCGAAGTATGCTCCGCAAGGAGCCGAGCGAATCTTATGCGCACAGATACACTCGCCCCTTCAGGGCTCGGTATGAGGTTTTCCCTCTCTCTGTCCACCCCCCTACCGAATCATGAATGCGGTACACGGAGCTTCCCCCCTACCCCCCTCCCCGTTTGCGGGGAGGGGGCAGGGGGTGGGGCTGCTATTTCAAGCAATATCGAAAAATTACGGAAACAAAAAAGTACGCAGAATAGTTTATTCTCTGTAACAAAACCGCCTTTTGTACATGGAAATTTTGCTCTCATGGGGCGAAGAGAAGAAAAATCCGCAAGGAACTTGCGGATAAAGTCGAAATCCGTTTGACTTTCCATATAATATGAGGTAAAATAAATATAAACAGTTACGCAGAATAAACTATTCTATGGACATTGATCGGATCTTGAATGTGCATAGAAATACTTTTACGGAACGGCGGAGGGTATCATGAAACTCTTTCAAAAGTTGAAAAACAGGCGCGGGATCTCGCTTGCGGAAGTCCTTGTCGTCGTGATGATCATGACCATTATGCTTGGAATTGCCATGCCGAATATCCTTGCGGAATCGCAAAGTATCAAACTTGCAACCATGGACGGCTATGCCCGCTCCGTTGCCGTAGCGGTGCAGAGCAAACTTTACGGCATGAAAGATGCCGGCACGGCGGCGGATTCTTCCTACTCAAATCTCAACGCGGCGGCGCAAAACGTCGAAATTACGACCGACGAGGGCAACAAGTCCGTCAAATACATCACCAACTTCGGCGAAAACGGCGCAAAAGGAAAGCTGCTGCTCTCGGGCGCGATTACCGACGTCGAACTCCTGCAAAACGGGAAGATCGTCGTAATCTACGATCCCAAAACCGCGGATGTGCTGGAAGTGTATTACGCCGAAAGCGTATTTAATATATCGGCGCTGTTCCCCACGGCGACGGAAGCCTTTCTTCAAGAGCACATGATCGGATTGTACCGCGGCTACGGTGCACCCGCGCCGGAGCGTACAATAGGTTTGCCGGACTTTGCGATAACATGGGGAGACGACGACGAAAAATATCTCGAACTCACAATGAAGAACAGTCCCGATCCGGAACTTCTCAACAGACCCCTCGGGCTCGAAGTGTATGCCCTTTTGCCAACGGAAGATCCTGCCAAGTATGATTCTCTTCTCATCTATGCCGAAGGGCTTATTGCGGACGAATACACGGCGGATAGCGTTAAAGTAGATCCCAGATCAACAGCCAGCCAAACGATCGCGCCGGAGACTGCATACCAGCTTACGCTTCAAAAGATCCAACAAAATGAGGGAAAACTGCGTTTTGTCATCGACAGCATGGTTATTCCGTCGGTTGATTACGACAATGTGAAAGTCAAGCAAATGTTGTACCGCAACACAAGTCCTCAATACGTTACTGTGGCGGACAAAGTGCTTTATCCGAGGGAAAGCCTCGACAATTGGCTGAACAAACGTTTCAATCCCTACATCTCCTTCGGCATAGACGCAGACCTCTATGACGTTTCTCCCGAATTGGCATTAAAACTCGATGATGATACCAAGAAAGTCACCGACTACGTCGCGCCCAACCAAAAGATGGAACTCCAAGTGAAGTTGTATGTGCTCAAAGAGAATGATCATGGCGGATATGAAACCCAAACCACAAAAGACGGTTTCTGCAGCTACTATGTCGAGGACGACAATTATGCTTCCGTCACGGTAACTTCGCAGCCGGCAAACCCGTACTTTTATTCGTCCAGCAGCAAAGACGAAAGTGAAATTGCTCTCGCGTCCGTGCGCGACTTGAAAAACCTCAAATATATCTTTGAAACGGACAACAACGTCACTCGGGCGCAACTCTATCACGATATCGACGTGCAGCAGTTCTATGAAAAACTCGTTAACGTCCGCTATGCGCTTATCGACAAAAATCCGTCCGTAAGGAGCGATTGGTCGGTTGCCGCCAACAGCGATACCTTATATATCGCTCAGATCCCCTATGCAGACGGAAAGGGCGACGGACGTGAAGGCTTTACCATTTCGGGGACAAAGACGGACATTTCGGGGAAAAAGACGGGCCGTTACGCCATCAAAAACGTGCAGACCGGCGGCGCCGACTGGGCAAGGGGCGGATTTATCGAATACGCAAAAAATATCACCGTCGAAAATCTCGACATTGTCAACCCCAAGATCTGGAAGATCAGTTACAAAGCGGACTTTATCAAGACGGACAAAAAAGGCAAAATCACCGATATCAATGTCGAGTGGAACAACTCCGTATCCGGCGGTCTGTTCGGCGTCGCCGAAAACTGCACGTTTACAAACGTTCATTGCTACAACGACGGGGCGCAGAATTTCAAGCAAGAGCCGTTCAATGCCGAAAGTTACAAACCTGAAGAATGGGTGCCCTCTGTAATGGCGACAAGGTATATCAGCGGCAGCGTTGCCGGCGGACTTGTCGGAATTGCCGTCGGTACCAAAGGCGGAACGACGAAGTTTACAAATTGCAGCGCGTCCACCCAAATCAATTCGTACTACTACGGAGCAATGGCTCAATGCGTTTATGCCGGCGGGCTCGTCGGCATTGCAATGGGAAACGTGACGATCGAAAATTCCTATGCCGCATGCCAACTTGCCGGCTACTATTCGGGCGGACTTGTGGGCGCCGTGGCAGATGTACCCTTTACGTACCACGTTAACCTTCGCGGAAACTATTGGCTCGATGGCACGTTTATCCAGTCCTGGTGGGAGGCAGAGTACACCTCCCCTCTCAACGGAACGCTGACAATAGAGAACAGTTTTTCCGCGGGACATATACAGCGTCAGACGATGGTGGGCGGCGGACTCATCGCGCAGACGAACGGCGCAACGGTCGTCGGTGAGGGCGTCGGACCCATCGCACAGACGAACGGCGCAACGGTCGAAGTGAAAAACTGCTATTCTGCCTCCGTGTGGGAAATTCTTCCGCCCATCGCCTACGGTACTTTCGAGGGCGATACAAGCAACTATTACCTCGTGCAAGACGAAATCAACGTTCCCATCACGCTTAACACCGAAGCGCGCTTTATGCGCACCGCGGGCGATGTGTTTTCGCTGAACAACCAAAATAGCGGTATCGCCGTCACTGCGGACCAACTTGAAAGCGAATTGACGGGGTGGGTAAACGTCACCCGCACCTTGCAATGGCGGAATAAAGACAATAGCGGAGTGCCGACGTTCTTACTTCCGACAGACGCAGAACCGGGTTTGGATGGGGTTAGATCAGATGTCTATCCTTTCCCGATGCCGAGCGGCAACACCGAGTTTTGGGGCGATTGGAACGACAATAGCGCAACGAACATAGAGAGCCTATTTGCCGCCTCTTTCGGCGGGTTCTATTGTGTGTACTTCAAGAGGACTGACGACGGATATCAACGCTTCATCGACGCGGCTGCGGTCCATGAACTGGAGTTTGAGTTTAGCGGCACAACGGCCAAACTGTCGAGGTGGGATATTACAATAAAAAATTCGGTCACAAACCCCGAAGATATCTGGTGGGCGTCTCAAAAAGCGGATGATACACCTCTTGCGGAAACGGCATTCGGAACGGGCGTTGCCGGAATGACGAAAGTTACCGTGGACGACACAACAGTTACCTTTACCGGCGCACCGTATTACAACAGCAAATACAGCCCGACAAATGGATACGCCAACATCGACCGTATCGGCGGCGCAAATGAAGGAGAAAGCAGATACCTCAATTGGGACTACTACGGATGGTATGTTTCCAACGGATTATTCAGGAGTGGCTATCTTACCCAGTCCGGTTCGGACGGAGCGTTGTCCAATGCTGACGCGAACTTCACTGTGGAAGAAAATGCATTCAAAAGCGCGGTCGGCTACGGCGATTTTGTTTTCGATACGAACGACGCCGAACTTGTTTATGACGGATATTTCCATGTGCAGGAGGTGGAGTAGACCATGCGGGAAAGTTGTATGCACAAAATAAAGCGGAACACCCGCGGCGCCACAATGCTCATTGCGCTTCTCGTCTTTCTGATCGCCGCGCTTTCGGGGACGATCTCGCTCACCATGGCGGCGTCCAACGCGGGGCGATACACCCATGAAAAGGAAGATCAGCAGGCGTACCTTTCGGTCATCTCGGCGGGCAACCTGATATTAGACAGGCTGAAAGGGCTTACGATCGTGTATGCGGGCAAGACCACCGACGTTCCCACGTCCACGGACGAGATAATTATAACGTATCAGGGTACAGGCAAGCAGGATCTCTTTCTGGCAGATGACGTTTTTAAGAAAAATCTCATGATGTTTTCGTTAAACACCACTAATTGGGAAGCCATGGAATTTTATCTGGAAGCGGACAACGGCATGGGAAAAGTCTGCGTCATCGTCAATGCGGCGGGCAACTCGTTTTCTTTCCGCCTCTATCATGTCAGCGGCTCCGCTCGAAACTATCAGATGACGTTGGAAGTCAATGCCGAATTTGCTGAGGACAGATATATGAGCGACGCCAAAGACAACAACATTTTCAAGAGGCATCTGAACTTTTATACGAACAGCGCGAAGTATGTTGTGGAAAGGAACGCATAGTGAGGTGTAAGAGTATGAAATTTATAGGTAAAAAATTAGCGTCAAAACGGGGCGAAACGCTTGTCGAGATCCTTGTCGCGATCCTCATCATTGCACTTGCGGCGGGAATTTTCGCGGCTATGTACACCGCTTCGATGAATATCAACCTTTCCGCGCAAAAGCAGGACGAATTGTTCTACGAAGCCGTTGGCACGCTTGAAAAAATGGAAGAATCCGACAATACGACAAAGTCGAAAGGGAACCTGCAATACGAGGGCAGCGACGGAACAAGCAGCGTTGACGTGGAGTATTTAACGCAGGACGGGCTTTCCGTCTATCACAACGGAGGCACGCCATGAAAAAATTACGCAACAAAAAAGGTTTTACGCTTACGGAAATGTTGATCTCCGTGTTGCTTCTCGGATTCGTGTCGATCATGGTGACGGTTATGACGTCGGCTATTCTTAGTTCTACCGTCACAATGCGAGAAGTCGCACAAGCCGAGATCCTCGGCAGCGAGGCGCTCGACAATTTGCAGGGACAGCTCCGCGTTGCGCACAGCGTCACGATAAACTCTGATAACGTAACTTTCGACATCGACAGCGCCAACAAGGGCTACGTGTTTTCCGTCAACGATGAGGGAAAAATCGTCATGGAGCACAAAGAAGACGGCGAAGAGACGAAGTCCGAGCTACTCTTTGCTGGCACCTCCTATGGCAACCTTCGCGTTTCGGACCTGCATTTTGTCGGCGACGATACAAAGAACGCAATCGAGATATTCGTCGCCGTTTCTTATGGCGACAAGACGCTCTGGAGCGGCAGCGTCACGGTAAAGCCCCTGAACGGCATGAAGGTCATGTGACTCCCACTGTTTCTTTCATGAAAGGGAAAAGGCAACGGATATTCCGTTGCCTTTTCTTGGTCTAAAGAAAACCACGCGATAGTCGCGTGGTTCAAGAGAGGCTTTGCCGATGAACAGAGAAAATGAAAGACGAATAGAGCAATGAAGGGAGGGAAGATTTCTGGGCTGCCCCACAAAGAAGGGTAGAGCTTTTTCTCCATCCTCATTCCGAGGGCGCGAAGCGACCGAGTGAATCTTCCCATAAGATACACTCCTCCCTTCGGTCGTCGGTATGAGGGGGTGTTGTTCCGATTGAGGGACACCCCTTCCGTCACTCGCGTTGCTCGTGCCACCCACCCCTCCAAGGGGTGGGCAAGGACAAAAGCCCGTTCACGGATAGCAAGTAACAAATGCGTGACTGGCAGGTCAATACTATACGCACTTGTGCGCCGCCTATAACGATTAGGGCTATGCCCGAAAATGAAATACCCCGCGTTTTACGCGGGGATTATTATTT
>CANQAX010000034.1 GCA_947589235.1 uncultured Clostridia bacterium
GTATCATCGGAGGTTTTTCTTTGCAACGCTTCCGCTCCCTTTTCCCTCCCGCATAGCGGGAGGTTGTCTTTTAACAAGACAAAAGGTCGGGAGCAAAACTCCCGACCTTTTCTCTTCAAAACAGGGCGCCCTATTCCTTGAAGGTGCCGAAGCGGTAGGCGGCGCGGAAGGAATAGACCTCGCCGGGGGAAAGGATGGAACTCCCCCGCTCGGCGTATTCGGGCACGTTGACGTTGTTGGGGATCGCCTGCGTCTCGAGGCAGAACCCGGCGCGCTTGCCGTAGTAACCGCTCTTTCCCACCTGATCGAGCCCGTTCCCCGCATAGAACTGCACGGCGGGCATATCGGTGAAGCACGTCATGACGATGCCCGACGCGGGACCCTTCACCGTGGCGTAGCGGACAAACTCGCCGCACCTGTTCTTGAGGACGTAGCAATGGTCATAGCCGCCGCCGCGGCGGAGGTCGATGTCCTCCGCCCCGATGTCCTGCCCGATGGGCTTGGGCGTGCGGAAGTCGAACGCCGTCCCCTCCGTCATGCGGTATCCCCCCTCGGGGATCATCGTGTCGTTGGTGGGCGTGATCATGTCGCTGTCGAGGGTGAGCACATGGGAGAGAATGTCCCCGTGCCCCTCGCCGTTCAGGTTGAAGTAGGCGTGATTGGTGAGGTTGACGGCGGTCGTCCTGTCCGTCGTCGCGCGGTACGAGATGCCGAGCTCGCCGCCCTTGAAGGTATAGCGGACCTCGACGGAGAGATTGCCGGGGTAGTTCTCCTCCCCGTCGGGCGAGAGAAGGCGCAGAACGAGCGCGTCGCCGTCCGTCTCATGCGCCCAGATCTTGCGGTTGAAGCCCTCCTTCCCGCCGTGCAGGTGATTGCCGCGGTCGTTGCGGAAGAGCTCGTACCGCTTGCCGCCGATGACGAGCTTGCCCTCCCCGATGCGGTTTCCGAACCTGCCGATGAGCGCGCCGAGATAGCCGCCGTTCCGCTCGTATCCCGCAACATCGCAGTATCCGAGCACGACGTCGACGGGATAGCCGTTTCTGTCCGGCACGACGAGGCTCTGCAGGATCCCCCCGTAGTTGAGGACGGTCGCCGAAGAGCTTCCGTCCGAGAGCGTGAACGCGAGCACCTCGCGCCCGTCCGCCGTTTTTCCGAATTTTTCCGTTATCATATGTTTTCCCCCATGTGACCGAGCGGTCAGAATTCGAGCTCCACCGTTCCAACGGGGCGCATATCGGTGTAGAACACGCTGTGTTCGCCGAACACGCGCGCCATGCCCTCGCCGTATTCATGCTCCGTCCCGCGCTTGCAGAAGGCGAGCACGGTGCCCGTGAAGCCGCCGCCCATCATGCGGAACGCGCCCTCCTTCAAGAGCGATTCCGAGAGCTTGAGCGCGAGCACGAAGGGCTGGAAGGTCTTGCCCGGGACGGAACAGTTCTGGAGCCACTTGAGGCTGCTCTCGCCGCTCGCGCGGACCTGTTCCAAGAAGCGGGCGGAATCCCCCCTGCGGAGCGCATCCGCCGCGGCATCCACGCGGTCGTTTTCCTCGAAGAAGTGCAGGGCGCGGAGAACGGCGCGCTCCCCGAGCGAGGCGCGGAGCGGGTTGATCTCCCCGAGCACGTCCTCCCTGTTTACCTCGCGCAGATACGTCTTGCCGAAGTGCGCGGCGACCTTGCCCATCTCGTCCTTGATGGCGGCATAGTGCGCCGTGAGGTTGGCATGCGAGCCGCCCGTGTTCGTGAGCACGAGGGTGTAGTCGCGCGGGGCGGGCACGCTCTCGCAGAGAGGTGCGGTGGGGTCGCGGAAGTCGATTTTCGACAGCCCCCCGCGGGCGACCCCCATCTGGTCGAGCAGGCCGCAAGGCTTGCCGAAATACACGTTTTCCGCAAACTGGGCGGCGCGCGCCTTGTCCACGTCGGTGAGCGTTCCGCCCGCATAGAGCCGGTTCACGATCTCCGCGACGAGCACGGCGAATGCCGCCGACGAGGAGACCCCCGCCCCGCGGAAGATGTTGCTCTGCGTGACGGCGTTGAACCCGCCGACAGGGCAGCCGCGCTCCTTCAAAAATGCGAACACGCCGCGCACGAAGGCGGCGGATTTCCCCCTCTCGCGCGGGTTGGGCGAGAGGTCGCCAAGGTGGATCCGCACGCAGCGGAAGTCCGAAGAGGCGATCTCGACGATGTCGTCCTTCCGCGGCGAGACGGCGCACAGAATGTCGCACGAGACGGCGGAGACGAGCACCTTTCCGAGGTTGTGGTCGGTGTGGTTGCCGACGACCTCGGCGCGCCCCGGCGAGGAGAACCAGCGGTCGGGCACGGCGCGGTAGCGGCGGCGGAAGAATGCCTCCGTTTCGCGGCGGCGGCATTCGAGGGAAGAGACAGAGTTGCCGTAAATATCGTTGAAGTTTTGCATGCGCCCATTATAGCACAAACAAATTCGGTTGTAAAGATACCTCTGTAAATAATTTTTTCTCATTTCGGCAAACTCAAGGTATGCAGAGAAAGTACATCCCCCTTGCCGTATTCTTCGTCGCGCTCCTTCTGCTCCTCGCCCACCTCGGGGCGCGGATGACGGCGGTGCCCGCCTTCACGTTCGCGGCGGAACAGAAGCGCATCTTCCTCACCTTCGACGACGGTCCGAGCACCGTCGTGACGGGACAGGTGCTCGACGTGCTCCGCGACGAGGGCGTGAAGGCGACCTTCTTCGTCGTGGGAGACCGCGTGGGCGGGCGGGAGGAAGTCCTCCGCCGCATCGCGCGCGAGGGGCACACCGTCGGCGTCCACTCGCAGACGCACGTCTACCGCGAGATCTATGCCTCGGACGAGGCGTTCCTCCGCGACGTCTCCGCCTGCGCCGAGACGGTGCGGAAGGTCACGGGGGTCACGCCGCGCGTCTACCGCTTCCCCGGGGGACTGGGAAATTCCCGCAGGACCGCCCTTCTGCGGGAGCAAGGGTACCGCGTCGTCGGGTGGAATGCCGTCTGCGGCGACGAGGAGATCGCGGGAGCGGACGCCGAAACGCTCCTGAAAACTTCCCTCTCCACCGCGCGGGGAAAGGATACCGTCGTGCTGCTCCTGCACGATTCGGCGCACCGCCGCGCCACCGCAGAGGCGCTTCCCTCCATCATCCGCTCCTTCCGCGAAGCGGGATACGAGTTCTGCGCCTTCTGACCCCCGCCCGCACGGCGAGGCGGAAGAGCGCCCCCACGGGCAGAATGAGGAGGGAGATGAGCCCGACCGCCGCAAGCTGCCCCGCGGAGAGCGCCGCGAGCCCGAAGAAGGCGCGGAGCGGCGGAATGAGCGCGAGCGCAAGATTGAGCGCCGTGCCCGCAAGGACGGTGAGAAGAAGGGCGCGGTTGGAAAACAGCCCCGCGCGGGCGCCGTCCTCCGCGCGGACGTTGAACCCGTGGAAGAGCTCGACGAAGGAGAGCGAGAGAAAGGCGGCGGTGCTCGCCTCCGCGTTCCCCCACCTGCGGAGCCCGTACAAAAAGAGCCCGAGGACGATTGCCGTCTGCACGCACCCGAAGAAGAGGATGCGGAGAAGGGACTCCCGCGAGAAGATCTCCCTGTCCGAGACGGGCGGACGCGCCATCGCGTTCTCCGTCCGCTCCACCCCGAGGGCGAGCACGGGAAGGGAGTCGGTGATGAGATTCACCCAGAGGAGCTGCGTCGAGGTGAGAAAGTCGTACCGCCAGAGAAGGAGAGAAGCCGCGAGCACGCAGAGCACCTCGGCGAGGTTAGTCGAGAGGAAGAAGGAAATCGTCTTTTTGATGTTGAAGAACACATTCCGCCCCTCTTCGACCGCGCGGACCATCGTGGAAAAGTCGTCGTCGGCGATCACCATATCGGCGGCGTTTTTCGTGACGTCGGTGCCCGAGCCCATCGCAACGCCGATGTCCGCGGCGCGGAGGGCGGGCGCGTCGTTCACGCCGTCCCCCGTCATCGCGACAACTTCCCCCTTCGCGCGGAGGGCGTGCACGATCTCCGACTTGTGGCGGGGCGAGACGCGCGCATACACCCTGAAATCCTGCACCCGTTCGCAATATTCCGACCCCATTGCGTCAATTTCGTCGCCCGTGATGACCTCTTCCTCGCGGGAAGCGATGCCGAGCCGTGCCGCGACGGCAAGGGCGGTCTCGCGCGAATCGCCCGTGATCATCACCGTCTTGACCCCCGCGCGGGCGCATGCCGCAATTGCCTCGCGGGCGCCCTCCTTCGGCGGGTCCGCCATGGCGGCGATCCCCAAAAAGACGAGGTTCTCCTCCTTCCCCTCGCCGTACGCAAACGCGAGCACGCGGAGGGCGCGGCGGGAACAGTTCTCCGTGCGCGCGCGGATATTATCCCGCACCTCGTCGGAGAGGGCACGGACGCCGTCCGCCGCAAGATAGCGCGTGCAGAGGCGGAGCACGACGTCAGCGCCGCCCTTGACGTAGAGGCGAAGATCTCCGCCCGTGCGGACGAGCACACTCATCCGCTTGCGCTCCGAGGAGAAGGGGGTGCCGCCCTCCCTTCGGAAGGTCTCGAAATACCCGCAGCGGTCGGCATATTCGAGGAGGGCGACTTCGGTGGGGTCGCCGAGGTACCGTCCCCTCTTCCCCGAGACGGTGTTGCACGCGCGCATGCAGGCAAGAATTTCCCCGCGGGCGGGCTCCGAGGCGGGAGAGCCGAAGTCCGTTATGACCTCTTCCACCGTCATCTTGTTCTGCGTGAGGGTGCCCGTCTTGTCCGAGCAGATGACAGAACAGCTCCCGAGCGCCTCGACGGAGGCGAGTTTCCGCACGACGGCGCGGCTCTTCGCCATGCGCCGCACCCCCATCGCGAGGATGACGGTGACGACGGCGCCCATGCCCTCCGGGATCGCCGCGACCGCCACGGCGACCGCGTTCATGACGCTCTGCAAAAAGGAGACCCTGTGCGCGAGCAGCCCTCCCAAGAAGAGCACCGCCGCGACGGCAAATACCGCCGCGGTGATGACTTTGCCGAGCTTGGAGACAGTCCTGTCGAGCGGCGAGGGCGTCGGTTTTCCCTCCTTCAGAAGGTCGGCGATCTTGCCCATCTCGGTGCGCATGCCCGTCGCGACGACGAGACAGCGCGCGCTCCCCTTCATGCAGAAGGTGCCGAGAAAGGCGGTGTTTTTCCGCTCGGAGAGGGACGGCTTCGTGACGATACAGTCGTACTTTTTCACGGGCTTGCTCTCCCCCGTGAGCGCCGATTCGTCGCAGCGGAAATCGCGCGAGGAGATGATGCGGCAATCGGCGGGGACGCGGTCGCCCTCCTCGAGCTCGATGACGTCCCCCGCGGCGAGCTCCTCCGCATTCACCGTGCGGATCGTCCCGTCCCGCACCGCCTTCGCCGTGCACACGGACAGCTTCTTCAGGTTCTCGATGGCGGTATCGGCGCGGTACTGCTGCAAAAATCCGACGAGCGCGTTCAAAAAGATGATGACGAGGAGGATCGCCGTGTCCGCGAGCTCGCTCCTGTCCCCCGTGGCGAAGGCGAGCGCGCCCGAAAGGCACGCCGCCGCGATGAGAATGAGGGTCATGAGGTCCTTGAACTGCGAAAAAAAGAGCGCGAGCTTGCTCCGCTTCTTCCCCTCCTTGAGCTCATTCTTTCCGTCCGAGGCGAGGCGGCGGAGCGCCTCCTCCGAGGTGAGCCCCGTCTCCCCGCTCCCGAGCGCCGCATACAGTTCGTTCACGGTTTGTCCGTACTGTTCCATAGGGCTAACCTATGCCGTACGGACCTTTTTTATGCCCTCACCGACCCTTGCAGCCCTTGCGGAAAAAGACGGGCGAGGAGAGAATGTCCGTCGTGACGATCTCCTTCTTCCGCGGGGGCTTTTTCCCCTCCTCGACGAGGGAAACGAGGAAGTCGCGCGCGTCCGAGAGGCTCGGTCCGAAGAGGTAGCACGCGAGCGACCCCGGCACAACGTTGAGCTCGTTGAAGTACACCCTGTCCTCGGCGAGCAGGAAATCCGCCCGCACGACGCCGCGCATGTGGAAGCTCTCGTACAGGAGGCGGGTCGCCGAGCGCACCGCCTCGGCAACGGAGACGGGAATGTTCGCGGGCAGGGCGGAGCGCCTCAACTCCTTCCCCTCGTATTTTTCCGTAAAGGTGAGGATCTCCTCCGCGGAGAACGCCTCCTCGACGGGGGAAATTTGCACCTTCCCCCCCACCCTGCAGGCGGCGCAGTTGAGGTCGCGCTTCCCGGGAAGGTACCGCTCGACGAGGGCGCCCTCATCGAGGCGGAAGGCGAGCGAAAGCGCGGAGGCGAGCCCTTCCTCGTCCCGCGCGACCTTGACGCCGATGCTCGAGCCGAGCGAAGCGGGCTTGACGATGACGGGAAACCCGAGCGCGCGGACGCGGGACGTGACGGAGGCGGGGTCCTCGCTCCACTCCTCCTCGCGGACGTCGAGGGAGGGAAGGACGGGAATGCCGAGCCCGCGCGCCGCCGTCTTGGAGATCGTCTTGTCCATGAAGAGGGCGCAGGGAGCCGCGGCAGGCGACGCGCTCTTTACCCCGTTCCATTCGAGGAGCGCGGCGAGCGTGCCGTCCTCGCCCGCTCCGCCGTGGCAGCAGTTGAGGGCGACGTCCAGAACAATCGGGCGCCTCGGTCCCCTCTCGCGCACGAGCTGTTCCCCGTCGAGGCGGACGCGGGGGAACTTCTTCCCCTTCCCGAAGTCGGATACCGAGCGCATCTTCCCCGTCGCCATGCCGCCCTCGCGCGGGAGGTAGACGGGAACGACGCGGTACCTCTCCCGCAGCAGGTTGACGGCGAGCATGCCCGTAATGACGGAGATCTCGTGCTCGTTGGAGCGTCCGCCGAAGAACACGGCGACCGTTGTCTTGCGCATAAAAAACACCTCCGCGAATGATTTTTTTCGCTTTGGTGTTTCGTTCGGAATGATTTTCGGGCTAACGAATTAGCCTCTTTTTCACAGGTACTTGTCGGGCAGGTCGTTGAGGAACAGCACGGCGTCCCCCTCGGAGAGCCGCTCGGAGATCGCCCTCTGCGCCTCCCTAAGGGTGGGCACGACGACGAGCTTTTCCGCATCGCCCCCCGCCGAGAGGTAGCCGTTCGAGACGCACCGCACGCGCGTCTGCCCCACGAGCACGACGAGGTCGAGCCCCGCAAGCAAGGCGCCGAGTTCCCCGTTCGCCCTCTCCTCGAGTTCGCCGAGTTCGACGAGCCCGGGCGTGACGACCGCCCGCTTCCCCCCGAAGAGGCGGAGCACCTCGATTGCGTCCCTCGCGCCTTCGGGGTTGGAATTGTACGAGTCGTCGAGAATGTGAACTCTCCCGCCCCCGAGCGATTCGAGGCGGTGCGGGACGGGCTTCAATGAGGGAACGGCGGCTACGATCTCTTCAAACTCCATGCCGAGAATGCGGCAGAGCGCGGCGGCGAGGGCGACGTCCTCCGCCGCATGCCGACCGAGGAGCGGGACTTCGACCCGCGCGCTCTTTCCCTCGAGCCGAAGGGTGAACGAGGTGCCGTCCGTGCGGAGTTCCACCTCCTCCGCGGCGAAATCGCGCCCCTCGATGAGGTCGTTTGCCCCACTCATGTCCGCGGCGGAGGCGCCGAGAACGGCTCTCTCCGTGCGCGCGGCGAGCACGCCCTTCTCCGCGCGGATGGCGTCGAGGGAGCCGAACGTCTCGAGGTGTTGGGGGCACACGCCCGTCACGACCCCCACGGTCGGGCGGACGAGGTCGCACAGCTCGGCGATGTCCCCCCTGCGGCGGGCACCCATCTCGGCGAGGAAGATGTCACAGTCGAGCCCCCCGTTCACCGCACGCGCGATGCCGAGCGGCGTGTTGTACGACGCGGGCGTCATCTGCACGCGGAACTTCCCGCCGAGGATCGCCGCGGCATAGTGCTTGACGCTCGTCTTGCCGAAGCTCCCCGTGATGCCGACCTTCTTGCACCCGCTCGCAGACAGAGCGCGGGCGGCGCGGCGGACGAACCTCTTCCCGTGCGGGATTTCGTACCCCTTCATCACGCCGTTTGCGGCGCAGAGAAGAAGGGGCAGAAGGAGGGGCATCAGCGCGAAGGGCACAAAGCGGAGAAGATACAGCCAAAAGACGTTCGCCCAAACCGAGAGCGCCGCGAGCCCGAACGCCATTCCCGTTCCGACCCCCGCACAGAGCACGGCGGAGCAGACGGCGAGGCGGAGAAGGCGGGGCGTGGGCGAGAGCGGGACCTTGAGGGCGTATTTCCTTTCCGACACGATGTACAGCGCGTACAGCCCTACATGGGGCGCGAGCGCGACGAGGTTCGGATAGGGCATGGGCAAAAACGAAAAGCACAGCGCAAAGAGCGCGGTGAGGAGCGCGAGGGACAGGGCAAGCAGGGAGAGCCGCTTGCGCTGCATGTTCCCCTTTCCGTACAGATGGCGGAGAAGGGCGCAGCCCGAATACCCCTCCTGTTGCAGAATGCCGAGAAGGGGGCGGGCGCACAGCATGCACAGCGCCGCGGTGAGCGCGGCGGCGCACACGGCGGAGACGATGAAATCGGTACCGAAACTCATTTCAGAAACTCCTCTGTCGCAAGATTGAAGGCGAGCGGGTCGTCCAAAAAGGCGAAGTGCCCGCAGTCGGGAAGGAGGACGAGGCGGGAATCCCTCACCCGCCCGAGGTAGACCTCGATTGAGGAGAGCGGGACCGTCCTGTCCTTCCCGCCGTGCAGGAAGAGGACGGGGCGGGAAATCTTTTCCGCTTCCCCGCGAAGGTCCTCATTGACGATCTTCTTGTAGCTCTCCCGCATGACGGGGGAGAGCGTCCTGTATTCCGCGCTCCCGAATGCCCGTTCGGCATAGGCGGGGGCGAACTTCTTCACGATCCAGTACGTCCGCACGCGCAGGCGGTAGCGAAGCGTCCGCTTCCGCACGATGCCCGCACAGCCCGTGAGCACGGCGCGGGAGAACATTCCGCGCGCGAGCAGCTTCACGGCGACCCTGCCGCCGAACGAATGCGCCACCACGCGCGCCCCCTCGGCGCCGCAGCGGGCGAGCAGTTCCGCCGTCCAGTCCGCATAGTCCCCCACCGACCAAGCCGAGGGGAGCGGCTCCGCGTCCCCCATTCCCGGGAAATCGGGCGCGATGACGCGGTAAAATCTCGAAAAATATGCGATCTGGGGGGAGAAACTCTCCTTCCGCGAGAGGTATCCGTGCAGAAAGACGAGCGGTTCGCCCTCCCCCCGCTGCAGGCAGGAGATCAATCGAATTCCCTCACCATGACGAGCGCGTCCTCGCCGTCGGGATAGTACCGCGAGCGGGCATACAGCCCGCGGAACCCGCAGCGGAGATAGAGCATCTGCGCGGGCGCATTGGAGACGCGAACTTCGAGGTACAGCCGCTTCACCCCCCTCTCGCATGCAAGCGAGACGAGGTCGTCCATGATGAGTTTTCCCCTCCCGCAGCGGCGGTACATCTCGTTCACCGCGACGAGCTCGATCTCCCCCTCGTCGGCGGCGACGGACAGCCCGCCGTAGCCCACGACGGCGCCGCCCTCCTCGAGCACCACGCCGAAGAAGCGCTCGGAGAGAAAGCTCTCGACGAGCATGCGGCGGGACCAAGGGTCGGAAAAGCAATCCCGTTCGAGCGCGGCGATGGCGTCGAGATCGTCCATTGTCCACAGCCTTCCGTTCATCTTCCCTCCTCCGCGGCGCTCCTGCGAAGATACAGCGCCTTCAGCTCGCCCGCGGGAATTTGCTCTTCCGCATGCGCGAGCACCGCCCGAACGAGCCCGTCGGGGTCCCCCTCCGTGACGGGAGGGTACTCTTTTTGAAGCTCCGCAACTTCCTCCGCGGTGCGGTATGCCCCCTCGCCTGCGCGCCCGTTCTCGTACGGGCAGGCGTAGAAGGCGCCGTGACCCGCATCCACAAGGGCGAGCAGTTTCTCCCGCCCTTCAGCGTATGCGAGCACGTCGAAGGAGGTGACGGCGACCGCGGGGCGACCGAGCGCGAGGCACAGCCCCTTCACCGTGGCAATTCCGATCCGGATCCCCGTGAACGACCCCGGACCCGCGACGCAGGCGAAAAAGTCGCAGTCGGCGGGGGCAAGCGAGAGCGCGGAGAGCGCGGCGTCGATCTCGTCCATGAGAAGGACGGAATGGCGCAGGGCGCATTCGCTCCTTCTGACGGCGCTCGCCCCGTCGCGGTAGGCTGCGACGACCAAGTGGACGCCGCTCGTATCGACGGCAAGAAACTTCAAAATTCGATCTCCCTTTCCTCTTCCGAGCGCCTGCGGATGCGCACGGTCACGGCACGCTCGGGCAGCAGCCCGCGGATCTTCTCGCCCCATTCGACGAGGCAGATCCCGCCCGAATCGAAGGCTTCCGCAAAGCCGAGCCGTTCCGCGTACTCCTCGGAGGGGACGCGGTAACAGTCGAAGTGAAACAGCCTGTCCTCATAGCTGTTGATGTAGGCATACGTGGGGCTCGTGACCTCGCATGCGATGCCCAAGCCGCGGGCGACGCCCTTGGCGAACACCGTCTTGCCCGCGCCCATTTCCCCCTCGAGGAGCACGACGTCGCCCGCATGCAGCGAGCGCGCGTATTGCTCCGCGAAGCGCAGGGTCTCCTCTTCGGAATGAGAAACAAAAACAGCCATACGCGGATATTATACCGCATACGGCTGCAATTTGCAAGAGTTTTGCTCTCCTTCCCTCCCCCGCTTTTTCAGACGTGGAGAATGGCGGCGGAGAGGCCGCAAAAGATGAGGAGGGAGAGCGCGTCGACGATGGTCGTGATGAAGGGCGAGGCGACGGCGGCGGGGTCGAGGCGGCATTTCTTCACGAGCATGGGGAGCATGCACCCGACGAACTTCGCCATGATGACGGTGCAGAAGAGCGCGAGCGAGACGATGAGGCAGGGAACGACTTCATACCCCTCGAACCCGAACAGGAGCCTGTCGATGAGCTGCAGCTTGGCGAAGCAGGCGACGGAGAGCGTCGCAGCGAGCAAAATGGAGACGCGGAATTCCTTCCATAGCACCCTTGCGGCGTCCTTTGTCGTGAGTTCTCCCAAGGCGAGAGAGCGGATGACGGTGACGGAAGTCTGCGAGCCCGAATTTCCGCCCGTATCCATGAGCATGGGGACGCAGGCGAGCAGCGCCGTGGGGAGCATGGATTCAAAGTTATTGAGAATGAGCCCCGTAAACGTCGCACTGATGAGAAGGATGAGAAGCCACGGCGCACGGTTTTTCCAGATGGAAAATACGCTCGTCTTGAGGTAGGGCTTGCTCTCGTGCAGGACGCCCGCCATCGCCTCGATATCCTCGGTGTTCTCCTCTTCGATGACTTCCATGGCGTCGTCGACGGTGACGATGCCGACGAGCCGCCTCTCTTCGTCGACGACGGGAATGGCGAGGAAGCCGTAGTCGGAGATGGTCCGCGCGACCTCCTCTTTGTCGTCGAGCGTGTGGACGTAGATGACGTTGTCCTTCATGATCTCGGAGATCTTTTTATCCGTCCCGCTCAACATGAGGTCCTTCGCCGTCACCATGCCGATGAGCTTGTTCGCCCTGTCGGTGACGTAGCAGGTATAGATGGTCTCCTTGTCGATCGCCTGCTCGCGGATATGGTCGAACGCCTCTTTCACCGTCATCTCGGGGAAGAAGCGGACGAACTCGATGGTCATGATGGAGCCCGCGCTGTCCTTGGGGTATTTCAGAAGTTCGTTCACATAGGCGCGGGTCTCGCTGTCGGTGAGCGCCAGAAGGCGCTTGACGACGGAGGAAGGCATCTCCTCGACGAGGTCGACGGTATCGTCGAGGAAGAGCTCGTCCATGACCTCTTTGACTTCCCTGTCGGACAGCTTCTTCAGGAGCTTTTCCTGTGTGTCGGGATCGATCTCGACGAACATGTCCGCCGCAAGGTCCTTGGGCAGAATGCGGAAGAGAACGGGAAGGTCCTCTTCCTCCGTGCTCTCGAAAACCTCCGCGAGGTCGATCTCGTTCATCGAGGAGAGAAGCGGCTTCAGAACGGAAAATTTCCGCTCCTTCAAAAGGGCGAGGATCTCGTCCTCCTCCGCAATGCGGCGGGCGACCTCTTCGGGCACCTCTTCGATGATGTCCACCGTATCGTCGACGGAGACGTCCTCCATGACCTCTTCGAGTTCATCGTCGTGCAGTCCCTCGAGGATGATCTTCTGAAGATCGGGATCGAGGAGCACGAGGACGTCGGCGAGGAAGTCGCTGTCGAAGGCACGGCAAAGGGGAAGGATCTGCTCCTTCCCCGCTTCACGCAACAAAGCCGCCGCGTCCTCGGGCTTTTTTACCCGCGCGGCTATGCCTTCATGATCCTTGTCTTGCAAGAGTTTTTCGATCTCTTTGTCCATTTTCCACCTCCACGCTGATTTCCGGGAACGCGCGGACGCAAGAAAACGAACCCTAAACGGCGGAGCGCGCCGAATGGGAACGTATGCTTGGGCCCGGCTTGTTACTTCGTCCTTTCACGGCGCTTTCCTCCCTGTTTTTCTGCTATTACTTTATTCCGAATCGCGAAAAAAGTCAATCGTTTTGCGGCGGATTTCCCTTCAATCCCAGAGGAAATAGCGCAGAAGCGCGAACAGGAGAAGGAGCAGCACGGCGGCGATGACCGAGACGAGAACGATGACGTCGCGTTTCCCGAAGGACGCCCCCTCGGGGGAGAGCTTTCTGTTGACCCTTTCGATGGCGCGCGAGATGGATTTATACACAAAGAAGCTCGCAAGGGAAGCGATGAGACAGCGCAACACGTTGAAGGGAAGCACGGACACCCACAGGTAGAAGACGTAGAAGTTCCCCTCGGTAATGGACGGAAAGAGCCCGCGCATCATGCCGAGAAGGGGCTCCCACGAGCCGTGGAACATGATCTCGACGTAAAAGGGAATGAGGAGAAGGCGGTTCGCCAAGATGGCAACGGCGACGGAAGAGACGGAGCCCGCGCAGAGCGCGAGAATGGCGCCCTTCATCGAATGCAGTTTTTTGTAGATGATCCCCGCGGGCAGGACGAAGCCGAAGCCGATGAGAAGGTTCGCGAGTTCCCCCACGAAGGCGTTCGCCGTCCCGAGACAGACGAGCTTGATGAGAATCTTCACGACGACGATGAGGCACCCCGATACGGGACCGAGGGCGAAGGTGCCGATGAAGAGCGGAATATCCGAAAAATCGAACTCGAGAAAGCCCGGGAAGGCGAACGGGAGCGGGAATTTCGCGACGTGGAGAATGCCCGCGAGGGCGCCGAAGAGGGCGATCATGACAATTCTTGTCGTGCTGAAAAAGCGCTTGTCCTGCATTGTTTTCCTCCAAAAGCGCGCCCCGCAGAATAAAGCGGGGCGCGCAAAAAAATTCTTTTCTCATCCGGACTATACCGTCGGTACGGGAATTTCACCCGTTCGGTCCCAAAGGGATTCGCAGACTGTCACTGCCGGTGGAGAATTGCACTCCGCCCCAAAGAAGATTCGATTGCCATGATTGTACTCCGCAAGAGGACCTGTGTCAAGCATTTTCCCGCCCCGAACGGATTTTTGTTTGCGGAGAGAAAATACGGCGCGGAATTTTTGCGGCACCGAAGCGACCCCGAATGGATTTTTTTCAGAATCAAAACTACGCGTGCAACGCGTAGTTTGCACAAGCCCTAAAAGGGCATGGTA
>CANQAX010000035.1 GCA_947589235.1 uncultured Clostridia bacterium
GATGTCGTTCCGAAAAGGCGCGGTAGGCTCGCTCCAGCCCCTCCGCAAGAGGGACGCCCGCCCGCTTGAGACCGTCGAGAATGCTCACGCGGTAGAACTTCTGCACGTCGCCGCCCGAGCCGTACCCCGTGTAGAAGGTGTCCGCCTGCACCCTGCCGAAGAGGGCGATCTTGCCCGAAAGCGGGAGCGTCCCGTCGTTCTTGAGGAGAACGGCGCCCTCGGCGGCGGCGCGGCGCAAGAGCTGCGGCATGCCGAGGGTGGCGATGCTCTCCCCGTGCGCGGCGAGATTTTCCTCCTGACGGAGCGCGCTCTTCGACACGGCGATGTACAGCTTCGCGGCAAGATTGACGAGTTTTTGTCTGAATTTTCCCATTTTCTCTCCCGATTCGATTGATTATACCACACGGAGCCGCTTTCTGTCAACGGGCGCTTGCATTTTTGTTGCGGGCGGTGTATAATGTTCGGCGGAACAAGGAGACGATATGGAAACTTTCAACTCGCTGATACAGACTTCGTATACGGCATATCACGCCGTAAAACATGCCGCGGCGTTCCTCGAAGCGCACGGATTTGTCCGCCTCGAAGAGGGCGCCTCATGGGACCTTCATGAGGGCGGGCGGTACTACACCGTGCGGAACGGGAGCAGCCTCATCGCATTCCGCCATGCGCGGGGACCCTTCAAAATCGCCGCCTGCCACACCGATTCCCCCTGCCTCAAGCTGAAGGAGCACGCGGAGATGAGGGACGGCGGATTCACCCGCCTCAACTGCGAGGTGTACGGCGGCGCGCTCCTTGAAAATTGCGGGAAGAGCCGTGCGCGAGAGGGACGGAAAGCTCGTCTCCGAGAGCGTCGTGAGCGACTTCGACGTCGTTCTCCCCTCCCTCGCCATTCACATGAACAGGGCGGCGAACGAAAACTTTGCCCCCAACATGCAGACCGAACTTCCCCTTCTCGCGCTCGGGGAAGCCTCCCTCCCGCTCGGGGAAGCCGCGGCGTACGACCTGTTCGCCGTGCCCGACGAGGCGCCCGCCGTGTGCGGATTGAACGGGGAGTTCATCTGCTCCCCCCGCCTTGACAACCTGACGGGCGTGTATGCCTGCATCCATGCGGTCGCGGACGAAAATTGCCGCGGCGCCTGCATTGCCGCCTGCCTCGACAGCGAGGAGATCGGCTCCCATACAAGGCAGGGCGCTGCCGCCGACTTCCTGAAGGCGACCCTCACGCGCATCTTCGCCGCGCGGCAGGAAGGCGAGGTAGAGCGGCTGAACATGCTCTCGTCCTCTCTTCTCCTCTCCGTCGACAACGCGCATTCCGTCCACCCCAACCACCCCGAGCTGTGCGACCCCTCCAACCGCGCCGTCATGGGCGGAGGCGTCACCGTGAAGTTCCACGCGGGCGGGGCGTACACCACCAATGCCGTCACCGCAGCCGCCGTGCGAAAGCTCTTTGCCTCGGCGGGGGTGAAACACCAGACCTTCTTCAACCGCACCGACATGCGGAGCGGCTCGACGCTCGGCGCGCTCTCCCTCCTTCAGGTGAGCGTTCCCTCCGTCGACCTCGGCATAGCCCAGCTCGCGATGCACGCGGCGGTCGAGACGGCGGCGATCTCCGACGTGGAGGAGCTCAAAAAGGGCATTTCCGCGGTCTTTCGCGGGGAAGTCCGCATGAGCGAAACCGGCGCAGAAGTTGCAATTTGAGGGAAGGGTATGAGGTATTGGACATTCGGCGGGACGGTATGAGGTGCCCAACGCGAGCGAACCGCGGGGATCTGTCATTTCGACGACGCGCAGCGGCGCACGAGCCGCACAGGCTGTCATTTCGACGACGCGCAGCGGCGCACGAGCCGCACAGGCTGTCATTTCGACGACGCGCAGCGGCGCACGAGCTACGTGGGCTGTCATTTCGAGCGGAGCGAAGTAGCGCATGAGCAATCGGCGAATGCGCTACGAAGCGTAGTCGAGAAATCCATGCTTAATAACGCAGAAATCAACTTTGATAATAAGGCTGAGATGTCTCGACTACGCTACGCTCCGCTCGACATGACACTATTGTATGGCGGGACGGAGTACGGCGCCCCTCCCCCCTACCCCCCTCCCCGCAAACGGGGAGGGGGGTAGGGGGGAGGGGCGAATCTTGCCGACGTGTTATTCGCGCCCACCCCCGCCCTTGCAGGCGATTCGGCGGCAGGGACCGCCGAATCCCCGTCGCGCCTTCCGCGCTCCTGTCGCGGCGCGTTCACAGCCCACTGGGCTGCTGAACATGGTGCGCCGCTCCACCCCTCCGGTGGAGGGGGCGGCAAGACGAATCCAATAGGCATAAAACAAGGAGCGGCGAATGCCGCTCCTTATCGCTTTGTAATTGATTTCTTACCGTTTCGGGATTATTCCCCTATCGTTTTACAAATGTTTCCAATCGATTCGGGGGTTTTTCCCTATCCCTTCGGGGGCTTTTCCCCATGCGATCAATATCCGAACGAAGGGATCATGATGGACGTCTCGTCGAGCACGGGGTAATTTTGAAGCTCGGCGGGAAGTTTGACCTGCACCTTCTTGATCTCGGCGCCGAGACCGCCGCGGAGAACGAAGTCGCCCGTGACCGCGATCATATCGCCGGAGAGCGATTCGGGATCTTCGGGGTCCTCGGGAACATGGAGCGCAAAGTGGGCGTCCACGTCGAAATCGATGCTGACTTCCCGAAGGAGCCCGTCCGAGCCGATGTCTACATAGAAGTCGAACTTGAAGTTCTTGTAGCTGATCGTGAGGTAATCCTCAAGACCGTCCGCAACCGTCCCGGGAGCGAAGGACTCCTGCTGCAAGAACATGTTGATGAGCGCCCAAACCGTCTTTTCGGAAGCGCTGAGCTTGAGCTTGAGCCCGTCGGAGTTGTCCATCTGGACCTGACAGCCCATGGTGTTGTTCAAGAAGAAGAGAACTTCGTCCACGCTCTCGGCGGTGATGCCGTTTTCGATCACACCCCCGATGATCTGATCGCCGAAGAGATCGTCGTCGCCGCTGTCCACGCCCGTATCGGGAACGGCGGGCACCTTTTCGTCGGGGAACATGTCGACGTCCTCCCCGAACGCGTCCCCGATGATCTCGTTGAAGGAGACCTTGAACGTCTCGGGCAGGGTGACCCCGAGCGGGTTCTTCATCGGCTTGTTCTGCTTCACGTACAGATAGTCGGCGTCGTTATAGACGGACATGTCGTTCGTCGTCTCGCCCGTGGGAAGGTACGCGCCGAGCTGCTCGAGACCGTTCGCCTCGAGGTTCATCTCCGCCTTGTAGGAGCCGGCGCCCGCAAGCGAATCCTGACGGATGAGAATGTCGTAATTCGCCTCGAGCGACTCCTCGGTGGAAATGTCGAAGCGCATCCCCTCGACGTCGACCGAGGCGGAGAGCCCCGCCTCGCGGAGCTTCGCGCCGAAGGAGATCCCGAGCGAATAGTCCTCCGCCGTGGGGTCGCCGAGCAGCCCCTCCATGTCGATCTTGGAGAGTTCCGCCGCGAGTTCCTCGTTGGTCGCCGCAGTGTATTTTCCCGGAATGGAATAATTGTTTCCGCCCACGCCTCCGCCGCATGCGGTCGCGCCGACGAGCGCGCCGGCGAGGATAACGGCAGAACATCCGACAAACAACTTCTTCATTTTATTTCCCCTCGGAAAGAACTTCCCGCCCTTTCCCTTTGTTTTTCATATTTATTGTAATACAAAAATCAAAATCGGTCAAGTAATGAATGAAAAATTTCTTATCATTTTTATGAAAATTTATGAAAATTTCGTCGGATATGACACCCTTTCGATTTTCACGGAAAAATCGAGACAAAACGGGCGGAAGTATGCTATAATACCCCTTGCGAGGGCAAATATGAACTATCTCACACTCGAACATGTTTCCAAACAGTACCGCACGGGTGCGGTCACGGTCGACGCGCTCACCGACGTGAGCTTTTCGCTCGACGACGGGGAGTTCGCCGTCGTGCTCGGCTCGAGCGGAGCGGGCAAGACGACCCTTCTCAACCTGCTCGGGGGAATGGACACGGCGACGGCGGGCAAGATAACGCTCGACGGCACCGAGGTCACCGCCCTGAATCGCCGCGAACTCACCGACTACCGCCGTTTCGACGTCGGATTCGTCTTTCAGTTCTACAACCTCATGCCCAATCTCACGGCGCTCGAGAACGTCGAGATCGCCACGGAGATCTGCAAGAATGCCCTCGACCCCGTCACCGTCCTCGAGCTCGGCGAGCGGCTGAAGCACTTCCCCGCCCGCCTCTCGGGCGGCGAACAGCAACGCGTCTCCATTGCGCGGGCAATCGCGAAAAATCCCAAGCTCCTCCTCTGCGACGAGCCCACGGGCGCGCTTGACTTCGAGACGGGCAAGCACATTCTGACCCTTCTGCATGACGTCTCCAAGACGAGGAAGAAGCCCGTCATCGTCGTCACGCACAACGCGGCGATCAAGGAGATGGCGGACCGCGTCATCTATATCCGCAGCGGCTGTATCGAGCGCATCGAGACAAACGAACACCCGCGTTCCGTCGAGGAGATCGAGTGGTGAAGACATACCTGAAAACACTGCGGCGCATGTTCGCCCATCACATCACGAGGCTCGTCTCCATCATCTTGATGGTCCTCGTGAGCGTGGGCTTCTCCGCCGGGATCGGCATGGCGACCGAGAAGATGGCTTACTCGCTCTCCGACTACTACAGGAGCGCGAACGTGAGCGACTTCATCGTGCGCGGCGCCGAGGCAATCGACGCGGAAAAGGTCGAAAAGCTCCGCGAGCGGTACGGCGAAGATTCCGTCGCGCAGGGCGGCGTCATCGAGGTGAAGGGCGGCTCGCTCGACCTCGGCATGGGCGCCATGCTCCGCCTCGAGGGCGAGGGCGTCGGCGAGGGTATCACGCGCATTTACTTCTGCGGCGAGGGAACGATCAACCGCGCCGAGACCGTCCAAGCCGTCCCCCTCGAGGGGGGCGAAGGGGAGCGCTTCTTCGAGGCAAGCGCCGAGCGGGCGAACAGGGACTTGAAGGGGTTCCCCCTCGGCAAGGACGTCATCCTCTCCCTCTCGATGGGTCCCATCTCCATGGACTACACCATCCGCCCGACTTCGTCCGTCGTCTCCCCCCTCCACATGGCGGAGTACGACGACCCGAGCATGACGGAAGGCGAGGACGGAGAGTATGAACTGCTCGAAAATATCCTGTATGTTCCCGTGCGGGAGGGAAAGACCATTCCCTTCCTGCCGATGAACGAGGTGTACGTATCGGTGCCCGAACTCAAAAAGACGGACCTCTTCTTCACCCCCTACGAGCGGGCGCTCGAGCGGGAGAAGGCGGAGATCGAAGAGATCTTCTCGGAAGAGATCGGGGCGGAGACCGCCGCCGTTCTCACCCTGCATGAAAATTTCTCCTTCGAGAGCTACAACGGCTACGAGGGAAAAATTCAGGACATCGGCTACGTGCTCACGGTGGTGTTCCTCCTCGTGACCCTGCTCGTCGTGCTCTCGACGATGACGCGGCTGCTCGAAGAGGAGCGCGGGCAGATCGCCTGCCTGCAGACGCTCGGCTATTCCCCCGCGCGCATTCTCTCCAAGTATCTCCTCTTCGCCCTCGTCGGGACCCTTCTCGGCGCGGTGGGCGCATTCTTCGCGAGCGAGGGGCTCGCCTACATCATCTACATCAACTTCAAGTGGAACTATGTGCTCCCGCCCTATTCCTCGCACATCTCCCCGCTGTTCTTCATCGTCTCCGCCGCCCTCATTCTCGCCGCCGCCATCGCGGCAACGGCTATCGCGGGAAACGGCATGACGCGGCAGGCGCCCGCCGTCCTGCTCCGCCCGAAGGCGCCGCGCGAGGGCAGAAAGGTCATTCTCGAGCGCATTCCCATCCTCTGGAACCGCTTCTCGTTCAAGTATAAGTCGACGCTGCGGAACGTGCTGCGGTACCGCACCCGCTTCGCGATGACCGTCGTCGCCGTCATGGCGTCCACGGCGCTCGTGCTCGCGGGGCTCGCCGTGCTCGACGCTTGCCTCTTTCAGGACATCGGCACCGCCGCCATGCTCGGGGTCGCCGTCATCGTGCTCGTGTTCGCGGCGCTTCTCAACGCCGTCGTCATCTACACGCTCACGAACATCAACATCAGCGAGCGGAAGCGGGAACTTGCGACCCTCATGGTGCTCGGCTATCACGACAACGAGGTGACGGGCTATGTCTACCGCGAGATCTACATCACGAGCGCGGTCGGGATCTTGCTCGGCATTCCGCTCGGGGCGCTCCTGTGCCTGTTCGTGTTTGAAGTGATGGGCTTCGGGGCGCTCTCGAAGATGGGCTGGTACACGTGGCTGCTCGCCCCGCTCCTTTCGCTCATCTTCACCTTCCTCGTCGCCCTCATCCTGCGGCGGAAGATCCTAAAAACGGACATGAATGATTCCCTCAAGGCAATCGAATAGAACGGCTTATATGGGGGAGAAATTTTTCAAAATAGCGATATGGGGTACGAAATCTTTCTGAAAAAGGGCGAGGAGAAGCGGATCCTCGCAGGGCATCCTTGGGTGTATGCCAACGAGGTCGCCCGCATCGAAGGCAAGGACAAAAACGGCGCCCTCGCGACGGTGCGCTCCTTCGACGGACGGTATTTGGGGCGCGGGTACATCAACCACGCCTCCAAGATCCTCGTCCGCATCTTTCTCCGCGGGCAGGAGACGGACGGCGAGGCGCTCCTCCTCTCACGGATCCGCGCCGCCGATGACTACCGCCGCTCGCTCGGATATTCCTCGTGCTACCGCGCCGTGTTCGCCGAGGCGGACGACCTTCCCGCCCTCATCGTGGACAAGTACGGCGATTATCTTTGTGTCCAGCTCCTCTCCCTCGGGGTGTACCTGCGGAAGAAGGAGATCGTGCGCGCGCTCGTCGAAGTGTTCGGGCCCAAGGGCATCTATGAGCGCTCGGACGTCGCCGTCCGCAAGAAGGAAGGGCTCCCCGAGGAGACGGGCATCCTCTTCGGCGAAGTTCCCGAATGGGTCGAGATCGAGGAGAACGGGCTCCGCATGGACGTCGACCTCCGCCATGGGCAAAAGACGGGGTATTTCCTCGACCAAAAGGAGAACCGCGCCGCCATCCGAAGGTATGCCCGCGGGGAAGTGCTCGACTGCTTCTGCAACAGCGGCGGCTTCTCGATGAATGCAGCCCTCTCTGCGAGCCGCGTCATCGCGCTCGATGCCTCCCGTTCCGCCCTCGAACAGGTCGAACGGAACGCCGCAAAGAACGGATTTACCAATGTCGAGACGGTCTGCGGAGACGCCTTCGAGCTCCTCCGCGCCTTCCGCGACGGGGGAAGGACGTTCGACTGCGTCATTCTCGACCCGCCCGCCTTCTGCAAGTCCGCCGCCGAGGCGAAGGACGCCTGCCGCGGCTACCTCGACATCAACCTGCTCGGGTTCAAGCTCGTGAAGCGGGGCGGATTTCTCGTGACGAGCTCGTGCTCGCATTACGTCTCCCCCGCCCTCTTCGAGCAGACGGTCGCCGAGGCGGCACGCCGCGCGGGTCGGCGCGTCCAGTGCGTGGAGACGCGCTCGCAGGCGCCCGACCACCCCACCCTTCTCGGCGATGAGGAGACGCGCTACCTCAAATTCCTCGTTCTTCGCGTCGATTGAGCGAAAATCGTTTGACTTTTTCGGCATTCGGGTATAAGATAGACGGGACGAACGCGCAATACGGGCCTGTTACGGATTCGATTGCAAGCGGATTTCGTCGGATGCACGCTGGAGGCTCGGCTCCGTAAAAACGGGAAAAAAACAATTGCTGACGAAAAAACCGGCAGACGTGCTACCGCGCGCAGGGCGACCTCGCGCCGCGTAGCGCTTGCGGCGTAACCATTACGCCCCGTCCTGCCCCGAAGTCCTACGGTCGGGGTTTGGGCGTCATTCAGTAGGGAACGTTGCGGGGATGCGGACCTCCCCTCCCCCGCGATGAATTTCGGAGGTGTGCCCGAGGTGCAGGATGTCTGCGGACTGCCCGAGGGCGAGATCTGACCACAGACTAAGCGTGTAGGATCCCCGGATGAACCTTGTAAGACCGCAGTTCAACTCTGCGCAGGTCCACCAAACGTTCTGCCGCATATGTGCGGCAGAAAGCGGGCTCGGATTTGACACCGACAAGTCCGCCATGAAAAACTTATCCGAACGTTCGGATAAGTTTTTTCTGTAAATTTCAAAAAAGGGATTGACAATTTTGGATCTTATGATATAATTACGTGATTTGCTATATTGAAGCTGTGAATGTTGAAGTGCCCCCCCCTTCGGCGGGCACCGTAGGAAATTTCAGCGGAGGGAGAAAATTATGCAATACCGATACACATCAAAAAAACAGAAGTTCGATAAAGCCGGAGTCAACAAATTTTATTTGCATTTTCAGAACGGGGACTCCGTTTCGTTATGCAAGCAGGAACTTCTCGATTTGTCGATCAATTTATACGACGCTCTGATTGCCGACGGAAACGGTTTTTCTCCCGTAGCGGAAAGCGGACGAATCGTCATAAGCGTTGCGCAAAAACCGTCCGGATACCAATCCGCCCATCTTTATAACATGAGCGAATTCAGAAAGGACAGAAAAAGTTACATCGAAAACAGATGTGTAAACGAGGGCGGCTTGTGCGCCGTTGAATTTTGTGACGATCTGAATTGGGGAAGAACGCTTTACGGCGATCTGTCTGCGGAAATGAAGGACGGGCATTTGATCCTCACCTATCTTCCGAAGCGGAGCGGCGGCAAGTGCGACGGCGCGGAGCACACGGTTTCTCTTCGGGACGTGACAAAGAAGAGCGTGCGTGCTATTTCTCTGGATTTTGAAAACTGCGAAGGTTTCGACGTGTACGATGACGAAATCGTGGATTTGCGACTGCAATTTGATCCCGAACTTTGCGAGGGAAGCGGCAAATTGTACCGACGTATCGAGAGCGGCTACCTGACTGTCAAATTGAACAGAAGGAATACGTTCCGTAATACCAATTTTCTCATTCTGCCGCACCCTACATTCAAACAATTGGAAAATCGGCTGGTTGACGCCGCCGTAAGGTGCACAGGGCACGATATCTGCCATCTTTATATTCGGTACCATGACAACCTCGAAGAGCAATTGGAAATCGATGATATTCGCCCCGAAGAAGAGCTGGAACGCTTGAGGAAGACAGAGGAAGAGGGAGAGAGACCGGACGGACCCGATTTTATCGGCGGCTACTGCCAAAGGCAGGACGACGGCTCCATCAAGATCATGTTCGGGAACTCGCTCTACGGTAAGTTCAACATAGATTGACGGCGCCGTCCCCCTTCTCGTAAAAAATCCGAAAAAATTCGGGCGGGTCCTGTACGGGACCCGCCCTTCTGCTTCAGTCGTGAGCCATGACCCAATAGCCGCCCTCATGCTGCAAGGGCGGGAATTTCGTCCCCTTCTCGAGGTAGGTCGTCTCATCGTCGCGGCTGTTTCCGTTGACGTCGTACGCCTTGTAGCGGCAGGACATCGGAACGGTATCGCCCGATCTGAATTTTTCCATCTGCTTCACCTCCGAGAACAGCATGCGCACCTTTCCCGCTTTTATCCCTCCCCGCCGAAACCCGCGCGATTTCGCTTGACATTTCCCCCGCGCGGGAATAAACTTGACGTGCAATCACTTGAGGAGGAAGTATGGCGGCGATCCTGCAAAAGACGGCACTCATCATGGTCGTTCTGCTCGCCTTTACGGCGGCGGGATTTTTGCTCGGCAAGACGAAGCTCGTCCGCCGCGAGAGCCTCCTCTCGCTCGCGAACATTCTCCTCTACCTCTGTCAGCCGATGCTCTCCATCCGCGCCTTCGCCATCGATCCCGTTCCCCCCTCGGGCGGAATTTTTATCGACTTTGCCGTCGTGGCGGGCATCTCCATAGCGGCGATCCTGCTCCTCTTCGGGCTCAGCAAGCTCATCTTCCTGTTCATGAAGGGGGAAGAAGAGCGGCGGAAACGGGACATTCTCGTGTTCATCGGCACCTTCTCCAACTGCACCTTTATCGGGCTCCCCTTCATCGACATGTTCACGGACGGCGACCGCCTCGCGATGATGGACATCATCATCTTCGGCGTGGTGTTCAACATCCTCATCTGGACGGTCGGCGCCTACCTCATCACGCAGGACAGAAAGCAGATCTCGGTGCGGCGGGCGCTCCTCAACCCGTGCACGGTGGGGAGCCTCATCGGTCTCCTTCTCTTCCTCGTGCCGCAGATCAACATCTTCAACATGGAGGAAGTCAAGGAGCTCCGCCAGATCGTGAACAACACGGGAGACATGACGGCGCCCCTCTCGATGCTCGTGGTGGGCGTGCGGCTCTCCGAACTCACCCCGCGCGAACTCTTCGCCGACCCGAAGATCTACCTCGCGGCGGCGGTGCGGCTCATTCTCTCGTTCGGGGCGACCTATCTCCTCGTGCTCCCCTTCCGCCTTGCGGGGCTGTTTGCGGACAGCCCGTACGTGCTCCTTGCGCCCGTCATCGCGATGAGCATGCCGCCCGCGGCGAGCATCGTCGCCTTCGCCGAAAAATTCGACGGCGAAAAGCGGTTTGCAGCCGCCGCCTTCTCGACGGCGACCCTCCTCTCCGCCCTCACTCTCCCCTTCGAGATGCTGCTCGTCACGCTGTAACTTGCCGTAAAACCGAAAATCATAGCATAAGGGGCGGCTGCCATTCGGCAGCCGCCCCCATTTTCATAAATTTCAGTTGATCTTCTTCTCCAGCCGGACGGTGAGCACCGCGGCGAGCGCGAGCTTCACGCCGTCGGGAAGAAGATACGGGACGACGCACAGCATGAGCGCGGCGCCGACGCCGACGGGTTCCGCCGAGCCGTTGTTGTACACGAGCAGAAACCACGCCGTTCCGAAGAAATAGCACAGTGCCATGCCGATGAGCATGAAGGCGTAGAACACGAGCATGCGGGCGACCCCGCGGACGGGCAAACACTTCGCGAACCCCGCAAGAAGGACGGAAAAGACGAACCCGATGAGGTATCCGCCCGTCGGTCCCATGAGGGCGGCGGCGCCCGCCTTGAAGCCCGCGAACACGGGAATGCCGACCAGTCCCATCAAAAGATAGGCGAGCACGGCGGCGGTCCCCCTCTTCCACCCGAGAAGTCCGCCCACCGCGGCGACCGCGAAGGTCTGCAGGGTGAAGGGGACCTCTGCGACGGGAATGCTGATCCACGCGCACACGGTAATGAGCGCGACCCCGAGCGCCGAATAGGCGATGTCCCGCGAGACGCTCTTTGTCCTACCGTTACGGTTCATATTTTGCAAGATCTTCGGCGCGGTCGGTGCGCTCCCACGGGAACTGTGCCCGACCGAAATGCCCGTATGCCGCCGTCTCCGAATAGATGGGACGGCGCAGCCCGAGGGTGCGGATGATGGCGGCGGGACGGAGGTCGAACTCCTTCCTTACGATTGCCGCGAGCGCGTCATCGGGCAGTTTCCCCGTGCCGAAGGTGTCAACAAACACGGAGACGGGATTTGCGACGCCGATGGCATAGGCGACCTGCAACTCCATCTCGTCCGCGAGCCCGCTCGCCACGACGTTCTTGCAGATGTACCGCGCCATGTACGCCGCGCTCCTGTCCACCTTCGTCGGGTCCTTCCCCGAAAAGGCGCCGCCGCCGTGCGCACACCGTCCGCCGTATGTATCGACGACGATCTTCCTGCCCGTGAGCCCCGAATCCCCCTCGGGACCGCCGATCTCGAACCTGCCCGTGGGGTTGATGAAGTACTTGGTGTTCCCGTCGAGAAGGTGCGCAGGGATGACTTCGGCAACGACGAGCTCCTTCATGTCGCGCTCGATCTGCTCGTGTGTGACGTGCGTGTTGTGCTGGGCGGAGATGACGACGGCGTCCACGCGGACGGGCGTCCTTCCGTCGTACTCGACGGTGACTTGCGTCTTTCCGTCGGGGCGGAGATAGTCGACAATCTTCTGCCTGCGGAGGTCGCAGAGGCGCTTCGCGAGCTTGTGCGCGAGCACGATGGGGAGAGGCATGAGCTCCTCCGTCTCGCGGCAGGCATAGCCGAACATCATGCCCTGATCGCCCGCGCCCAAGAGGTCGCTCTCCCCGCCGCCCGCCTTGTTCTCGAGCGAGCTGTCGACGCCCAAGGCGATGTCGGGCGACTGCGCGTGAATGAGGACGTTCACCCTGCACTTGTCGTAGGCGAAGTCCCCCGCATAGTATCCGATGCGACGGATGACGTCGCGGGCGACCTGTTCGTAGTCCACCTTCGCCTTGCTCGTGACTTCCCCCGCGATCATGAGGGTGTTGTAGGCGGCACAGCACTCCACCGCCGCGCGCGTGTCGGGGTCCTGACGCAAAAGTTCATCCAAGATCGCGTCGGAGATGTTGTCGCACACCTTGTCGGGGTGCCCCTCCGTGACGCTCTCGCTCGTAAAAAATCTTCTCATATCCACTTCCTCTTTCGATCTTAACCATTATAATGAACCGCGCGGGAAATGTCAACCGAAACGCGCTTATAATTCGAGCCATCCGCTATGATAATGACTTGAAGCGGTGTAATATTTTTCGGTAATTTTTGGTGAGTACCGACAGCGTTACGGCGTCGTCCGTGCGCTCGTACCAATGAGGAATGGGAAAATCCGTGCCCCAAAGCATACGCGGCTGAAATCCCGCGCGGCAGATCTCTCTGTAACTTTCCGCAGGGCAAAACGCCGTATCGCCGAGAAGATTTTCATATTTGCCGAACAATCGGACGATCTCGACGGCGTTGCGGCAATGCGCAAGGACGAACGTCACATTCGGAAACGCGGCAAAGGATCGCTCAAACCGCGAAGGAGAATCCACGGCGTCCACGCCGGTGTGGAGCAAGATCGGAAAACGGTTACGGGAAGCACAATCGCATATTTCATGAAGCAAATGATTTCCCGTTTTTCCGCCCCATTCGCCGATTTTCGGGTGTATTTTGAATCCCGCATACAGAGAGCCGTCGACCTTATCCAAGTTGCAATATCGTTCTGGAACCGCCCAATACAGGGGAACAAGCGTCATCTTCAGTCCGTTTGCCTCTTCGAGCGCCTCTTGCATTTCTTCGTCGATATGGCAGGATAAATATTGCGCCTCTTCATGGGAATCAGGCGCAATACAAGCCGTCGTCGACGAAACCCAAGCGCGGCGCACACCGCTTTTATGCAGCGCTTTGACGACCAAAGACGGTTGATAATACAGATGATGATACTGCCCGAAATGGACATGACAGTCAAAAGAGAAGTCGGGCTTCACGGTTCGGATTTTTTCAGATATTCCAAAACGACTTGTTTATTGACTTCGGCGACGGCGCAGAAATGCTCTGCCACTTCCATGGGGTTTCCGTTGGGCGATTCGTTGGCAAATCTGCCGGGGCAAGGGCTGCAAAACGCCTTGTTTTTGCATGAGGAGCATTTCTTCATGTCGCCCCTCTTCAAGGCGCGAAGCTTCTTCATTCCGTCCGAATGGAGCCAAATTTCTTGCAGTGATGTTTCGTACAGATTTCCGCAGACAAAGCTCTGCCAACCGGGGCAGGGATAGACGTTGCCGTTTGCCACCATGCAAGCCGTGTTGACGGCGACCCCGCAGAAC
>CANQAX010000036.1 GCA_947589235.1 uncultured Clostridia bacterium
CAGGCTGACCGCCGCCGTTCACGCAGCCGCCGGGGCACGCCATGATCTCGACGAAGTCATACTGGCGCTTGCCCGCCTTGATGTCGTTGAGAATGGCAGCCGCGTTTTCGAGCCCGCTTGCGACGGCAACGCGCACGGGAATCCCCGCGACGGTGTACGTCGCTTCCTTGATGGGCTGCGTGCCGCGGACCTCGGGGAAGTCGACCAGTTCGAGCGTGCCGCCGAGCTTCTTTGCCGCAACGCGGAGCGCCGCTTCCATCACGCCGCCCGTGGCGCCGAAGATGGTGCCGCCGCCCGAGCAGGTCGCGAACGGATCGTCGAACTTCTCATCGGAGAGTTCGGCGAACTTGATGCCCGCCGTCTTGATCATGGAGCCGAGCTCGCGCGTGGTGAGGGCAACGTCGACGTCGCCTGCAAGCTGCGGGCGCTTGCACTCATGCTTCTTGGCGGAGCAGGGAATGACGGAGACGACGAAGAGGTCCTTCGGGTCGATGCCGTTCTTCTCGCAGTAGTACGTCTTGAGCAGGGCGCCGAACATCGCCTGCGGCGACTTGCAGGTCGAGAGGTTGGGAATGAATTCGGGGAAGCTCTGCTCGACGAATTTCACCCAGCCGGGGCAGCAGCTCGTGAACATGGGCATGACGCCCTTGTGCTGAATGCGGTGGATGAGCTCGGTCGCCTCCTCCATGATGGTGAGGTCGGCGGTGACGTCCATGTTGAACACCTCGCAGTTGCCGAGGCGGCGGATCGCCGCGACCATCTTGCCCTCGACATTGGTGCCGATGGGCAGGTCGAACGCCTCGCCGAGCGTCGCACGGACGGAGGGAGCCGTGAAGAACACGACCTTCTTTGCGGGGTCGGAGAGCGCCTTCCAGACGGCGTCGGTGTCGCTCTTCAAGGTGAGGGCGCCGACGGGGCACGCCACGACGCACTGACCGCACCCGACGCAGGAGCTCTCCTTGAGCTCGACGTCGAACGCGCTCCCGACGTGGGAGGCAAATCCTCTCGCGATGGGACCGATGGCGCCGACGTGCTGTTTCTTGCACGCCGCGACGCAGCGCATGCAGTTGATGCACTTGTCGTTGTCGCGGACGACGCAGGGGTTGGAATCGTCGATGGCGTAGCCGCGGGGGCTTCCCTCGAAGTAGTCCTCATCCGCGCCGTATTCGGCGGAGAGCCTCTGCAGCTCGCAGTTGTGGTTGCGCTCGCAGGAGAGGCACTTCTTCTTGTGGGTGGAGAGGAGCAGTTCGAGCGTCACCTTGCGGCTCTTTCTGCACTTTGCGGTGTTCGTCTGCACTTCCATGCCCTCGGCGACGGGGTACACGCACGCCGCGACGAGCCCGCGCGCGCCCGTGGCTTCGACGAGGCACATGCGGCAGGAACCGACGCAGTTGACGTCCTTCAAGTAGCAGAGGGTGGGGATCTCGATGTGTGCCGCGCGCGCCGCTTCGAGAATGGTGGAGCCCTCGGGCACGCTCACGGGAATGTTGTTGATTTTCAGGTTGACGTTTGCCATTTGTTTTACCTCACTTTCTCTCGACTGCATGGAACTTGCAGTTGCTCATACACACGCCGCACTTCACGCACTTCGCGGGGTCGATGGTAAGCGACGGGAGCTTGTGTCCCGGCGCGACGTAATCCGTCTTGGTGATCGCCGAGGCGGGGCAATTTCTCGCGCACAGACCGCAGCCGATGCACTTCTCCCTGTCGATTGAGAAGGAGAGGAGCGCCTTGCACACGCCCGCCGAGCACTTGTGCTCGTGGATGTGTTCTTCGTACTCGTTGCGGAAATGGTGCAGCGTGGAGAGGACGGGGTTGGGCGCCGATTGCCCGAGCGCGCACAGCGAGGACGCCTTCATGTGCTCGGCGAGTTCCTCGATCTTCACGAGGTCTTCGTCCGTGCCCTTGCCCTCGGTGATCTTGGTGAGAAGCTCCAAGAGGCGCTTGGTGCCGATCCTGCAGGGATTGCACTTGCCGCAGCTCTCGTCCGCGGTGAACTCGAGGTAGAACTTCGAGATGTCGACCATGCAGGTGTCCTCATCGAGGACGATGAGCCCGCCCGAGCCCATCATGGAGCCGATGGCGACGAGGTTGTCGAAGTCGATGGGGGTATCGATGAGGCTTGCGGGAATGCAGCCGCCGGAAGGTCCGCCCGTCTGCGCCGCCTTGAATTTCTTGCCGTTCGGAATGCCGCCGCCGATCTCCTCGATGATCTCGCGGAGCGTCGTGCCCATGGGGACTTCGACGAGCCCGACGTTGGTGATCTTGCCGCCGAGCGCGAACACCTTGGTGCCCTTCGACTTCTCGGTTCCGATGGAGGAGTACCACTTCGCGCCCTTCATGATGATGGGGTTGATGTTCGCCCACGTCTCGACGTTGTTGAGAATGGTGGGCTTGCCGAACAGACCCTTCACGGCAGGGAACGGGGGACGGGGGCGGGGCTCGCCGCGGTGACCTTCGATGGAGGTCATGAGCGCGGTCTCCTCGCCGCAGACGAACGCGCCCGCGCCGAGCCTTATCTCGATGTCGAAGTCAAAGCCGAGCCCCAAGATGTTCTTGCCGAGGAGCCCGTACTTGTGCGCCTGCTCGATGGCGATCTTGAGGCGGTGCACCGCGACGGGATATTCCGCGCGGACGTAGATGTAGCCCTGATGGGCGCCGATGGCATAGCCCGCGATGGTCATCGCCTCGAGCACGCAGTGGGGGTCGCCCTCGAGAACGGAGCGGTCCATGAATGCGCCGGGGTCGCCCTCGTCGGCGTTGCAGCACACATACTTGATGTCGCCCTGCGAAGCCTTCGCGAACATCCACTTTCTGCCGGTGGGGAAGCCTGCGCCGCCCCTTCCGCGGAGCCCGGAGTCGAGCACTTCCTTGATGACGTCGTCGGGGGTCATCGTCGTGAGGACCTTTTCGATGGCGGCATAGTCGCCCGCGGCGATTGCCTCGTCGATGTCCTCGGCGGCAATGACGCCGCAGTTGCGGAGCGCGATGCGCATCTGCTTCTTGTAGAAGGGGGTCTCCGCAAAGGGAATGATGGAGCCGTCCTCATGCACGGTGCCCTTGTAGAGGAGTTCCTTCACGATCTCGCCGCCCTTCACGAGGTGCTTTTTCACCACCGTTTCGGCGTGTTCGGGGGTCATCTGCGCATAGAACGCGCCCTCGGGATAGACGATCATGATGGGACCCAAGGCGCACAGACCGAAGCAGCCCGTCTTGACGACGAGCACGTCGTCGATCCCGCATTCCTTCATCGTCTTTTCGAGGTGCTCGATGACCTGCATGGAGTGGGAGGAGGTACAGCCGGTGCCGCCGCAGACGAGCACTTGCTTTCTGTAACCCGTGAGGGGGGCGAGTTTTTCCGCCTGTTCCTGCACGAGACGGCGCACGTCGATGAGTTCTTTTTTGCTCTGGCGGATCTTGTCGAGTTCTTTCGTCGTCATTTGCTTGCCTCCCTGTAACTATCGAGAATGCCCTTCACCATGTCGGGCTTGAGCTTGCCGTACACCTCTTCGCCGATCATCATGACGGGCGCAAGACCGCACGCGCCGACGCAACGGCAGCTGTCGATGGAGAACAGTCCGTCCTCCGTGCATTCGCCGCACTTGATCCCGAGCTGCTTTTCGAGCTCCTCCAAGATCTTGTCGGACCCCTTCACGTAGCACGCCGTGCCGAGGCAGACGCTGATGCGGTTCTTTCCCTTCGGCTTCAGAGAGAACTGCGAATAGAAAGTGACCACGCCGTACACCTCCGACAGGGAGATCCCGAGCCCCTTTGCGATCTCCTTCTGAACGGAGAGGGGAAGATACCCGTAGATCCCCTGCGCTTCCTGCAGGATGTGCATCAGGCATCCGGGCGTCGAGCGGGATTCGCAGATGAGCTTTTCGAGCGCCGCTTTCTGTTCGGGCGTCCCGAGCGTTTCGCATCCCGCGCACGCTTCTTTGTGTTCCATACCAACCTCCTTGACTTATGTTGCCGCCCCCGCGCGGGGGCGGACGAATTTACGCTGTGTGTATTATATCATATCGCGCGAAGAATATCAAGACTATTTTTCAAATTTCCGCACTGTAAATATTTGTCGGAAAATGTGCGGGTTTTTGCACGTTCTTTCGCCCGCCCTTCCCCGTGAAGGGACCGATATGTGAAATTTTTCGAGACAGGCGGGAAAGAGATTGCCTGTTTCTGGAATTTATGCTATAATCTACGTGAATCGGACGGTTCGGCAGGAGGAGAGTGTGCAAGTCGTACGGTTGACAAAGAGAGGGCAGTTCCGCAAATTTGTCTCCATGGCGGACAAAATTTATCGCGGCGACGATTTCTATGTGCCCTATATGCGGAGGGATCTCCGCAAGACGGTCCGCCGCCTCGTGAGGTCGGGGACGTATACGGCGCTCGCCGTCGAGGAGAAGGGGGAGTATCTCGCCCGCGTGCTCTTCACGGTGGGTCCGAGCAAACAGCTTCACAGAAAAAAGTGCGGATATTTTTCCCACTTCGAGTGCGTGAACGACAAGAAGGTCGCCGCGCTCCTCTTGGGCGAAATGTGCCGCCTCTTGAAGGAGGCGGGGGCGGACCACACCGAGGGGACATACTTTCCCTACGATCAGGACAACCGCCGCGGCATTCTCGTGCAGGGATTCGAGCGCCCGCCCATGATCCTCACGTCGTACAATCCGCCCTACTACGGGGAACTCCTCGAGGCGTGCGGATTCCACAAGGACTTCGACACGGTCGCCTATCACCTCGATTACGACCGCTACGACACCGAGCGCATCGAACCGCTCACGCGGCGCATTCTCGACCGCTTCGGGCTGGAGATAAAGCCCGCGGACTTCAAAAATCTCGACCATGAGATCGAGGACGTGCAGCAGGTCATCGCCGAGGCGACCAACGAGCAGATCTTTCAGGAGGCGCCCTCGCGCGAGGACCTCGTGCGGATCGTGAAGAACTGGCGCTCCTTCCTCTGGCCCGACTTCATCCACATCTGCCGCAGAAAGGCGGACGGGCGTCCCGTCGGCGTCATGATGAGCATTCCCGACTACTTCACGGTGTTCCGCAGGATGAACGGGCGGATCAATCCCGTCTCCCTTCTCCGCGCGGCATACTGGCGCAAGCGCATCCGCTCGGTGCGCGCCATGCTCCAGTTCGTCGTGCCCGATTACCAGATGCGCGGCGTGAATTTCGCCCTCTATCACGAGTTCTACAAGACGTGCCGCCGCCGCGGGATCACCGAGATGGAGGCGGGCACCATCATGGAGAACAACGTCGCCTCCCGCCTCAACGTCGAAAAGGCGAGCGGCGTCCTCGATAAAATTTACAGAATTTTTGGGAGGGAGCTGTGAATACTGCGCTCACGGTCATCGCGATCCTGTGCATTCTCGGGATCCCCGTCTTTATCGTTTGGCTCACGCGGAAGAGCAAAATCATCGCGACGATCGGCGCCGTCGCGTGCTGCTATCTTGTCGGATTTGCCTTTTCCGCCATCGGGTTTACGGGGGTGAGCTACGACAAGGGGCTCATATCCACCGTAGCCTATGTGCTCGTCGCGCTGTCCATTCCGCTCATTCTCTTCTCCATCGACCTCCGCGCCCTTAAAAAACTCACGCGGGCGACCGCGGTGGGGTTTGTGCTCTGCATCGTCTCGGCGATAGCCGTCGCCGTCCTCATGTTCTTCGTCACGCTCTCCTTCTTCCCGAGCCCCAAGCTCTCGGCGATGATCGTGGGGCTGTACACGGGCGGGACGCCCAACCTCGACGCCATCGGCGTTTCGCTCGATGCGGGGGCGACGACCATCTCCGCCGCGAACGTCTCAGATACCCTCGTCGGCGGCATCTATTTTCTCTTCCTCATCTCCGTCGCGCCCAAGGTGTACCGCGTGGTGCTCGGCAAATGGCGGAAGAAGAAGGCGCCGCTCGAAACTCCCGACTTTGCGGGGGGGGATGCGGCTAACGGAGAAGAGAACGAGAAGAACGAAGAAGGGGAGAAAGCGGGGAAAGAGGAGCCCGAAAAGAGGACGGACGACTACACCTTCGGGTTTTCCGTCCGCGATTGGAGAAGCGTTCTGAAAGTTTTGGGCGCGTTCCTTCTCTCCGCGGGGTGCATCGGCGTCGGCGGGCTGCTCGAATTCCTCATCGAGGGCACCTTCGGCGAAAATCTGCTCTACATTCTGCTCTCCGTCTCCGTGCTCGGCGTCGCATTCTCGTTCATCCGCCCCGTCCGCGAGATCAAGGGGCAGTACGCACTCGGGAGCTATCTCATCCTGATGTTCTCGCTGTCGCTCGCGATGAGCATCGACTGGGCGCAGCTGACCGCGGAAATTCTGCCCACGCTCGCCTTCTTCGCCTGTGCGCAGGTGCTCGTCATCGTGCTCCATGCGATCCTCTGCAAGATCTTCCGCGTCGACGCGGACACCGCCATCATCACCTCGACGGCGGGGGTGTACGGACCGCCCTTCATCGCGCCCGTCGCCAAGGCGGCAAAGCGCCCCGACCTCATCGCGCCCGGCGTCATCTGCGGTGCGCTCGGGCTCGCCGTGGGAACGGTGCTCGGGCTCGGCGTCGGCTGGCTGCTCCTGTTGGTTTGAATGTTGAAAATTCCCCGCCTTGGGCGGGGAATTTTTCTATAATTGCGACATGGGGTGCGAAAAATCAGAGTTCCGCAATCGCCTCGACTTCGGCAAGGACGCCCTTGGGGAGGGCTTTTACCGCCACGCATGAGCGCGCGGGGCGCCCCGAAAAGTACTTCCCGTACACCGCGTTGAAGGCGGCAAAGTCGCCCATGTCGGCAAGGAAGCACGTCGTCTTGACGACCTTGGAGAGGGAGGAGCCCGCCGCCTCGAGCACGGCGGAAAGGTTCTTGCAGATCCGCTCCGTTTGCTCCTCGATCCCGCCCGCGACGACTTCGCCCGTCTCGGGGTCGAGGGCGATCTGCCCCGAAGTGAAGAGCAAATTCCCGCTTGCCACCGCCTGCGAATACGGTCCGATTGCCGCGGGCGACTTCGCCGTTTGAATGTGTTTCATCGTCTTTCTCCTTTTCAGACGAGGCGGAATCCCGCCTCGCGCAGTTTCTGTTTGATGATCTCGATGTGGTTGAAGTCCCTCGTCTCGATGTCGATGCGGAGGAAGCACCCGATGACGGAGATGCTCGCGCTGGCGTGCTCGTGGTGGACGCACGTCACGTTCGCGCCGCATTCCGCTATGATCTTCGAGACGGCGACGAGCTGCCCGGGCTGGTCGTAGAGCTCGATGTTGAGGGTGCACTTTCTGCCCGACATCAAGAGCCCTCGGTCGATGATCCGCGAGAGGATGGTGACGTCGATGTTTCCGCCCGAGACGATACAGCACACCTTCTTGCCCTTCAGTTCGGGGAACTTGCCCGCGAGGACGGCGGCGAGGGCAGTGGCTCCCGCTCCCTCGGCGACCATCTTCTCCTGTTCGAGTAGGGCGAGCACGGCGCGCGCGATCTCCTCGTCGGAGACGGTCACGACGCCGTTCACATACTTTTTCGCATATTCGTAGGTGAGGGCGCCCGGCTTCTTCACGGCAATGCCGTCTGCAATCGTCGAGACGGAGGAGAGCTCCTCGATCCGCCCGTCGCGGAGCGAATTGAGCATGGAGGGGGCTCCCGCCGCCTGCACGCCGTAGATCCGCACGTGCGGGGCAATCGATTTAATGGCAAACGCCACGCCCGAGATGAGCCCGCCGCCCCCGACGGGCACCACGACGGCGTCCGCCTCGGGGAGCTGGTCCATGATCTCGAGCCCGAGCGTTCCCTGCCCCGCGATGACGTCCTCGTCGTCGAAGGGGTGGATGAAGGTATATCCGTGCTCCGCCTCGAGCTCGCGGGCGCGGCGGTAGGCGTCGTCGTACACGCCCGGCACGAGGCAGACCTCGGCGCCGTACTTTTTGGTTGCCTCCACCTTGGAGAGGGGGGCTCCCGCGGGCAGGCAGATGAGGGAGCGGACGCCGCTCTTGGTCGCCGCGAGGGCGACGCCCTGCGCATGGTTGCCCGCGGAGCAGGCGATGACGCCGCGCTGCTTCTCCTCGTCCGAGAGGCGGGAGACCTTGTAGTAGGCGCCGCGCAGCTTGAACGAGCCCGTCCGCTGGAGGTTTTCCGCCTTCAGGTACAGCTCGTATTCGTCCGAGAGCTTTGCCGCGCGGATGACGTCGGTGGGGTAGATCGCCTCCCGCAGGACGTTTCGTGCATCATAGATTTTTTCGAGCGTAAGCATGTTATCCTCCCGACCCGTGTTCACCACAGCTTGTCCGGGTCGAATCCGTACACCTGCACGACCTCGAAGAGGGGGCTCCGCGCGATGTCGTGCGCGGTGACGAGGGGACCGCCGTTGCAGTCGATGTCATACCCCGCATTGCAAAACGCCTGCCACACGAGGTGGGAACAGTGCGTCTTGCGCTCCGAGTTGTCGCAGTCCTTCCCGAATTGGTCCTTGGGCGAGAAGAACCCGACAAAGACCGAATAGGGAATTCCGACGAGCCGCCTTGCCGCATCCTCGGCGAGGGCGGCGCGCTCCTCCTTCGGGACGTCCTTGAGGCGGAGCACCATGAAGTTCGTCGCGCTCTGGAACCATTCGTAGCCGCCCCTGCGCGAGGAGACGACGCTCTCTTCGCCGAGCGTGATGGATTGCAAGAGTTTCTCCAGCCCCGGCTCGGCGTCCACGACGAGCGCGGCATGCCCGTTCCTCCAGCCATAGGTATGGCAGGAGGAAGTGACGAGCACGTCGCCCTCCTCGAGCGGGACGATGGGGGCGAGGAATTCGTACCCCTCTTCGTCGATGAGATAGTCGTGCGGGGTGGTGCTCGCAGCGGGGTCGTGCCGCCGCTCGCCCTCGAAGAAGAAGGCTTCCTGAAAGAGGGGGAGCATCTCGCGGGGGACGGAGTCGGCGCCCGAGCGCTTCAGCCCCGTCTGGCGGTAGACGGTGTCGTAGTCCTCATCCGTCCACTCTTCCTTCGCGATGAGCTCCTCAAGGTCGATTTTTGCATAGGAGGGGACGACGCGCGCCGTCCGTTCCGCGGCGCCGTCCGCAATGAGAAGCCCCGCCGAAATGAGCGAGACGAGCCCGACGATCCCCGTCAAGATCCCGAGGAGCACGGCAAAGAATTTTCCGAGCCGGGTGCGCATCCCTGCCTCCTTTCAGAACAGTATACGCCTTCCGCGCGGAAAAGTCAACATTTATTTTACCCGATGCGCTCCCGCCGCGCGAGCACCGCGCCCGTCTCGCTGTCGAGGAGGAGGGAGACCGTCCCGCCGTTCTCGTCCACGATCCCGACGTAGTAGTACGTCCTGTCCCGCTGCAGCAGGCGGACGTAGAATTCCCCGCGGAACACGCCGTCCCTCGTCATGCGCCCGATGAGCTCGTTTTCCGACCCCACTGCGGCATCGAGCGCCTCTTCGACCGTGAGGGTCTCCTCCGTCTTGACGGACGTCGCGGCGATCTCGCGCACGTTGTCCCCCCACTCGATGCGGAGGGAGACGCTCCCTTCGGGGAAGCTCTCGACGCTCTCCGAATAGAACCAGTCGCCGTAGGCGTTGCGGAAGCTCGCCTCGCCGCCGACCGTCTCCTCTCCCAAGAGGTAGACGGAGTAGTCCGCGATCTCCGCCGCGACGGGGACGAGGGAAATTTCGACGAGGTCGGTCCGCGGGCAGGCGATCCCGTCCGAGGCGTAGGGATACTCGCGCGAGATGCACGAGAGGGTCACCGTGAATTCCTCCGTCTCGGCGCGGAAGATGTCGCTCCGCGCCTCCGAGATGTGCACGGTATAGTCGTATCCGCCGCCGCATGCCGAGAGGGCGGGGAGCGCTCCCGCCAAGAGGAGCAGAATGAGGGTTCGCCGTTTCATGTCTCTATCTCTATGAAAAGATGGGGCGTTTCATGACTTTTTGGGTTCATTCGGTTGCTTTTTTCGCGCGCGTGTGATACAATAGATAAAATTCGCCGCAGGAGTTCTTCCCGTCAGCACAGATGAAAAAACTCGTCATCAAAACCGCTCTCTTCACGCTCGGCGTCCTGTTCGTCGTCGCGATCGCCGTGTTCGGGATCCTCTCGATAGCGGCTCCCGCTACCATGATGCGCTTTACCGATTCCATCGGTCTCGTCGGCATCAGCGGCGACTACGCGTGGCAGGAATACGAGAACACGGGGGATCTCGACTATCTCGTCCGCTCCTTCCTCATCGCCGCCGAGCGCAAGGAGGACAGCAAGGCGGTCGAACGGTTCAAGGCGCTGTACGGCGACGAAAAGGGGTTCGGGGAATATTGCGCCTCGCAGAAGGCTCCCGATGACCCCGATGTCCCCGACTACGATTTCCGCGGGTACCTCTGCGGGCAGGCAGCCTGCGCGGGGTACCGCCTCGCCGAGACGCAGGAGGAGCGGGAGGACGTCGTTCGGTTCGCCGTTGCCGAGACGCCTTCCTCCTTTCCCGAAGGGAATCCCGTTGCCGTCCTCGCGGCGGAAGCGGCAAAGAGTACCGATTCGGAGTTCTGCCGCCTCCTTCTCGGAAGGATTAGGGAGCGGGAATACGAACAGAACAGGGACTACATCAGCATCGTAAAAATCTTGGAGGTTGTTGCCAATGAGTAAGATTATCAAGGAAGGGCTCACGTTCGACGACGTTTTGCTCATTCCGCAGGAATCGGACGTCCTTCCCGCCGCGGTCGACCTTCGCACCACGCTGTGCGACGGGATCGACCTGAACATTCCCATCATCTCCGCGGCGATGGATACCGTCACGGAGTCCCGCCTCGCCATCGCGATGGCGCGCGAGGGGGGCATGGGGATCCTGCACAAGAACATGTCCATCGAGGATCAGGCGAAGGAAGTGGACAAGGTGAAGCGCTCCGAACACGGGGTCATCACCGACCCGTTCTTCCTCGAGCCCGATAGCCTCGTGAAGGACGCGGTCGCCCTCATGGAGCGCTATAAGATAAGCGGCGTTCCCATCACGCGGGGCGGGAAGCTGGTCGGCATTCTCACCAACCGCGACCTTCGCTTCGAGACGGACTTCGATCAGCCCATCGAGAACGTGATGACGAAGGAGAACCTCGTCACCGCGCCCGTCGGCACCACCCTCGAGGAGGCGCAGAAGATCCTCGGCAAGCACCGCATCGAAAAGCTCCCCCTCGTCGACGCGAAGGGGTACCTCAAGGGTCTCATCACCATCAAGGACATCGAGAAGGCAATTCAGTATCCCAACTCCGCGCGCGACAAGAACGGCAGGCTCCTCGTGGGCGCCGCGGTCGGCACGGCGGCGAACACGCTCGAACGCGTCGCCGCGCTCGTCGAGGCGAAGGCGGACGTCATCGCCATCGACACCGCGCACGGGCATTCCCGCATGGTCCTCAACAAGGTCGCCGAGATCAAGAAGAAGTTCCCGTCCGTCCCGCTCATCGCGGGAAATGTTGCGACGGCGGCGGCGACGAAGGCGCTCATCGACATGGGCGCGGACGTCGTCAAGGTCGGGATCGGTCCCGGCTCCATCTGCACGACGCGCGTCGTCGCGGGCATCGGCGTCCCGCAGCTCACCGCCATCATGGACTGCGCGGAGGAAGCGGACAAGCACGGCAAGCGCATCATCGCGGACGGCGGCATCAAGTACTCGGGCGACATCGTCAAGGCGCTCGCGGCGGGCGGCAGCGCGGTCATGATCGGCTCCCTGCTCGCGGGAACGGCGGAGAGCCCCGGCGAGATCGAGCTGTATCAGGGCAGGAGCTTCAAGGTGTACCGCGGCATGGGCTCCCTTGCTGCAATGGCGGCGGGCTCCAACGACAGATACTTTCAGGAGAACGCCAAGAAGTTCGTTCCCGAGGGCGTCGAGGGGCGCGTCCCGTACAGGGGAAGCGTCTCGGAGATCATCTACCAGATGAAGGGAGGGATCCGCTCGGGCATGGGCTATTGCGGAAAGCACAACGTCGAAGAGCTCCGCACCAAGTCGGAATTCATCCGCATCACCAACGCGGGGCTTCTCGAGAGCCACCCGCACGACATCTCCATTTCCAAGGAAGCACCCAACTATTCCGTCAGGAATTGAACTCGAACGCCCGTCACCTGCGGGCGTTTTGCAATCGGACAATATGACACATCATCAGAAAATTCTCGTGCTCGACTTCGGCGGGCAGTACAACCAACTCATTGCAAGGCGGGTGCGCGACCTCGGCGTCTACTCCGACTTGAAGTCCTGCGACATGACCGCGGACGAGATCCGCGCCTATGACCCCGTCGGGATCATCTTCACGGGCGGTCCGAACAGCGTGTACGACGAAACCTCGCCCCACGTCGACCGCGCCGTGCTCGAGCTCGGCATTCCCGTCCTCGGCATCTGCTACGGCGCGCAGCTCATCGCCTACACCCTCGGCGGGAGGGTGGAGCACGCCGCAACGAGCGAATACGGCAGAAGGGGGGTCTCCTTTGTGAAGGGGAGCCCGCTCTCGGAGGGCATTCCGAAGGAGAGCGTCTGCTGGATGAGCCACACCGACCTCGTGACGCGGGCGCCCGAGGGGTTCGAGGTCCTCGCCTCGACGCCGACCTGCCCCGTCACGGCTTACGGCAGCGAAAAGAGGAAGATCTACGGCGTGCAGTTCCACCCCGAGGTCGTTCACACCGAGTACGGAAACAAGCTGCTCGAAAACTTTTTGTACCGCGTGTGCGGGGCGAAGGGCGACTGGACGATGAAGAACTTCGTCGAGGAACAGGTCGCGCGCCTCAAGGAGACGCTCGGCGGGAAGAAGGTGCTGTGCGCGATGTCGGGCGGGGTCGATTCCGCCGTCGCCGCGACCCTCGTCCACCGCGCCGTGGGGGACAACCTCACCTGCGTGTTCGTCGATCACGGTCTGCTCCGCAAGAACGAGCCCGAGGAGGTCGTCTCCGTCTTTCGCGACAGGCTGAAGATGAACCTTGTCAAGGCGGACGCGGCGGAGGAGTTCCTCACAAAACTCAAGGGGGTCACCGAACCCGAGAAAAAGCGCAAGATCATAGGAGAAGAGTTCATCCGCGTGTTCGAGCGCGAGGCGAAGAAGATCGGCGCGGTCGATTTCTTGGTACAGGGGACCATCTATCCCGACGTCATCGAGAGCGGAAAGGGCAAGAGCGCCGTCATCAAGAGCCACCACAACGTGGGCGGCCTCCCCTCCGTCGTCGACTTCGAGGAGATCGTGGAGCCCCTCCGCGACCTCTTCAAAGACGAAGTGCGAAAGGTCGGCCTCGAACTCGGGCTTCCCGAGAGCGTCGTCTGGCGCCAGCCCTGCCCCGGCCCCGCCCTCGCCATCCGCATCATGGGGGAGGGGACCGAGGAAAAGCTCGCCACACTGCGCGACGCCG
>CANQAX010000037.1 GCA_947589235.1 uncultured Clostridia bacterium
ATCTCAACCTTATTATCAAAGTTGATTTCTGCGTTATTGAGCATAGATTTCTCGACTTCGCTTCGTAGCGCATTCGCACATTGCTCATGCGTTACTTCGCTCCGCTCGAAATGACAGCCCCCGCAATTCGCTCGCGTTATGCTCCTCCCTTTGCTCCCCCTCGCATGGGGAGGGATTGCATAAGAAAAAAACCTACCGAGGTAGGTTTTTTTCATGTGTTTTTGGTTTTCCCTACTCCCTCGGTGGGAGGGAGTAGGTCGGAAACCGTTTGTAGGTCGGACTGTGGGTCGGACTGTGGGTCGGACTGTGGGTCAACCCGTTTGTAGGTCAGACCGTAGGTCGGACCGAGTGTGAATCAGTCGCCGAAGGAAATCGTATCCGCAGTCACCTTCATATCGCTGAAAGCCGCGCCGTCGCTCGCAAACCCAAGCTCATACGAAACCGACATGAGGTTGGTAATTGTAAGCGTGAATTCGTATTTGACCGTATCGGATTGAGCAACGGTATATTTCAGGGTGAGCGTACCGTCAATAGCGAGGGACGCTTCAATCTTGACCTTCCCGTTGTCCTTATACGTCTGAAGTTGCGCTACTTCGCCCTTCGTGAGTTTGCAATCGACCGAATACGTGACATCAGCAATCACAACATCCTTCGCACTTGCCGTAAACCCAGTATTTTCATCGCCCTGCATAGCGAAGGTGGTATTGAAAGCGGCAATTCCGTCGGGACGGATAAAGAAGCAATTGCTTGCATCAGGCGTATTGAGACGTGCTACAAGTCCGCTGTAAACCGCTGTTCCGACATTGGTCTGCGTTCCCTCGAACACGATCTTTCCACCGCGAACCAACGTATACGCATTAACATTGCCCCACGTCTGAATGCTATCTACAGTCTGTTCCTCGCCTACCGTAATCGTTGCACCGCAATCCGTGCAATGGTTATCGGCGAAGTTTTCATGAGGGCAAGCCTCGCCGCAGACGGCGCAAAGACCATTGTTCGTGTAGCTGTGAACATGCGCGACCGCGGTTCCGCAGTAGTCACACTTGCTGTCGTTGTCGCTATCGGTATGCTTGGTGTGGACGGGATAGGAAGTACCCTCTGCAACGTAGTTCTCGTAGCGGGTCATAGCGTCGTCCGCCGTGAACACCTTCTTCTCGATGACGAGACCGGACGCCGAATTGAGACCGGGCGCGACCTTGATGCCGTAATGCTCGAAGAGACGAAGCAGGAGTTCTGCCATATCACCAACCGTGCCGGGGTTCGTGTTGGTACCGTTGCTACCCAAAACGGTATCCGCAGTGTAATTGACGACCTGCACACCGTTCTTGTAGTAGATGATACCGTCGGCCTTGCTGATGACGATGGTGATATAGCTGGAGCCGTCGAGGTACACGTTCCAGTCTGCTTCGTTCTGCAAGAAGCCTTGAGGGGTCTTGTTGGTGCCGTGGACCTTGACCGCGAGATCTTTTTCTTCCTGCGTCGCGCCGCTGACCGACGAGACGGTGTTGTTCCAACCGTCAAGGTTCGGGAGGGTCAGGATGACGCTGCCCTGTCCGGAAACAACAGCCTGAGCGTTCCAGTCGCTGCTGCCGACGGATGCGAAGAAGGAGATCGAGATACCGGTGTCGACAAGGGTCTGCTCGTCTTCAACGGCAAGGAGATTTGCGGGAACGGTGAAGTTCTTCACATTGTCCGTCTTGAGGATCGCGCCGCATTCGGAGCAGACGTAAGCACCGCCGCCGTTCTCCGCGATCACATAGGTATGAGCGGGGGTGATACGGACGCCGAGCCAGAACACGTTCGTCTCCTCTTCCTTGACCTCGTAGCCCTGCACCGCATAGGATTCGCAGGAATGCACGCGGTCGCCGATGTTGGCAAGTTCCGCACCCTCGGTCACGAACGTTTCCGCCGTGATGGCGCCGTCTGCGACCATGTAGTACGCTCCGACTTCCGCCTCGGTATCGCCGACGGTGAGCTCGAAGCCGTAGTTCGCAGCCTCGATTCCAAGAGGCGTAAGGTCGACATCGAGGACGACGAAGTGTTCGCCGAGCTTGGAGAAGATACCCGTAGCCGCATCGGTGAGGGCGTTGGATTCGGAGAACTCGACGTCGCCGACGGCGTTGATCTTGAAGGACAGCGTGTAGTTGCGGACGAGTTCGGGATCGCTCTCTGCGCCCATGTTCGCGTTGAGATACACCGTCTTGGAGGCGAGCTCCGTAAGGTCATTTCCGGAGAGGACGATGAAGAGCTTGCTGCCCTCTGCGCGGAGGTAGGTGGTGTCCGCAAGGACGTCGCCCTCATCCGCTGCGCCGGGAAGGCGAGCGAAGTCGAAGGCTTCCGCCCTGTTGATGAGGACGCCGTCCGCCGTGCGAAGTTCGACTTCGTACGTCTCGAGCGCTTCGGCAAGGTCTGCCTTGGCAGCCGTGAGGGTGAGGACGTTGCCCGACCAAGACTTGACGGTGAGACCGCCGCTCGTGGCGCCCGCGGAAAGGTCGATGGCTTCGCCGTTGACGACGAGCTTCGCGCCCTCGGGAACGGTGCCCGTGTAGGTGATCGTCATGTCGCCGCCCGTGAGGAAGCTGACGGTGTTCGAGACCTCGGAGGTGACGTTGTAGAACTTCACCGCGGAGGTATCGAGCTTGATGTCGCTCTGGCGGGTGTTCGCGAACACATTGCTGAGGTCGATGACGAACTCGTTCGTCTTGCCGTCGATGGCGACGACAACGGCGAGCGCCGTTCTGTCGGAGCTGATCTCCGCCTTGTAGTACTTGGCATTGAGGGAGACGGTGGAGCGCTCCGCAAGGGCAGCCTCGAAGTGAAGGGTGAAGGCGACGAACTTGGTGTAAGCCGTCTTATCCTCATCGGAGATGCCGAGCGCGGTCGCAAGGGCATCCGTCATATTCGCCGCAAGTCCGCTCGCGTTGAGGACAGCCTTGCCCTCTTCGCCGCCGGGAACCTCGGCGTAGTTGACGTTCGCACCCTCGTACGTATCGCCGCCGAACGCAGCCGACTTGTCGATGGAGCTGATCATCGAAGGCACGACCTTGCCGCGGATGACCGCAGCGTCCTCGGTGAGAGCGAGCCCGCCCGCGCCGTTGGAGTCGAGATAGAACGAAAGCTCAACCTGCGACTCACGGATGCCGGTGAAGGTCATCTCGAAGGTCGCGCAGGCGCCGTCGCCGTTCCTGTACTGGTTGAAGAGCACGTGGATCTCGTTGTCCGCGAAGGACACCGTGACGTCGAACTTCTCGCCCTGCTTGAACTCCTGGAAGGAGCCGTCGGTGAGGATCTCGCCGTTGGAGACGGTCATGTTGCCGACGCCCGCCGCCGCGCGCTCGACCTCTTCCATCGCATCCGCATAGTTGCCGTTCTTCGCAATCGCGTTGTCGGGACGGATGAGATACAGGTCGTTCGTGAGACGGATCTTCATGTTGACGCCCGTCCAGACGGCAATCGTGCCGTCGTCAAGGCTGCCGTGCGTGGCACCATTGTAGGTGCCGGAGATCTTGATGTAGTTGCCCTCGTCAAGATCTTCGACAAAGGTGCCTTCCGCCGCCATGGCGTGCGTGCCGCTCGTGGCGCCGCAGAGTTCGCAGACGTTGCCGCTTCCGAACTTGTGGTCGCCGCCGACGTTCTGCACGTCGACATAGCAGACGACGGTGTCGCCCTGCTTGAATTCGTACGCCGCAACGCCTTCCGTCGTGCAGTCGCCGTCCTCGAGGGCGACGAGCTCGAAGGAGTAGCTGCTGTCGAAGGTGAGCTCGGCGATGGTGTCCTGCGTGACCTGCATCACAGAGGTCGGCTCAGAGCCCGTATGCTCGGGGTTGATCTCGAAGTAGTACGTCTCGGTCGCCGTATCGTTCGTGGCACGGATGCCGAAGTGCGTGAGGTCGATCGCGAAGATGACGATCGCGCCGTGGTCGGTGTCGTGCGAGTCGCCGACCGTACCGCAGAGCACGGTCTCGACAGAGACGTAGCTTGCGATGTCGGAATCCGTCACATACACCCAGCCGTTCGTCGCCTCGTAATCGACGGTGACGAGCTCGACGTCCTCCTTGACGCCCTTGTTGATGTTGAAGGAGAAGTTGCCCGCAAGGCGTTCATCCGTGATGTCGTTGAGCTCAATCGCCTTGACGACATACAGCGTGGTGCCCGACGCCTCGACGAGGGTGTCTTCATCGGCAACATATTTGCCGCCGTAGTAGAGGTCGCCCTCGACTTCTGCGCCCGGTTTGAACGCGAGACGGTAATCGACCGTATCGGTGAGTTCGACTTCGCCGCCCAGAAGGAGCGAGAAGGTGACGGGAGCATAGTTGCGCGCGTTGACCGTACTGACCTGAAGGGTGTACGTAACAACGCCGTCCGCGAAGCTGTAGTTCGTGAACTTAAAGCCGCCCCAATCGATGTCCGGATTTACACTACTTGCAGTGAGAGGAATGTTTTGGAAGGTAAATCCGAAGTCGGTGCGGTCGCCGACGTTGTAGGAAACGACGAGCTCGCCGCCTTCGTTGAGCGACCACGAGGACGAGTAGTTCGTCTGCGAAACCGTCGAGTCTGCGGCAAAGCCGTGGACATGGGACAGGTCGAGACGGACCTTCGTTCCGAAGAGGTTCTCGATGATGACGCTGTCCGTCGCGGTATCCGCCGTGAGGGCAAGGACGACATAGAGGTCATCTCCCTCCTCGACGAAGAGCGCGGGAACGGTGGTGCTGCCCGACTTGACGGTCGCGGCATCCTTGTTGAAGGTTGCGACGGTGTCGGTCGCGCCGTTCAGACGGAACGCGATATACTTGTGCGTCGCGGCGTCTGCGCCCGAAATGAGCGCCGCCTGCGCCTCGGTGAGCTTGTGGACCTGACCGTCCGCAAGGGAGAGAACGATGCGGTTCTCGCCGCCGACATTCTCAAGCGCGAAGGTGAAGTCGCCGATGTAGCCGTCGTTGGCGAACGTCGTCTCGCCGCTCTTGACGTCGATACCCGCGGCGTGGTCGATCTTGTTCGGGATGATCGTGAAGGGCAGATCTCCCGTCGAAGGATCGTTGAGGTAGGAAGCCCATACCTTGCCGCCGCGCTGGAACCAGATGAGGAACACCTCGTAGTCGGTGCGGAGCCGCTTGTCCTCGGAGAGAGCCGTCCAATCGCTCGAGTTGATCTCGTCCTCGGTGATCTTCGTCGCCGCCTTGGCAAGGACAGTTGCCTTGTCCGCGGAGCCGGTGTACACGTACAGCTGACCGAAGGAGAGCTGCATGGGCTCGTTGACGCCTTCGTTCTGCTCGAACTCCATCGTCGCTTCGATGTCCTCGGGAACGAATGCCTGATTCTCGGCGTAGACGGTCGTCGCGTCGTCCTTCATTCCGTTGTAGGTGAAGGTCTTCGGCGTACGCATGGTAATCACGGAGCTTGCCGAAATCTTCATGTCGCTGTAGTCGCCGTGAATGATGGTATCATAGTAGCCCGTGTTGCTGTCGGGCACCTTGATGTACGCACGCAACACACGAGCCGCCTCGGCGTTCGTGTAGTTGTAGTTGTAGGTCATCACGATGAAGCCGTCCTCGCGATACTCCCACGAGATCTTGATATCCGTCCAGTCTTGATATTGATCGCCGGAGTTGCAGGTCGTGCCCTCGGAATACACCCACCAGTTCTTCCACGTGGGATCGTCCCATGCGGGGTGCGGCCCGTTCACCCAGCCGGAGGTCGGGTTGTTCTCGGGACCGTTGCTGACCGCATCCTCCCACGAACCGTAGTTCATGTAGGGAACGGCGTTTTCGGAGGTGCCGCCCGTGAGCGCAGCGAGCGTACGGGGATCGCCGATCCCGTTGTAGAGGACCCAGCCCTCGCTGCGGACGATGACGGACGTGCCGCCCGTGTAGTCGGGTCTGTTCGGGTTGACGCCGTTCAACGTCTTGTTCGCGATACCGAAGGACGGCGCGTTCCAATACTGCTGCGCACCGGCAGTGCCCCAAGCGCTGGTAGCACCCGCGGCAGTCCTTGCCTGACCGGTGATGGTGATGGTCATGCCCTTTTCGAGCTGCCCCGCCGTGATCGTGGGAACGGTGACCGAACCCGAGCTCATTCTGACGCTGCCGAAGGGCTTGATGGCGGATTCGGTGTTGCGGTTGGTATAGACGCCCGTAACATCGCCCGTCTTGAGCGCGTCGGGAAGGTTCGCCGCCGTGCCGACGTGGAAGTTGCCGTAGTGAATCTCGACATCTTCCTCATACGTCTTTCTCATAGCCCCGTCGTAACTGCAGGTGCTCTCGCCGTTCACCTCTTCGCCCCATGCGTGGTCGATGGAGAACGAAGTCGAGACGCTGCGCCCGCGCGAGTTGTGCGCGGTGGGCGTGAACGTGACGGTGTAGCTGCCGACCGTGTGAAGCACGACGTCGCTTACGACCGAGCAGTCTGCGGCGCCGAGTTCGTACGTATCGCCGTATTCGTCCTGCGCGGAGATGACGACCGCGTCGAGCATCGCCTGATAACCCGCTTCATCGACCTCGTCGGTGAAGTCGCTGATCCCGACGGAGAGCGAGAGACGATTGTAGCTGATGTCGTCGTCATCGGGATTGTCGGGATTATCCGGGTTGTCCGGATTATCGGGATTATCAGGGTTGTCGGGATTATCCGGATTGGTAGGTCCCGAAGGATTGTCCGGATTGTCCGAGTTCTCGTCACCCTTGCCGCCGCATGCGAACAGGAACAGCGACATAGCCATGGCGAGCAGAAGTATGAGAATAGTCCTCAACTTCTTCATGTCTTTTCCCCCTATAAATTTATTTGTTGCCTGCAAGACGGCAGAATGCCATCCATACAAGTAGCGTCATAATTCTACAACAGTTTTCACCGCTTGTCAATATATTTCCGAAAATTATTTTACTCAATGATACTTTTTTCACATTTGCGACAAAAGGATACGGCTTCCCCGCGCGGCGGGATTTTCCCCCTCTTGCGCCTCTATGCGGGCGGGAAGTTCCCCCCGCAGTCTGTGCAGCGGAGAAGGCGGGCATTCGCGCGGCGGGATTTTTCCCATATATATAATGTATGTGCGGCATTTTTTTCAGCGCGGGGAAAATTCGGAAAGGAATATGGCGGCGGGCGGAGGAACGCACCCGTTCTCTCCGCCCGCCGCCATCCATTTTGCGCCGACGCCGCCTTACTTTTTGATAGTTATAAGCCGAGTTCGAGGAAGGTTGAAAGGGCGGGAAGTTCCGCCTCGATGCGCCTCGAAAAGTAGGCGGAGAGCAGCCGAAGCGCCCGACGGACGCCCTCTTCCGCCCTCTCCCCCCTCTCCGCCGCGCGCACGGCAAGGTAGGTGACTTCGCTCGCGGGGACGCCCTCCGAACAGTCGGCGCAGGTGAAGCGACCGCTCTGCATGTCGAACCGCATTCTGCCCGACGGAATTTTGCCGCAGACGGGGCACTCCGCCGCCGAGACGGGATAGCCCGCCTCCGCCGCCGCAAACAGCAGAAAGCGGAGAAGGGGGAAGTCCGTCTCCCGCTCGAAGGCGCCGATGGCGCGGACCGCCCCGACGAGGAGCCGCGCGTTCGTCATGCCCTCCAAGAGGAGTTTGTCGCACGCGCCCGCGACCGTCGCCGCCGCATAGAACGCCGAAAGGTTTTCGCGCAAAAAGTAAAATCCGTCGTGAAGGGAGGCGGAGATGACGGTGTTCCGCCCCCCGCGCGCGGCGAGGACGTACTCGGCAAAACAAAAAGGCTGCGCCGCGAATTTCAGCTTTGCGCCCGTCTTCTTGACCCCCTTCATGCACGCGGAGATCTTTCCCCTGTCCGCCGTGAGGAGGGTTATCATCTTGTCGTTTTCGCCGTAATCCGACGCCTTCAGAAGAAGGGCGTCCGTCTTGAATTCCATGCGGTTTTACACCCCATTGCGCTATTTCAGCCGTTTATACAGCATGTAGTAGCTCAACTCGCCCGTCTCCTCGAAGAGACGCCACGCAAGTTCCTTTGCGCCTTCCTTCATTCTTCCCTCCCCCCGCAGTATGGGGGAGCGGAAAAATTTTATGCGCTATTCGCTCTCGCCGTAGCCGAGCTCGCGGAGAAGATTCGCCTTGTCGCGCCAGTCCTCGCGCACCTTCACGTACATGGTGAGGAACACCTTCGCGCCCAAGAACTTTTCCATCGCCTCGCGCGCGAAGGATGCGGTCTCCTTCAACGCCTTCCCCTGCTTTCCGATGAGGATCGCCTTGTGGTTGGACTTCTCGCACACGATGTCGAGGTCGACGGCGTACGTGCCGTTCTCCCGCCGCTCGAAGGTGTTCACGACGACGGCGACCCCGTGCGGGATCTCCTTGTCGTAGCGGAGCAAAATTTTCTCGCGCATGAGTTCGGCTATCATGAATTTTTCGCTGCGGTCGGAGACGACGTCCTCGGGAAAGAGGGGCTCCCCCTCGGGAAGAAGGGAGAAGACGGCTTCCTCGAGCTTTCCGATGTTCTTCCCCCGCCGCGCCGAGACGGGCACGACGTCCGCCTCCACGCCCGCCTCGTACAGCGTGCGGACGTCCTCGGGAATGCGCTCCTGCGGCATGATGTCCGTCTTGGTGTAGGCGATGAGCATGGGAATGCCGCGGGCAAGCTCCCGCTTCATGAGCGCGATGTCGTCCTCACGGAGCCCCGCGTGCCCGTCATGGACGAACAGGATGACGTCCACTTCCTTCGCCGCGTTCTCGGCGGTGCGCATCATGCGCCCCGTGAGCTCGTTGCAGCTGCGGTAGATGCCGGGCGTGTCGACAAAGACGAGCTGCCTGTCCTCCCGCGTGAGAATGCCGAGGATGCGGTCGCGCGTCGTCTGCGGCTTGGGGGAGACGATGGCGACCTTTTCCCCCACGAGCACGTTGACGAGCGTGGACTTGCCCGCATTCGCCTTTCCGATGACCGCGATCGTCCCGCTCCTCATGCGTCCCTCCCGAGCCCGAGCCGCGCCATGATCTTCTCTTCCTCTTCGCGCATCGGGCGCTTTTCTCTCTCCGTCTCGTGGTCGTACCCGAGGCAATGGAGAAATCCGTGCGCCGCGAGGTAGCACAGCTCGCGCTCCAAGGAGTGCCCGTACTCCTCCGCCTGCTCCGCGGCGCGCTTCTTGCAGATGACGACGCTCCCGAGGAAGAACCGCTCCCCCTTCTGCACCCGCTCGCCCTTCCTCATGCCCATGACGGGCTCGACGCAGTCGGCATGTTCATGGGAGCGGACGGGTTCGCCCGCCTTCAGCTCGGCGGCGGGGAAGGAGAGCACGTCGGTCACGCTGTTCACCCCGCGGATCCTCGCGTTGAGGGCGCGGATCTCCCGTTCCGAGGCGAATACGAGCTCCAAGACGAGGGGAAGATCGGCTTCCGCCGACCCCGCAAGCGCCCCCTCGAGCGCCTTCTTCAGCGGAAATCTTCCGCAGTCGAGAATGACTTTACTCATCCTTCTTCCCCCTTGCCTCCTCGCCCGCCGTGTGGCGCGCGCGGTTGAAGCGCAGTTCGGGATATTCGACGCGGTGATGGTGCACGCCCGAGAGCGCGTCGACGAGCGCCTGCTTGATGACGGTCAGTTCGCGGATGGTGATGTCGCATTCGGTGAACTGGTCGAGGTCCATTCTCTCCTCGATGATGCCGCGGACCGTCTGCTCGACGCTCTCGGGCGCACGGTCTGCAAGGGCGCGGGTCGCCGCCTCCGCCGCGTCAGAGATCATGACGATAGCGGCGATCTTCGTCTGCGGGACGGGACCGAAGTAGGAATAGTCGCGGATGTTCGCTTCACCCCCCGTGAGGCGGAGCGCCTTGTCGTAGAAATACTTGATGGGAAGGGTGCCGTGGTGCTCCCGCGCGACGTCGGCTATCTGCCGCGGCAGGTGGGACTGGATGAGAAGATCGTACCCGTCGTTGGTGTGCGAGCGGATGATGTCGGCGGAGAGCTCGGGCGTGAGCTCGTTGTGCACGTTGTAATCGGTCTGATTTTCGGTGAAGCAGTCGGGCTGCTTCAGCTTGCCCACGTCGTGATAGTACGCCGCGGCACGGGCGAGTTCGGCGTTCTCCCCGATGGCGACGGCGCACGACTCGGAGAGCTGCGCCACGATGAGGGAGTGGTTGAAGGTGCCGGGCGCCTCCGCCTTCAAGCGGGCGAGGAGCGGGGCATTGGTGCTCGTGAGCTCGCGGAGGCGGAAGGGCGTGAGTAGGTTGAACATCGCCTCGAAGAGCGGGAGCAGGGTGAGCGTGAGCGCCGACGAGATGAGGGCGCCGAGCACGCGGAAGCCCGTGGAGGCGACGTAGTCCACCCAGCCGTCCGTGCGGATGTTCGGGAGCTTGAAGAAGAGCACGAGGAGCGCGCTCGTCACGGCGACGAGCACCCCCGCGCCGAGAATGCCGAGACGGGTCTTGACGCGGCTCGCGACGAACACGGCGAACGTTCCGCTCACGAACCCGATGAGAAGGACGGCATAGGTGTCGATGCCGATGGTCTGCGAGAACCCGCCCATGAAGAGGTCGAGCGCGAACATGAGGAGCACGAAGATGAAGTTCAGAAAGAGCGCGTGCTTCCTTCCGAGCAGGAAGAGGCAGAGCATGGCAAACAGCGCGTACGGGCGGGCGTAGAGGCTCACGAAGCTGCCGTACACCCAGCAGAGAAGGGACGAGAAGATGACGAGGAGGAAGAAGAGGACGATGTACCCCGAATGGTACAGCACCTCCCTGTCATCGTAATAGAAGTAGAGATAGCTGATCGTGAAGAGGAAGAAGAGGCTCATGAGAAGGGAGAGTTCCTCGTCCACGCTGTTCACGATGAAGTTGATCCAGTTTTCGGGGTCGGTGACGATGAGGAGAAGGAACACGGTCACGACGACGACGGCAAATCCGCCCGCGAAGGCGAATCCGCTCCTCACGAGGTCCCTCTTGTGGTGTTCCCGCCTTTCTTCCGGGACGTTTTTCATGACTTCTCCCCCTTCTTTCTTCTGTTTTCGTCGCGCTCATAGGCGCGGACGATCTTGGTCACGAGCGGGTGCCGCACGATGTCGCGGTCGGAGAGCTCGCAGAAGGCGATGTCGTCCACCCCCTTGAGGAGATGGACCGCCTGCCTTAACCCGCTCGACTTGCCCTCGGGCAGGTCCGTCTGCGTGAGGTCGCCCGTGACGACCATCTTGCTCCCCTCGCCGAGGCGGGTGAGGAACATCTTCATCTGCTCCCTCGTCGCGTTCTGCGCCTCGTCGAGAATGACAAACGCGCCCGAGAGCGTTCTCCCGCGCATATAGGCGAGAGGTGCGACCTCGATGGCGCCCTTTTCCATGAGTTTTTGATAGGTCTCCAAGCCGAACATCTCCTGAAGCGCGTCATAGAGCGGGCGGAGATAGGGATCCACCTTGCTCTGCAGGTCGCCCGGCAGGAACCCGAGCTTTTCGCCCGCCTCCACCGCGGGACGGGTGAGAATGATCTTCTCGACCTGCTTCCCCTTGTATGCCGCGACCGCAAGGCAGACGGCAAGGTAGGTCTTGCCCGTCCCCGCGGGTCCCACGCCGAAGGTGATGGTGTGCCCCTTGATGGCGGAGACGTAATCCTTCTGCCCGACCGTCTTGCACTTGACGGGCTTCCCGCGCGACGTGATGGCGACCACCCCGCGCATGATCTCCCCGATGTCCTCCGCGCGGCCCTCGCGCGCGAGCTCGATGCAGTAGGAGAGATTGCTCCTGTCGATCTGCTCGCCCGCCTCGATAGCGGAGAGCAAATTCTCGATGACGGCTTTGCCCGTATCCGCTTCGTCGCCCTCGAGACGGATCGCCGTCCCGTCCACGTGCGCGGAGAGGGAGAGCTCGCGCGCAATCGTCGCGAGATTCTCGTCGAATACCCCGAGCACGAGCCGCAGCTTGTCCGACCCGCCCGTTTCCACCGTGACCGTTTTGACCGTAACAGCCTCCTCATCCGAAGTTCATCGCCGCCTCGGCATGCCCGTACCCCTCCGCGAGAATGCCGCCCTCCGTCTCCGTAAAGCGGAGGTCGCCCGTCTCGCCGAAGTCGAGCGCAGCCTGTGCCCGCGCCGACGCTTCGTCCGTTTCGTATTTCTTCCGCACCGCAAACCGCACGCGGACGCGCGCGATGACGGTCACTTCCCGCCGCTCCTCGCCGTACACGGCGAAGCCCTCCACGACGGGGTCGCCCCGCCCGACTTCGTCCCCGACGGAGACGAGCGCCGTCCCGCGGAGAACGAGGAGTTCCTCCACCTCGCCCGCCTCGGGCGCGAGAAGGGGCAATGATTCGGGGCGGCTCCCCTCCTCTTTCACCTCCACGCAGACGGTGAGCACCCCGCCCTCCGCCGCAATCGAGCAGAAACTCACGCGGGGAAGGGAGAGAATGCGGGCAGTGAGCGAATTGGGCTCCTCGGGAAAGGGAGAGAAGAGGTGCACGCCGCCCTCGGAGAGAATGTCCCCGACTTCGGCGCGAAGGTAGGCGCCGCTGCCCGTGACGTCAATCTTCAGAACACGCCCCTGCACGAAGAGCACGGCGGGCAATGCGACCGCCGTTCCCGCGACGAGCCCTATGCCGCGGAGAAGCGCCTCGCGGAGCCGTTCCGCCCCGCGTGCGCGCATGTTTTTTATATTATAACATGAATCCTTCAAAATTGCAAAAACTTTTTTGCGGTCTTTTCCGTCTACCGCGATGATGACGGCGTTTTTTTTCGCGGGACGCGCCGAAAGTACCCTGACGCCGCCCCTTAAGAGCTTATCCACCGCGCGGTGCGGCGAAATTCCCTCCGCCTCGAATTCGTACCGCCTCACGTCTCCCTCCTCACGCCCTCGATGTCCCCAAATGCCATTGCTCCCCTTTCAAGGCTTACCTGCTCTTATTTGCCGAGCGGGGCGGCGTCTTTTCCTTGAATTTGTACCGCCTCATGTCTCTCTCCTCACGCCCTCGATGTCCCCGAGCACGGAGACGTCGCCGTCGCCGCATTTCCCGAGACGGAGTTCGTTCCCCTCGACCGCTACTTTTCCCCGCTTCCCCGCGAGCACGACCCGCGTCGGGGAGAACTCGACGAGGCGGCGCACATTCTGGAAGTACCCGCCCCGCCCGTCCACGACGGTGTAGTGAATGCGGAGGGCGTCCAACCCCTCCGCCGCCAGCGCGTCCGCAATCGCAGAAAACAGCCTCATACGGATAGTCTATGCGTTTTTTTGCCCGTTTACCACACGCGCATGTACGGGCATAAAATCAAGCCGTACAATGATGTCATGTCGACCGAAGGCGTAGCCGAAGTGGAGACATCTCAACCTTATTTGAGATTTCTCCACGCGCCGCTTGCGC
>CANQAX010000038.1 GCA_947589235.1 uncultured Clostridia bacterium
GAGAAGGACGCCCTCTACGCCCATGCGGAGTTCACCGAGGAGGACGGCGTGCGGGCGGCGGAGCTCGAGAGCGAGTTCGCGGAGCTCGGCGGCTGGGAGGCGGAGAGCGAGGCGCAGACCCTGCTCAACGCTCTCGACATTCCCCCCGAATGCCACTACCTCACGATGGGGGAGCTCGACGGCAAGCGGAAACTGAAGGTGCTCCTCGCGCAGGCGCTCTTCGGCAATCCCGATGTGCTCCTTCTCGACGAGCCCACCAACAACCTCGACTTAAAGACGGTGCGCTGGCTCGAGAACTATCTTCTCGACTTCGAGAACACCATCATCATCGTCTCGCACAACCGCCACTTTTTGAACAAGGTCTGCACGCACATCTGCGACGTGGACTTCGGAAAGATCAACCTGTACCTCGGGAACTACGACTTCTGGTATCAGACCTCGCAGCTCATGGCGCGGCAGCAGCGCGACGCCAACAAGAAGGCGGAACAGCGCGCGCAGGAGCTCAAGGACTTCATCGCCCGCTTCGCCGCGAATGCGAGCAAGTCGCGGCAGGCGACCTCGAGGAAGAAGGAGCTCGAAAAGCTCACCATCTCCGACTTCAAGCCGTCCCTGCGCAAGTATCCGTTCATCGACTTCAAGTTCGAGCGCGAGATCGGGAACGACATCCTCGCCGTCGAAAATCTCACCAAGAAGGGGTACTTCGAGGGGCTCACCTTTACGGTGCAGCGGGGGGACAAGATCGGCATCGTGTGCGACAAGTCCACTTCCGTCACCATGCTGTACGAGGTCCTCATGGGGCGCGCGGAGCCCGATTCGGGCACGGTGAAGTGGGGCAAGACCATTCAAAGCTCCTATTTCCCGACCAACAACGTCGAGTTCTTCGACGGGTGCGAGCTCACCCTCGTGCAGTGGCTCTCGCAGTTCTCCAAGGACCACTACGAGGAGTACCTCCGCGGGTGGCTCGGGCGCATGCTCTTCTCGGGCGAGGAGGCGCTCAAGGAGGCGAAGGTCCTCTCGGGCGGCGAAAAGGTGCGCTGCATGCTCGCGAAGATGATGCTCGAGGGGGGGAACTTCCTCATCTTGGACGAGCCGACCAACCACTTGGACCTCGAATCCATCACGGCGCTCAACAACGGTCTCACCGCATTCAAGGGATGCATGCTCATGACCTCGCACGATCAGGAGCTCATGAATACCGTCTGCAACCGCATCATCGCCATCGACGGAGGAAAGACGTTCGACAAGTCCGTCACCTTCGACGAGTATTTGGATCTGATAAGCGGGTAATACTGTTCACGAAAAGGTTCACGAAATTCTTTTCTTGGGGAAAAGAATTTCCGTGAGGAAATAAGCATATACGTCCTCTCGGGTCGGTCGTCGCGGTCGCTTGCCCCGACAGTAAGGCTCCCGTAGGGTGCCAAATGGGGGGCGCTGCCGCAGGCGGAACCTGCTCCGCGCACAATTATTTTACAAGAGAAACAAGTCGCATAAAATTTACAAGAGGGCGCACCGCGCCCTCTTCCTTTTTGCCCCGTAAGGAGGGCGAAAGCGTTGAGAGGAGCCCCCTCCACTGGAGGGGGTGGGGGGGGTTGGCATGTGTTCCGCTTCGGCATACAATAGTGTCATGTCACCCCGCTGCGGCTCATGTTGCGACCCGACGCATAATAATGTCATGTCGAGCAGCGTAGCGTAGTCGAGACATCTCAACCTTATTCTCAAAGTCGAAACATCTCTGCGTTATTGAGCATAGATTTCTCGACTTCGCTTCGTACCGCATTCGCCCATTGCTCATGCGCTACTCCGCTACGCTACTTCGCCTGCGGCTCGTGCGCCGCTACGCGTCGTCGAAATGACAGGGAAAGCAGTTCGATCGCGTTATGCCCCCTCCATTGGAGGGGGGTGGGGGTGGGCATGTGTTCCGCTTCGGCATACAATAATGTCATGTCGAGCGGAGCGTAGCGGAGTCGAGACATCTCAACCTTATTATCAAAGTCAATTTCTGCGTTATTGAGCATAGATTTCTCGACTTCGCTCCGTACCGCATTTGCCCGCGGCTCATGCGCTACTCCGCTTCTCTCGAAATGACAGCCACACGCAGTTCGCTCGCGTTATGCCCCCTCCGCGGGAGGGGGCTTGATACCTCATTCCGCCCCCGCCGTACAATAATGTCATGCGGCTCCGACGGGCGGCTTCGCCGTGCTTTCCGCGGGCATTTGCCAAGGGAGGAGACCCCGAAAAAAGTGGGTGAAATTTCCCCGAGAGGGCACGAAAATTTGTTCACAAACGGGACATTCGACAAAAAAATTCAAAATTCGTTTAATTTTGTACAGAATTTCTTGATTTTTGTACAAAAATGACTTTACAAAAAAATTTTTGTGTTTTATAATGCTCTTACTCAACAAAAAATCACAAAAAAAGGGGTAACAAAAATGAAACGTATCTTGATCCTTGAGGGGAACGAAGACTTCGCGAACGAATTGGCATCTTACTTCGAGGGGAGAAAGGACTATGAGGTCTGCGGCGTGTCCGACGACGGAACCGAGGGCTTGAAGCTCATCGAAAAGTTCTCGCCCGCCGTCACCGTTTTGAGCCTCTTTCTCAAGTCCATCGACGGCTTTTCCGTCATGGAAGAGCTCCGCCGTCAGGGCAAGAAGACCGATTTCATCGTGCTCGGAAACTTTTCCGACGACAAGATCATCAACCGCGCCATCGCGCTCGGCGCGAGGTATTATTTCATGAAGCCCGTCTCGGCGTCCCTCGTCGGGGAACGCGTCATCGAGCTCTCTGCGGAGCCGGAATTCGCCCCCATTCGCGATAAATTCGAGAGAAAGCGGGCGGGCTCCCTCGACGAGCGCATCTCCAACATCTTCATCTCCATCGGAATTCCGCCGCACATCAAGGGGTACAATTATCTCCGCGAGGGGATCAAGATGGCGGTCGAGGACCCGCACATCATCAACAATGTAACGAAGGGGCTCTATCCCATCATCGGGGAGCGCTTCCAGACGTCGGCAAGCAAGGTCGAACGCGCCATCCGCCATGCCATCGAGGTCGCATGGAACCGCGGCAGGATCGAAGCGGTCAACGCCATTTTCGGCGCACGGGTCTACATCGGGACGGAGAAGCCGACGAACAGCGAGTTCATCGCGCTCGTCGCCGACAAGCTCATTCTCGAGAGCATGGTATAGCGCGGAAAAATTCATGAAATGAAACATTTTTTGCGTTCGGCGCTTGCATATTCGGGGAATTCGTAGTATACTATGCCTCGGAAATCTTTTTTACGGAGGAAAAGAAAATGGGCATGTTGCAGCTGTTGATCTCGCTCACCGAGGGTCAGCTCGCCGCCGTTGCGGTCGCAGCCGTCGTCGGCGTCGTCGTATTGCTCGCCATTGTCTTTGCAATCGTCGGAAGCGTGAAGGGAAAGCACGGGGAACCCGCGGAAGAACCTGCGGAAGAGCCCGTCGAGGAATCTGTCGAAGAGAAAGAGGCGCCCGCCAAGGAGCCCGTCGAGGAAGAGCCCGAGGAGGAGCCCGTCGAAGAGAAAGAAGAACCCGCGGAGGCGCCTGTCGAGGAAGAACCCGTCGAAGAGAAAGAGGAGCCCGCCGAGGAACCTGTCGAGGAAGAACCTGTTAAGGAAGAACCCGTCGAGAAGAAAGAGGGACCCGCGGAAGCGCCCGCCGAGGAGCCCGTCCAAGAGGAAGAGCCCGAGGATGAGGTAATCGAGGACGTCGCGGAGCGCACCGAGGATGAGGTCGCGGCGGACGAAGCCGCTCCCGCCGAGGCAAAGGCTTCCGAGGCTCCCGTCATTGTGACGGGCAACGAGATCGCGGTGAAGGATATGTCTCCCGCAACGCGTGCCGCGCTCGGGCTCGTCGGAGCCGACGAGGAGAAGGTGTACAACGTCCGCTATCTCTATTCCTTCCGCGCCCGCCTCGCGCTCGCGCCCGAGAAGGTGCAGGGTCTGTACCGCGAACTCGCCGAAACGGTCGCTTCCTATCCCGCCCTCAAGCGGAAGGAGAGCCGCAATCAGGAGCGCGTCGTGCTCGGCAGGAACAACGTCGCCCTGTTCCTCTTCAAGGGGAAGAAGCTGTGCATTGCGCTCGCGCTCGACCCGTCCGAGGATACCGACGCGCGCTACCGCGGCGAGGACGTCGGCGCCAAGCGCCGCTTCCAAAAGACGCCGCTCCTTCTGAAGGTGGACAGCCTTCGCAAGCTCGGGCATGCGAGGCGGCTCGTCTCCGTTCTCGCCGACCACCTCGGCGTCAAGAGCGGCGAGCCCGAACAGCCCATCGAGATCCTCACGGGGGACGAGGAGGCGCTCATCGAAATGGGCGAGATCCGTGTCCTCGGTCGGGAGATCTGACCCGCATATCTCCTGTTTTGAAGGAGGGAGTGACCTGTTCCCTCGGAGAAGATTTTCTTCGGGGGGAGGTTTGACCTGCACAGAGCCGATTTCAAGCATCGATCCGCCCGCCCCGCGGGCGGATTTCATTATACTTTTTCGCTGTAGGATAATGTCATGTCGCCCCGCCGTGGTATGTGTTACGACGCGGCGTACAATAAGTGTCATGTCGCCCCGCCGTAAGGCGGCACGAGCGCTCTGCGCGAAGTAGCGGAGCGTAGCGTAGTCGAGACATCTCAACCTTATTTGAGATTTCTCCACGCGCCGCTTGCGCGGCTTGGTCGAAATGACAGACCCCCCGCAGTTCGCTCGCGTTACACTACGCCCCGCCTTTGGCGGCACGAGCGCCCTGCGCGAAGTAGCGGAGCGTAGCGTAGTCGAGACATCTCAACCTTATTTGAGATTTCTCCACGCGCCGCTTGCGCGGCTTGGTCGAAATGACAGACCCCCCACAGTTCGCTCGCGTTATACCTTACCCACCCCCCCTATCGCGCCAAAGCGCGACACGAGGAGCGTAGCGACGAAGTACCCCCTCCAATGGAGGGGGCAATAAGGCGGGGCGTCCGCAGCCTCCTCCCGCGGAGGGGTGCCCGCAAGCCTTACCCTTCCTCGGGAAGGGGAAGGTGGCACGGCGCAAGCCGTGACGGATGGGGATGGGAACATATTATACCAATCCCCACCACCTTATACCAATCCCCATCACCGCCCAACGGCGGAGCTTCAGCGCAAGGCACGCCTACGGCGCCCCTTCGTAAGGGGGAAGCCTTTTGCCGTGTGGAGTATCCGTAGCTCTCCAGCGAAGGGGGAAGCCTTTTGCCGTGTGAGGGGCGTCCGCAGCCCCCTCCCGCGGAGGGGGTGCCCGCAAGCCTTACCCTTCTTCGGGAAGGGGAAGGTGGCACGGCGCAAGCCGTGACGGATGGGGATGGGTGAATATTCTACCAATCCCCATCACCGCCGTACGGCGGAGCTTCCCCTTTCGCAAGGGGGAAGCCTTTTGTCGTGTGGGGTATCCGTAGCTTTCCAGCGAAGGGGGAAGCCTTTTGTCGTGTGGGGTATCCGTAGCTTTCCAGCGAAAGGGGAAGCCTTTTGCCGTGTGGAGTATCCGTAGCTCTCCAGCGAAGGGGGAGGCCTTTTGCCGTGTGCGGGCGTCTCAAACCCTCTTTCGGGCGGCGGGGGAGTTTCTTTGCGCGCAACTCTTTTGAAAAAACCAAAAAAACCGCTTTAATATCGTTGAAAAATCCGAAAAAAAATGATATACTGTAATTTGAAATAATGGGATTTTCCCCTACGGGGAAACGGAGGAAGTTGTGAACGGGTTCGGTCGGGGTAGCGAAAAACAAAATCAGGAAAAGACGTCGGTGATAACGCGAGAGACGGTGGGCATGACCTTGCTGCTGTTCAGTATTGTGCTCCTTGTCATCACCGTGACGGGTCCCATTCTCTTCGGTCCCGTCGGGCTCGCCATTGCCGCATTCTTCATCGGGCTCTTCGGATTTCTCGCCTATCCGCTCTTTGTGCTCGCCATCTATCTTTCCGCCGTGCTCACCTTCGGGGCGAAGCACCGCCTCTCACTGAAGCCGGGGCTGCGCGCCGCGTTCGTGCTCCTCGCCATCTATCTCATCGTACATACCGCCACGGCGGAGCGCTTCTTCGGAAACGGCTACGGCGCCTATCTTTCGGGCTGCTGGAGCGCCGCGTCCGAGAGCATCGGAAGGGGAACGGGCGGCGGCGTGCTGCTCGGCATCGTCGCATATCCCGTGCGCCTTCTCTCCGCACCCGTCGCGTACATTCTGTTCTCCCTTCTCCTCGTGTTCGCCGTGTGGCTGTTCCTGCTCGCAACTCCCATCGGGGACAAGCTCCGCTTCCGCCGCTCGCCCCGCAAGGCCTCCGACAGCCGCGAACCCAAGACGGAGGGGGAACGCGACTATCCTGCGGGCATCTCCTTCGACGAACTTCCCCGCACCGAGCGCCGCCCTGCCGACCGCGCGGCGTATTCCGCATACGACGGCGGGTACGATAATCGCGGATACGACAATCGCGGGTATGACAACCGCGGATACGACAACCGCGGCTATGACCGCGCGCCTGCCGACCAATACGGGGGTCCCGCCGCGCCCAATTCCCCGAGCAACCGTGAAATTCTCTTCGGGGGGGACCCCGCCGCCAACTATAGAACCAACCTCATTTACGACAGGGATTCCTACTTCAACACCCGCGAGCGCCACAGCAGCGTGGAACCGCGCTACCGCACGCCCGCCAATCCGTATGCTCCGCCCACGGCGGGACCGAACTCTTCGCCCTCGCAGCCCTCGCAGCCCGCGGGGCAGGCGGGGAACTACTCCGAACAGTACCGCGACGAGGTCTCGCGCGAGCGTCCCCCGATGCCGCGCAGGGTGACGGAGGACCGTCCCGTTCAGCCGGGCAGCTATCCCTATTCCGCGCCCAACGGATACGATGCGAACTATCCGCAGGCAAACCGTGCGCCCGAGCCGCCCGCACCGCCCGTCCCTCCCCGTCCCGAGGAGAAAGCGGACACGCGGGACTTCTTCTCCCGCCCGACCATTCCGCCCGCAGAGGGGACGGAGAGCCCGTCGCCCTTCTCGCGCACGCCCGTTCCCGCACCCGAGGACGAGCCCGCGCCCCCGGCACCGTCCTACCGCGCGTCGCTTCCGCCCCGCGCCGACGGACCGACCGATTCCTATGAAAACGACGTGACGGACGAATTCAGTTCCGCCCCCAACGTGTTCGACGATCCCGCCCCCTTCGGCGGGGAACAGCCCGAGCCCGACCCCGCCGCCGAGCGGGAGAGGCAGTTCCGCGACCTCTTCTCGCGCGGCTCCGACGAGGGGACCCGCTCCGACGACTTCGGCAGCACGGGTCGCGACTTCGGCAGAGATTTGGGGAGAGATACGACCCGCGATCTCGGCAGAGACCTCGGAAGCACGCCCCGCGATCTCGGCAGAGACATCGGGAGAGATACGCCTCGCGACCTCGGCAGAGACCTCGGGAGCACGCCCCGCGACTTCGGCGACCTCGGAAGGGGGATCGAGGAGGAGGGGAGCGAACCCTTCGAGCCCGCCATTCCCGAGAACGACGACGAGCCGCCGCGCGGCAGCCGCGTGTTCGATTCTCCCGCCGTGCGGGGGAGCCGCGCCAACCTCTTCGACGACGACGCGGAGGAGGACGTTCCGCCCGAACCCACCGTTCCCGCCGTTCCCGACCGCGCCGCATCCCGCGGATTCCGCGGCGAATCGGCTCCCTCGTCCGCGCCCGCACCTGCGCCGCGCGCGGCGGAAGAAAAGCCTGCCCCCAAGCCGCACGTCTACCGTCCCTTCGTGCAGCCCGACATGGGCTCGCTGCGGCGGTATGAGGACAAGAAGCCCATCTCGCAGGAGGAGATCGAGCAGAACTCCGCCATCATCGTGGATACCCTCCGCGGATTCCGCGTGGAGGCGGAAGTCATGAAGGTCACGGCGGGTCCCGCAGTCCTGCGCTACGACATCGACGTGCCCAAGAACATCTCGGTCAGCGCGGTCGTCAAGCGCGCCGACGAGGTCGCCATGCGCCTCTGCGCGAAGGACGGCGTGAACATGTACGCCAACCTCGAGCACGGCGTCATCTCCATCGAGGTCCCCAAGCCGGGCGACAAGCGCTCCATCGTCGGTCTGCGCTCGGTGCTCGAGGCGGACAGCTACGTGAACGCCAAGCCCAACTCGCTCATGTTCGGTCTCGGCAAGGACGTCGAGGGGCGGAGCATCTGCGGCAACATCGTCAAGATGAAGCACCTTCTCGTCGCGGGGTCGACGGGCTCGGGCAAGTCGGTCTTCCTGAACGCGATGCTCATCAGCCTCATCTCCAAGTACTCGCCCGAGGATCTCCGCCTCATCCTCATCGACCCGAAGAAGGTGGAGTTCGCCATCTTCGAGGGGCTCCCGCACCTCATGATCAACGAGATCATCGTCGATTCGCAGAAGGCGGTCATGTCCCTCAACTGGGCGATCAAGGAGATGGAGCGCCGCTACCTTCTCTTCGAGCAGAAGGGCAGGGCGACGCGCAACGCCATCCGCGACATCGACGAATACAACGCCGCGCGCGACGCGGACGAGGAGAAACTCCCCAAGATCGTCATCGTGTTCGACGAGCTTGCCGACTTCATGGCGGTCGCCAAGCGCGAGATCGAGGAGCGGGTCGCCCGCCTCGCCGCAAAGGCGCGTGCCGCGGGCATTCACCTCGTGCTCGCCACCCAGCGCCCGTCCGTGGACGTCATCACGGGCGTCATCAAGGGGAACCTGCCCACCCGTATCGCCTTCCGCGTCATTCAGGAAGTGGACTCCCGCACCATTCTCGACGAGATGGGCGCGGAAAAGCTCCTCGGCAACGGCGACATGCTGTACCGCTCCGAGGGCATGTACAACAGCATGCGCGTGCAGGGCGCCTTCCTCTCGTCCGAGGAAGTGCAGACCATCGTCAACGAGATCAAGGACCGCAACGAGGCGTACTTCGACGATACCGTCGCCGACTTCATCAACAAGTCGGGCGAGGGCGGAGGCGGCGGAGACGACGAGGATTCGGACGACGAATCGGCTTCCCCCGAGGCGATCAAGGCGCTCGGAATCGCCGTCAAGCTCAAGCAGGCGTCCATCTCGCTCATCCAGCGCAAGTGCTCCATCGGCTATGCCCACGCGGGCAAGATCATCGAGTGGATGGAGCGCATGGGCTACATCTCGCCCTTCGACGGCAGCAGCAAGGCGCGCACGGTACTCCTCACGCCCGAGGAATACGAGAGCAAGTACGGCAAGCTCGACTGACGTATGACGAAGAAGATTTTCGGCATGATAAGTTTGGGGTGCGACAAGAACCGCGTGGACGGCGAGCGCATCCTCGGGGAAGTGCGCGCGCACGGGTGCGAAGTCAGCGACGATCCCGCGCGGGTGCAGGTCCTCATCGTCAACACCTGCGCCTTTTTGAACAGCGCGCGCGAGGAATCCATCGGCGCCGTCCTCGAGGCGAACGGCTACCGCACGGGGGGTGCGCTCGAGAAGATCGTCGTCACGGGGTGCCTTCCCGAAAAGTTCATCTCCGAGCTCTTTCCCGCCCTCACCGAGGCGGACGTGTTCCTCGGCGTCAACGATTCGTCCGAGCTCTTTCCCGCCCTCGAGCGGGCGTATGCGAACGAGCGGGTCAACGCCGTGCACACGGGGAAGCCCTCCGCCTGCGGGCGCTACGTCACCACCGCGCCGCACGTCAAGTACCTCAAGATCGCCGACGGCTGCTTCAACCGCTGCACCTACTGCCTCATTCCCAAGATACGGGGGAAGTACGTCTCCTATCCCATGGAGGAGCTCGCGGCGGAGGCGAAGTCGCTCGGCGATACGGACGAGCTCGTGTTCGTCGCGCAGGACACCACCCGCTACGGCGAGGACAGGGGCAAAAACGAACTCGTCCCTCTCATCAAAAAAATTTCCGAATATGACAATATCCGTCATATTCGTCTGCTATACTGTTATCCGGAAGCCATCACGGGGGAGCTCATCCGCGAGGTGCGCGACAATCCGAAGGTCGTAAAGTACCTCGATATTCCCATGCAGCACAGCGAGGACCGCATTCTCCGCCTGATGGGGAGGAAGGGGCGCCGCGCCGACTATCTCGACCTTTTAGGGCGGCTCCGCGGCGAGATCCCGGGGATCGCCGTCCGCTCGACGTTCATCGCGGGCTTTCCCTCCGAGACGGAGGAGGAGCACCGCGCCCTCATCGGGTTCCTGCGCGAGGCGCGCCTCGACCAGTGCGGGTTCTTCGCCTACTCGCGCGAGCCCGAGACTGCCGCCTTCCGCATGGCGGGGCAGGTCCATCCCTCGACCAAGAAGAGGCGGGTGCGCGAACTGTACGAGGCGCAGGCGGAGGTGAGCGGGGAACTGCTCTCCCGCCGCGTGGGCGAGACGCTCGAGGTCGTCTGCGACGGCTTCGACTTTGAAAAGGGGCTCTTCACGGGAAGGGCGTACTTTCAGGCTTATGAGATCGACGGCTCTGTCCTGTTCTCCGCGAAGAAGGCGGAGGAGGGGAAGCGCCTCTCTGTCCGCATCGACGGGGCGGACGTCTATGATCTGTACGGCACCGCCGTGGAGGATTGAATGAATTTACCCAACAAAATAACGCTCACCAGAATTTTTATGATCCCCGTGTTCGTCGTGCTCTTCTACGTCGAATTCCCGTATCACGAGATCGTCGCCGCGGCGGTATTCCTTCTCGCCGCGTTCACCGATTTTTTGGACGGACACATCGCGCGGAAATATCATCTCGTCACGAATTTGGGGAAGTTTTTGGACCCCATTGCCGATAAAGTGCTCGTCTCGACGGCGCTCATCCTGCTCCTCACCCGTCCCGCGGTGTTCCTTACGGGCGGGCTTGCGGGCTGGGGCATCATCGCCGCGGGCGTCGCGGTCGCCCTCATTCTCGCGCGCGAGCTCATCGTGAGCGGCTTCCGCCTCATCGCGGTCGAGCGCGGGCTCGTGCTCGCCGCCGACTTCTTCGGGAAGATCAAGACGGTCTTGCAGGACGTCTCCGTCGCGGTGCTCCTTGTAGCGATGCCCTTCCTCGGCGGAACGGCGGGCGAGGTGCTCTCCATTCTCGGGTTCTCGCTGTTCGGGGCGTGCACGGTCGCGACCGTCGCCTCGGGGATCCACTACATCGTCGCCAACCGCGCCGTCCTCAAGGAGGAGCGCCCCGCGGAGCAGGCGGAGAGAAGCGAAGATGACGGGGAGGGCGAGGCGTGAAGTACGCATCGGTCGTGCTCGTCAACCAAAAAAATCCGTACGGCTCGGTGGAATTTCTGCCCGTGACGGACGCGCTCCTCACGGGGGGCGTGTTTTTGGACGAGACCTGCCTTCTCCCGTACGACGCGCCCGCGTCGGTCTCCTCGGCGCTCGTGCGCCTTTTTTCGGAGTGCGACGGCGTGTTTCTCATCTGCGACCGCGCGCTCCTCTCGTCCGCCCGCTCGGCGGTGTCGTCGGCGGCGGGGGTTCCGTTTGAGGACGATGTCTTTCTCGAGGCGGGAAATTGCCTCATCGCCGTCCTACCCGCGGGTACTTCGGGCGCCGAGCTCGTTCTCGGTTCGGTCATTCCCCGCGTGGATGCGCGCCGCGGGAACAGCTACCGCCGCGAATATCTCCGCACGGTGGGCGTCCCGGGCGAAAAGTTGCGCGACGCGCTCGCCCATGCCGAAGAGGTCGCCGCGGGCAAGCTCATTCTGCATGCGAGCGAGAAATACGGCGTCGGGCGCATCGAGATGATCTATGACAGGTCGACCCCCAAGATGACGGCGGACGAGGTCATGCGCGTCCTCGCGACGGAGCTCTCCGAATATACGTACAGCCTCCGCGACGAGAGCATTGCGGAACGCCTCGTCGACGCGCTCCGCCTGCACAGGCTCAAACTTTCGACGGCGGAGAGCTTCACGGGCGGCGGCGTCGGGCGTGCCATCGTGCGCGTTGCGGGCGCGAGCGACGTCTTTTACGAGGGCTTGAACACCTACTCTCCCGCCGCAAAGACGGACCGCCTCGGCGTCAACGAATACACGCTGCGCGGGAAGGGGGTCGTCTCGGACGACACCGCCTATGAGATGGCGGCGGGGCTCCTCGCGCAGGGGAACTGCGACGTCGCCATTTCGACGACGGGCTATGCGGGTCCCGCGGCGGAGGGCTCCTCCGACCCCGTGGGGCTGTGCTATCTCGCCGTCGGGACGAGGGAGCGGGTGCGCGTGTTCCGCTACCGCCTTGCGGGCGACCGCGAGACGATCACCGAGACCGCAATTTTCCTTGCGCTCTTCCTCGCCTACCGCGAGATCAAATAGGAAAAAACCGAAAGGAGTTAAGGATATGAACGAAGAAAAATTGAAGGCGTTGGACGCCGTCCTTGCGCAGATCGAAAAGGCGTACGGAAAGGGCGCCATCATGAAGCTCGGCGAGAATGCGGGGAATACCGACATCGAGGTCATTCCCACGGGCTGCCTCGCGCTCGACCTTGCGCTCGGCATCGGGGGGCTTCCCCGCGGCAGGATGATCGAGATCTACGGACCCGAATCGTCGGGCAAGACGACGGTCGCCCTTCACGCCGTCGCCGAGGCACAGAAGGCGGGCGGCATCGCCGCTTTCGTGGACGCCGAGCACGCGCTCGACCCCGTGTACGCCAAGCACCTCGGCGTCGACCTCGACGAGCTGTACGTCTCCCAGCCCGACACGGGCGAGCAGGCGCTCGACATCGTGGACGCGCTCGTGCGCTCCTCGGCGGTCGACATCATCGTCGTCGACTCCGTCGCCGCGCTCACGCCCAAGGCGGAGATCGAGGGGGACATGGGGGATTCGCACGTCGGGCTTCAGGCAAGGCTCATGTCGCAGGCGCTCCGCAAGCTCACCGCCATCGTCAACAAGTCCAAGACGTGCGTCGTGTTCATCAACCAGCTCCGCGAGAAGGTGGGCGTCATGTTCGGCAACCCCGAGGTGACCCCCGGCGGCAAGGCGCTCAAGTTCTACGCCTCCATCCGGATCGACGTCCGCAAGATGGATATTTTGAAGGACACCGACGGGGCGGCGGGCAACCGCACCAAGGCGAAGGTCGTCAAGAACAAGCTCGCCCCGCCCTTCCGTCAGGCGGAATTCGACATCATGTACGGGGAGGGCGTCTCGCAGGAGGGGTGCCTCATCGACCTCGGCATCCAGTACGACGTCATCAAGAAGAGCGG
>CANQAX010000039.1 GCA_947589235.1 uncultured Clostridia bacterium
CTTCGCCACCGTCGAGGGGAAGAAGAAGGCAATCGTCCGCGAGATCGCCGAGCGGCACGAGAAGGGGCAGCCCATCCTCGTCGGCACGGTGTCCGTCGAGAAGTCGGAGGAAATTTCCCGCCTTCTGCGCAGGAACGGCATCCAGCACAACATCTTGAACGCAAAGAACCACGAGCGCGAGGCGGAGATCGTCGCGCAGGCGGGCAGATACGGCGCCGTCACCATCTCCACCAACATGGCGGGGCGCGGCACCGATATCCTTCTCGGCGGCAACCCCGAATACCTTGCCAAGAAGCGCCTCCGCGAGGAGGGCGTCGAGCGCGAGGTCATCGAGCTTGCGACGAGCTACGCCGAACTCGACGAGGAGACGCAGAAGGTCCGCGACCGCTACCTCTCCCTCTACAATTCGTATAAGGAAAAGACGGACGAGGAGAAGGAGCGCGTCATCGCGGCAGGGGGCTTGTGTATCATCGGCACCGAGCGGCACGAGAGCCGCCGTATCGACAATCAGCTCCGCGGACGGTCGGGCAGGCAGGGCGACGTCGGCGTCTCCATCTTCTTCCTCTCCCTCGAGGACGACCTCATGGTCCGCTTCGGCGGGGAGCGCATGAAGAGCATCTACCGCATGAGCAAGATGGAGGAGGACGAGAGCCTCGAAAGCAAGCTCCTTACCCGCCTCATCGAGTACGCGCAGAAGCAGATCGAGGGCAAGAACTTCGGCATCCGCAAGAACGTCCTCCAGTACGACGACGTCATGAACAAGCAGCGCATGATCATGTACGCCGAGCGCATGAAGGTCATCCGCGGCGAGAGCGTGCACGATCAGGTCCTCAAATACATTCCCGACTTCGTCGCCGAGGTCGTCCGCTCTGCCGTCAATGCCGACGACATGCCCGAAAAGTGGAACGAAAACGACCTCAACGCCGCCCTCGAGCGGAGAGTTTTGCCCGAGGGGTGCGGCTTTATCACCCGCGAGAAGCTCGAAAAGTGGGATTACGACGTCGCGATCGCCAAGATCTCCAAGAAGGCGGAGGAGTGCTACGAGGAGAAGATCGCGCGCATCAAGCAGGAGACGAACATCGACTTCTCCGACGTCGAGCGGCGCATCCTTCTCCGCGTCGTCGACACCAACTGGATCGACCACATCGACGCGATGGATCAGCTCCGCAAGGGGATCCGTCTCCGCGCCTACGGGCAGACCGACCCCATCATCGCCTACAAGCAGGAAGGCTTTGCGATGTTCGACGAGATGGTGGAGCGCATTCAGGAGCGGACCATCTCCCTCCTTCTCAAGGCGCAGGTGCAGATCCAGCCCCGCCCGATGCAGAGGGTGCTCCCGACGGCGCCCCGTCCGCAGGCGCCCGAACATGCGGAAGAGGCTCCCGCACTCGCGGCGCAGGACGGCGCTCCCGCTCCCGCGCCCGCGATGCCTTCCGTCCCCGCCGCCATCGACGTGGACGCCCTCAAGACGAGCGGCTCGGAGCGGTTCAACCCCGCCACGATGAAGAAGGCGAAGAAGCCCGGTCCCAACGACCCGTGCCCCTGCGGAAGCGGTCTCAAGTACAAGAAGTGCCACGGCAAGCCGTTCTAAACGCGGCGCCCGACGCAGCGCGGAACCTTACCCCGCTCGCCCGTTAAGGGGAGAGCGGGGAGCGTGCAACCCTCATATAAGGCTATGTTCAAAGCAGACGATTACAGATTGAAGATCAAGGCGCTCGAGGAGACGCTCGGCGAGGCGAAGTACGCCCTCGACATCGACAACCGCGCCGAGCAGCTGAAAAAGCTCCGCGCCGAGCAGGAGGACCCCGCCGTCTGGCAGGACCTCGAGCGTTCGGCGAAGATCGGGCGCGAAATTTCCTCCATCGAGGGGAAGATCGCTTCCTATCAAAAGGGGAGAAAGGCGCTCGACGACGCGAACGAAATCATCGACCTCATCGAGGAGACGGAGGAAGAGGAGCTCGTCCCCGAGCTCGACCGCATGATCTCCGCCGCCGAGGAGGACATCGAGGAGATGCGCGTCCGCGCGCTCCTTCGCGGAAAGTACGACAGCTCCAACGCGCTCCTCTCCATCCATGCGGGCGCGGGCGGAACCGAGGCGTGCGACTGGTGCGCCATGCTCTACCGCATGTATTGCCGCTACGCCGAGCGGAACGGCTACAAGGTGACCGAGATCGACCGCCTTGCGGGGGACTCCGCGGGGCTCAAGTCGGTCGACTTCAAGGTGGAGGGCGAAAACGCCTACGGGTATCTGAAGGCGGAGATCGGCGTGCACCGCCTCGTCCGCATTTCACCCTTCGACGCGAACAAGCGCCGCCAGACCTCGTTTGCCTCCCTCGAAGTCATGCCCGAAGTGGACGACGACGGCGAGATCGAGATAAAGGACGAAGATATCCGGATCGACGTCTACCGCTCCTCGGGTGCGGGCGGACAGAAGGTCAATAAGACGGAGACCGCCATCCGCATTACCCATTTCCCGACGGGCATCGTCGTCACCTGCCAGAACGAGCGGAGCCAGCTCCAGAACAAGGAAATGGCGTTCAAGTACCTCCGCAGCAAGCTCCTCGAGCGGCAAATAGAGGAGCGCATGGCGGCGGAAGCGGCGCTCAAGGGAGAGACCAAAAAGATAGAATGGGGTTCACAAATCCGCTCCTACGTGTTCTGCCCGTACACCCTCGTCAAGGACCACAGGACGGGCTACGAGATGGGCGACGTGCAGGCGGTGATGGACGGCGAAATTCAGGGCTTCATCATCGACTACCTCAAAAAATCCTGATGAAAGAACGTAAACAACCGGTCATTCTCGGCATCGAGAGCTCGTGCGACGAAACGGCGGCGGCGGTCATCCGCGGTCGCGTTTTGTTATCCGACGAAATTGCGTCGTCCGCCCCCGTGCAGGCAAAGTACGGCGGCGTCGTCCCCGAGATCGCCTCCCGCGCCCATGCGGAGGCGGTGGACGAAGTCGTCGAGCGTGCCCTCCGCTCGGCGGGGGTCGGAAAGGGGGAGCTCGACGCGGTAGCCGTCACCTACGGCGCGGGGCTGCTCGGCGCCCTTCTCGTCGGGCTGTCCTTTGCCAAGGGGCTCGCGTACGGGCTCAACATTCCTCTCATCGCGGTCAACCACATCCGCGGGCATCTCGCCGCGGCATACCTCGAGGACGAGACCCTCGAGCCGCCCTTCGTCACCCTCCTTGCGAGCGGCGGGCACACCGCCATTCTCCACGTCCGCACGGAGACGGAGTTTAAGGTGCTCGGCGGCACCCTCGACGACGCCGCGGGCGAGGCATTCGACAAGGTCGCCCGCGTGCTCTCCCTTCCCTATCCCGGGGGACCGCACGTCGAGGCGCTCGCGCGGGAGGGGAAGCCCGTCGTCCCGATGCCCAAGATGCTCAAGGGGCTCGGCGGCTACGATTTTTCGTACAGCGGGCTCAAGACGCACGTCATCAACTACGTCCACACGCACGAGCAGAGGGGGGAGCCGTGGTCCCGCGCGGACGTCGCGGCATCCTTCCAGAGCGCCGCGCTCGACGTTCTCGTCCAAAAGACGGCGGAGGCGGCGCATGAATGCGGTGTGTCCGTTGTCACGGCGGGGGGAGGGGTGGCAGCGAACGGGTATCTCCGCGATTCCCTTGCCCGCACCTGTGCCGCGGAGGGACTGAAGCTCGTCCTTCCCGAGAGGAAACGCTGCACCGACAACGGGGCGATGATCGCCGCGGAAGGGCTCATCCGCTACCGCGCGGGGCTCTTTTCGCCGCTCTCCGTCAACGCGGAGGCGAGCATCCCGCTCCGATGAGCGCACCATAGAGCGCGGGCGCGGGTCGAAAGGTGTCGAAGAATCGCGGCAGAACACTTGACTTTTGCATATCATATCGGTATAATGAACTTGTCCGCCATAGCGGGCAAAACGGAAAGAGGTAAATTATGGAGACGGAAAGGAACGAGGAACAGGCGGAAGTGCGCGAGGGGCTCACGCTCGGCGACTATCTCCGCATGATCTTCCAATGGAAACATCTTTGCATTCTCTTGGCGGCGGCTGTTGCGGCGTTTGCCGTCGTCTGGGCGGTCATCCGCTACGTCGTCAACCCGTCGAAGCAGCAGTATTCGATGACGTTCCGCTTCTCCGTGTCCAAGGCGACGCAGTCCACCGAGGAAATCGAGAGCGGGCACTTCTTCGTCTCTCCCTCGACGCTCGGGACGGTGAAGAGCTCGGACAACAGCTTCGCCTTCCTCGACCTCGATCGCATGGAAAACGGCGAGATCTACGTCACCAGGGAAGTCAACGCCGTCGGCGGAACGGAGGAAATCCAGATCGTCGAGACGACGTACACGCTCACCGCGCGGGCGGATCTCTTCCGCGACTCCAAGATGGCGCAGCTCTTTCTCTCGCGGCTCGTGAAGAGCGTCGAGACCAAGTCCAAGGAACTTGCCGACGGGCTCGCCGCGAAGGGAGAGGACGGATTCAACGGCTACGAGCCGTACATGCGCGGGTACGAGAACGCGTTTTCCTTTGAGGAACAGATCGAGATCCTGCGCAACCAGCGCGACTACCTCGTCTCCTGCTACGATTCTTGGATCGACGCCTATTCGGGGAACTTCTATGTCCCCGAGCTCGGGCTCACGCTCTCGTCCCTCCGCGCCTCGGCGAAGGCGGCGTTCTCGGATGCCTACCTCAAGCGCCTCGACGAGGAACTCGACGCGTGCGGATATGTCCTCGCGGGAGCGGAGAAGGATCTCGCTCTCAAGGCGCGCCAGACGACGCTCGAGAACATGATCGAGAGCAATACCCAGAAGATCACCGCCCTGCAGGCTTCGCTCGATACCCTCTTGGAGCAGTACACCGAGGCGCTCGGGAGCTCTTCGTCGCTTCTGCTTCAGTTCGACGAATACAACACACGCATCGCCGCGCTCTCCGAGGAGAACGCCGAGCTTAACAGAAAATTGAATATCATCAATGCCGTCCTCGCTTCCGATGAGTCGGCGCAGAAAGATTATTTCACCCGCGTGGAGAGCTTTGAGCAGTCCGTCGACGGCGTGCGCGACGCCATCAACGCGGAAGCCGGCAAGTGTGCCACGGCGGCACAGGCGCTCGCGGGCGAGACATACGTCTCCTACAGCGAATTGCATACGACGGGCGGCACGAACGCCGTCCTCATGGCTTTGGTCGTCGCCGTGCTCGTGTTCGCCGCAGGCGCCGTGATCGTCTGCGTCATCTGCCGCACGTACCGAAGGACAGGGGAGCCCGCGGAGCCCGTACCCGCAGAGGAAGGGGACGCCGCGCCCACCGAGAGTTCCTCCGCGCCCACAGACGCCGATTCCGCGGACGCCGTCGCGGACGAGCCCGCCCCGCCCGAACACCACGACCCCGACAACCTGTAAAAGAAATCATCCCTCCTTCGGAGGGATTTTTCTTTCGGCAAATTTTCCGTTTCCCATTGAAAAAAGGAGAAAAATGTTTTATAATGGAGAAAAGCGATGGAGGGGAGGTATGGAGCTCCGCGAAGTCGTCGCGAGGCGAAAGGACAAAGTCGTCTACCGCGACGGGGACAAACTCATCAAGCTGTTCAACGAGAGCTATTCCAAGTCGGACATTCTGAACGAGGCGATCAATCAGGCGCGCGTCGCGGAGACGGGGCTCAACATTCCCCGCTTCTATGAGGTGACGGTGATCGACGGGAAGTCCGCCATCGTCATGGAGTACGTCGAGGGGGAGACCTTTAAGCAGCTCTTCGAGAAGTATCCCTCCGACCGTGAAGGGCTCATGCGCCGCTTCGTCGCCATTCAGAGGGACGTCCACTCGCGGCGGCACCTTCTCCTCACCAAGTACATCGATAAGCTCCGCATGAAGATCCTCTCGTCGGGGCTGGACGCCTCCACGCGGTACGACTTCTCGATGCGCCTCGACGGCATGCGCCGCCACACGCATGTTTTGCACGGCGACTTCATTCCGAGCAACGTCATCTTAAAGAGGGACGGCACGCCGTACATTCTCGACTGGTCGCATGCAAGTCAGGGGAATTCGACGGCGGACGGCACCAAGACCTATCTCCTGTTCCGCCTCGCGGGGGCGGACGAGTTTGCGGAGGAATACGCGGACGAATTCTGCCGCCAGTCGGGCTCTTCCCGCGAATACATGCAGGAATGGGTCCCGCTCATCGCCGCGGCACAGCTCGCCCGCATGACCGACCCCGAAAAGCGGAAAAAACTCTCGGAATGGACGGAGGAACCGTAATGCACAAATTCGATACCAAGGTCCAACTGGTCAAATACAGGGTCTTAAAGGAGATTGCGCGGCTCTCGTGGGAGGATGACCTCCTCGAAAACGTCACGGAGATCCCCAAGATCATCGCCCCCGGGAAGATCCCCACCATGCGGTGCTGTATCTACAAGGAGCGCGCCATTCTCGCCGAAAGGGTCCGCCTCGCCGTCGGGGGAAACCGCCGCAACCGCAAGGTGATACAGGTCATCGACATCGCCTGCGAGGACTGCCCCGCGGGCGGATATGAGGTGACGAGCGCCTGCCGCGGATGCCTCGCCCACCGCTGCGAGGAGGCATGCAAGCGCGACGCCATCGTGTTCGATATCCACCAGAAGGCGTACATCGACAAGACGAAGTGCGTCGAGTGCGGCGCATGCGCCAAGGCGTGCCCGTATACCGCCATCCACAACTACAAGCGTCCCTGCGAACAGAGCTGCAAGGTGAAGGCGATCTCGATGGGGAAGGACAAGGAGGCGGTCATCGACTATGAGAAGTGCATCGCGTGCGGCGCGTGCGTCTGCGCCTGCCCGTTCGGCGCCATCACCGACCGCTCGTATATCCTCGACGTCATCGACCTCCTGCTCCGCGGAAGGCGGGGGGGGTTCAAGGTGCACGCCCTCGTTGCGCCCTCCGTCGCGGGACAGTTCCCGTATCCGCTCGGGAAGATTGTCTCCGCCATCGAGAAGCTCGGCTTTTCGGACGTCGTCGAAGTCGCCCTCGGCGCCGACATGGTCGCCCGCAGGGAAGCGGGCGAGCTCGAGGAGAAGGGCACGCTGTTTTCCTCCTGCTGCCCCGCCTTCGTCTCGTACATCGAAAAGAATTTCCCCCGCCTCAAGGAGAATATCTCGGCGAACCTCTCGCCCGCAGGCACGGCCGCGCGGGCGCTCAAGGAAGCCGACCCCGCCTGCGCCACCGTGTTCATCGGTCCGTGCACGGCGAAGAAGGTGGAATTCCAGCGCGAGGAATACCGCGACCTCATCGACAGCGTCATCACCTTCGAGGAGCTGCAGGCGCTCATCGACAGCAGGGACATCGACCCCGCGGGGCTCGAGGAGAAACCGCTTGCACAGGCGTCGCCGTTCGGGCGGCGGTTTGCTCGCTCGGGAGGGGTTGCCGAGGCGGTCTCGGAGGCGCTCCGCGAGAGGGGAAGCTCGTTTACGCCCGTCCCGCTCGTCTGCAACGGCATCGAGGAGTGCCGCGCCGCCCTTCTGCGGGCGTCCAAGGGTGCGCTCCCGTATAACTTCGTCGAGGGGATGGCTTGCACGGGCGGATGCGTCGGTGGGGCGGGATGCCTCACGCACGGGGACGCCAACCGCGCCGCCGTGGAACAATACGGCGCCGAAGCGGAGGGGAAACCCCTCGGCAGGGAATAATTTTTGCCCGAGGGCTTGCTCGGGTCATGCACGGTCTTTGTTCGGGGTCCGATTGCGGAGTACGCCTTCGGACCCTTTTTGTTGCCCTTTGCAGCCGCCTTTGCCTGAAGATCTAAGGAGTTTTCTCCGTTCCGCGCCGTCCCGTCCTGTTCTCGTTTTTTGTGCGTATTTTTGTCCGATTTTTCGGGCGGAACCCGACCCCGTCCGAAAGAAACACTCCCCGTCCCTTCGGAATTTTGATGCAAATTCCTTGCTTTTCTCTTGAGGGTATAGTATAATGGTAACAGGAAAAAACGACCGCGGTTTTTTTCTGGCTTACACAGAGAGAAGAATATGAAGCTGACGTTGATGTATATAACCAACCGACCTGATGTTGCCGTGATCGCTCAAAAGTACGGCGTTGACCGCATCTGGATCGACCTCGAAACGCTCGGGAAGGAAGAACGGCAGAAGAACCGCGATTGCGTCAAATCGCACCATTCCGTCGAGGATATCCGCCGCATCGTCCCGCTTCTGGACCGTTCGGAAATGCTCGTGAGAGTCAACCCGTGGAATCCCGGTTCCGCGCAGGAGATCGATTCGGTCATCGAGGCAGGGGCGAGGCTTGTCATGCTTCCGATGTGGAAGAGCGCTGCCGAGGCAAGGGCGTTCGTGCGTGCCGTCGGCGGCAGAGCAAAGACCGTCCTGCTCCTCGAAACGAAGGAGGCGGCGGACTGTCTCGACGAAGTGCTGGCGCTCGACGGCGTCGACGAGATCCATATCGGGCTCAACGATCTGCATTTGAGCTATGGGCGCACGTTCATGTTCGAGCTTCTTGCCGACGGAACGGTGGAAAATTTGTGCCGCAAGATCGCCCGCAAGGGGATTCCGTACGGGTTCGGCGGCATTGCGAGGATCGGCGAGGGGGCGCTTCCCGCCGAAAAGATCATCTTGGAACACTACCGTCTCGGCTCGAGCAGGGCAATCCTTTCGAGAAGTTTCTGCAATACGGATCTCATCACCGACCCGAAGGAGATTGAAAGGGCGTTCCGCGACGGCATGGCGGCTTTGAGGACGTTCGAGGACTATGCCGCTTCGGCGGACAAGTCGATTTTGGAGCGGAACCGCCTCGAAGTGGGGCAGTGCGTCGGGCGGATCGTCGCGGCGATCACGGAGAAACAAAATGGATAAATTACTTTTGGAACGTCTGACTGCGCAGTATGGCGATGCCTTTTATCTCTTGGATACCCGCCGTTTCCGCGCGAATTTTTCCGAGCTGAAGCGGGCATTTTCGGAAATTTACGAAAATTTCGGCATTGCCTACTCCTATAAGACCAACTACACGCCGAAGCTTTGCAAGGCGGTCAACGATATGGGCGGCTATGCGGAAGTCGTCTCCGACATGGAAGCGGAGATCGCTCTGCGCGTCGGCGTCGACCCCGGCAAGATCATCTGGAACGGTCCCTACAAGAACTACGCGAAGGTCGAAGAGCTCCTTCTCCGCGGCGCCACCGTCAATCTGGATTCCGCCTATGAAATCGGAAAAATGCGCGAAATTGCCGCTCGGCACCCGAAAGCGGTGCTGAATGTTGGCATCCGCGTCAATTTCGACATCGGGGACGGCGTCGTCTCGCGGTTCGGTTTCGATGTCGCCTCCGAGGATTTCCGCGCGGCTCTCCGCTTGGTGAAGGAGACGGACAACCTGCATTTGATCGGGATCCAGTGCCATTTTGCCACGCGCAGGCTCGAGACATGGCGTCCCCGCGCCGAAAAGATGCTCGCGCTTCTCGACGGGCTCGGGCTTGTCCCCGAGCACATCGACTTGGGCGGCGGTCTGTTCGGGAAGATGGCGGATTCCCTGAAAGCGCAGTTCGATTCGTATATTCCGACGTACGAAGAGTACGCCCGCGCGGTCGCGCCCGTCTTTGCCGAACATTACGGAAAGCGCGCCGAAAAGCCGCTCCTTCTCATCGAGCCCGGCAGCGCGCTCGTCGGTGATTGCATGAAATTCGCCTCGAGGGTCATTGGCATCAAGGAGGTCCGCGGCAAGCCCATCGCAACGCTCCTCGGAAGCGTCTATAACATCAATCCGACGTTGAACAAGAAGAATCCGCCCCTCGAGCTCTACGCCATGGGGGGAGAGCAGAGGGAATACGCCGATTTGGATTTCGGCGGATTTACCTGTATCGAATCCGATTACCTATACCGCCATTACAGCGGAAAGCTGGCGCAGGGGGACATTGTCGTATTCGGAAACGTCGGCTCTTATTCCGTCGTCCTGAAGCCCCCGTTCATTCTGCCCAACTTCCCCGTGATCGAACTCACGGACGGCGGTGCGGAAGTCGTAAAATCCGGCGAAACGTTCGATGACCTGTTTCGCACGTTTGTTTTTTGACCATGTTTTTGATTGCGAAGTTCTTCAAGAGGCTCTTCGATATCTTCTCGTCCCTTTTGGCGATCATCCTTCTGCTGCCCGTCTGGATCATCGTCCCCATCGCCATAAAGTGCGACTCCAAGGGACCCGTATTCTTCCGTCAGGAGCGGCGCACCAAGAAGGGGAAGGTGTTCAAGATGCTGAAATTCAGGTCGATGGTCGTGAATGCCGAGCAGTCCGGTGCGGGGCTCTTCAACTACAAAGACGATCCGCGCGTGACGAAGGTGGGGCGTTTTTTGCGCAACACGAGCATCGACGAGCTCCCGCAGCTCTTCAATATCTTTGCGGGGCAGATGTCGGTGGTGGGTCCGCGCCCGTGCGTCAAGTACGAGCTCGGCGACTTCGACACGCTCAACAAAAAGTACAAGAAGCGGTTCGAGATGAAGGCGGGGCTCACCGGTCTTGCGCAGGTGATGGGCAGGAACGATATCGCTTGGGACGAAAAGGTCGAGTACGACAATCAGTATATCGACAATTTCAAGCGGCACGGGATCTTTACGGATATCAGGATCCTCTGGCTCTCCGTCGTCAAGGTTTTCAGGAAAGAGGACATCTACGAGAACAAACCCGACGAAGCCCTCAACGATGCGGATGCCGCAAAACTCGCGGAGGAGGAAGTGATCCGCCTCGCGCACCTTCCCGACGGCGAGCCCGCCGCCGCAACAGACGCGACCGAGGAAAATACAGAGCACGCCGAGGGCGAGGAAACGGAGACGGGACTCGACCCCGACCCTATAAAGCAAGAGGAACCGTCCGAAACAAAAGGAGAAGAAACAGATGAAGTATGACATTGCAAACAGGCTGATTTGGCTGAAAGGGGAGCTTCTGCACGTAAACGACGCGAAGATAAACGTCCTTGCGCCCACGTCGCAGTTCGGGTTGAACGTATTCGAGGGGATCCCCTGCTATTGGAACGAGGATGAAAAGCAGCTCTACGCCTTCCGTTTGGGCGATCACTATGCCCGCCTGTTGAAGTCCGCGCGCCTGTTGCAGCTCGATTGCCGCTTCACGGCGGATGAGATGAAGAAGGCGTTAAAGGACGTCGTCCGCGCGAACGAATATCGCGAAAATCTCTCCGTGCGGCAGACGCTGTTTGTCGACGGCTTCGGTTCGTGGGGGGCGGAAGGTCCCGTCGAGATGTTCGTCGCGCCCATTCCCAAGGGCGGAATGAGCAAGGAATACAACAAGAAGGGGCTCAACTGCTGCGTCACATCGTGGAGAAGGATCGGTGAAACGTCCTTTTCCCCGCGCATCAAGTGCGGCGCAAACTATATCAACAGCCGCCTCGGGCAGCGCGAGGCGCTCCGCAACGGCTACGATACCTGCATTTTCCTGAATGAATTCGGGAAGGTGGCGGAAGGGCCCGGTTCTTGCTTCTTTATGGTCCGGGGCGGGAAACTCGTTACACCGCAACTGACGGATAGCGTGCTTGAAAGCATCACGCGGGATACCGTTATGACGATCGCAAGGGATATCGGCATAGAGGTTGTGGAGAGAAGTATCGATCGGACGGAACTGTATTCTTGCGAAGAAGCATTTTTGTGCGGTTCCGCAATGGAGATAACGCCCGTCGTTTCCGTGGATAAATATGCGGTCGGAAGCGGTGAGGTCGGTAAAGATACGGACGCTATCCACAAGAAGTACTTGGAGATCGTAAGCGGAAAGAACAAGGCATATTCAAATTGGGTAACGAAAATTTACAACGACTGAATGGATATAGAGTATGATGAAAAAAATTGCCATTGTATGTCCGACGTCACGGAACATTATCAACTTCAGAAAGAATTTGATCCTTAGATTGCAAGATGCCGGTTACGACGTTAGTGCGATCGTATTTGACGATAAGTGCGCCGATGAGATCGGAAAACTTGGTGTGGAATTGTTTGTCATAAAAGACGACAATCGTTCCGTCAACCCGATAAAGCTACTGACGCTGAAACGCAGATACACGAAGGCCATAAAGGCAATTCGTCCCGATATCGTGTTCACATTTATGTTAAAGCCAAACCTGTACGCAACGCAGGCCGCGAAAAAGGCGGGCGTCCAGTGCATTTTATCAATGGTCGAAGGCGCGGGAGATGTTTTTGGAAACAAGGGACTCGTCTGGCGGCTGATTCGAGCGTATTGTTGCCATGGATACAAAAAGGGCTTCAGGCTGGCAGATAAAGTTTTCTTCACAAACAATGACGATAGGAAGGAATTTATTGAGCGGGGACTTGTAAAGGACGATAAGAGTGAAGTCGTTCACGGCATAGGAGTCGATCTCGAATATTTTTCATACAGACCTATTAAAAACAAGAATGTATTTTTAATGGTCTCCCGTTTATTGAAGGCAAAGGGGGTGTTGGATTTCTGCAATGCCGCGAGAATCGTGAGAACGACGCATCCCGAAGCTGTTTTTAATTTGGTTGGCGGCGAGAGTACATTGAAAGTAAAGGATATTCAGGAATTTATAGACGATGGGACAATACATTATTTGGGACGGACAAACGATGTAAGACCCTATTATGATGAATGTACCGTGCAGGTTCTTCCTACTTATTATAGGGAAGGGCTCGGACTTGTCAATGCAGAAGCGGGTGCAATGGGGAGACCGACAATTACTTGCGATGTAATCGGTGCGCGTGATACGGTAAAAGACGGGTATAACGGTCTGTTTGCATTGCCCCAAAATCCTTCCGATTTGGCGAAAAAAATGATTTTTTTCCTTGATAATCCGCAAAGTGCGGTAGAAATGGGAGTAAACAACCGTAAATTTGCCGAGGAGTATTTTGACCAAAATAAAATCAACGG
>CANQAX010000040.1 GCA_947589235.1 uncultured Clostridia bacterium
GGAATTGGCAGACGCGCTGGACTCAAAATCCTGTGGTAGTGATACCGTATCGGTTCGACCCCGATCACCGGCACCACCCCCGCCGCGACGAGCGGCGAAACGGAATCCCTTGCCCTACGGCAGGGGCTTCGTTTTTATGGCGAGCGGAAAGGAGTTCCTATGCTCATCAACGTGGGATTGCGGACGGACATCGCGTGCTGCTATCCCGAATGGCTCATGCGGCGGATCGAGGCGGGCTATGCGTATGCCCGAAATCCCCTCTTCCCGAACAAGGTGACGGCGTACGACCTCTCGCCGGACAGGGTGGACGCCCTCCTGTTCTGCTCGAAAAATTATGCGCCCCTTCTGCCCCGTATCGGGGAAATTTTGAAGCGGTACCGCACCTACTTCTTCTGCACCGTCACGCCGTACGGCGCCGAGATCGAGCCCGGGAGCCCTCCCCTTCCCGAACGAATTCAAATGCTGAAGGAGCTCTCGCGCACCGCAGGGCGGGAGAAGGTCGTCTGGCGGTACGACCCCATCCTCATCACCGAGGAATACACCGTTTCCCGCCACTTGGAACTGTTCTTAAAGCTCGCCGGGCAAATTGCGCCGCACGTGCACCGCTGTGTCATCTCGTTTGTGGAGATGTTCGTGAAACTCCGCATGCGCATGCCCGAGCTCATTCCCCTCACCCGCGAACAAAAGAGGGAGCTCGCGTGCGGGATCGGAACGATAGCGGCAAAGTTTTCCCTTCCCGTCACCGTGTGCGGGAGCGGCGACGACTACTCCGAATACGGGGTCATGCGGCGTGGCTGCGTGACCCTCGACGACGTTGCGGCGGCGAACGGCTGTGCCTTCCGCAAGGCGCCCCACCTCGGGAACCGCCGCGGCTGCGGGTGCATTGCGAGCCGCGACCTCGGTTGGTACGACTCCTGCCCGCTCGGGTGCAGGTATTGCAATGCAAACCGCGACCCCGCCCTCGTGAAGGAGAATTTATCCCTCCACGACGACGATTCGCCCATGCTCATCGGGAATTTAAGAGAGAGCGACACCCTGCTGTACTCCCCGCAGGACAGCTACCTGAAGAACGACGGAAGGCAGCTCTCCCTGTTCGATTTGTGAGTAGATTTCGCGGCGCACCTCATGAAAGAAGGCGGCGCGGCGGGCTCGGAAATCCATGAAAAATCCCGCATGCCGTTCGGCATGCGGGATTTTTTGCTTTGGTTCACCCCTTACAGCCCTTGGAACATGATGGGGTGATTGCTTACAGCCCTTCGGGCAAAGCGTTGAGAAGTGCGCACCGCTTAAATGGATTCGACCGTAAGGGTGTATTGCTTCTCCGAGCCCGCGTCAGAGACTGTGATCGTGACCTTCCAACTGGAGAACAACTCATAGACGTACACGTTGTCGCCGTTCTTGCTCTCCTTGTACGATTCGGAGGAAGGATCGGGAACAAACGTTACCGTAAACCTGCTGTAGTCGAAGTATTCATTCCAGTCGCTGTAGCTCACCACGTCGGAACCGATGGACAAGCCGTAGAAGTTCCCCTCGTCGTCGACAACAATGGTCACCTCGTAGTAGTCCTCATGCTCATCGTGCGCGGTCTGGATCGTTTTGGTCGTCCGAGACGAAACGGTGACACTGACCTCGGCGCTGTCGGAGCACGGAGGGGTGACCGTGACGGTGTACACCGTGACCGTCGAGCCCGACTTGGTGATCGTAAAGGAGGTATCGGAGACGCGCTCCTTGGTCACATTGAACAATCCGGAGTTGTATATCCAATTGAAGTCGTCGTAATTCCCGCTCAACACTTGCAGGCGAAGGATATCCACCACCTTGTTCGGCTCGCTCGCGGAATAGGAATACGTGACTTTATAGCCATCAATGTCCTTCACCACGGTGGTCGCCGAGCTGACCGTGACGGTAAACGTCGCGGCGACGCCGTCCTGTGCGGGAACAAAGGTCACGAGATAGGTGTCGACCGAATTTGTGCCCGATACGGTGAAGGGGAACTCAATCGATTCCTTCGTTTGGTCGCGCTCGGCAAATGTCTTAACGGTCTCGAAGTCGTCGCCCGTCTTCTTCTCGAACTTGGAGAGCGTCCGCGGCTTCCCCGAAAGGTATCCGCCGAAGGTCGCACGGTACGTCACGCCGTCAAACTCCTTGGTGAGCGTGAGCCCCGAAACTTCCTCGGAGACCGTCCAGTCGGTGGGATCGGCGGTGACCGTGTAGGTCGTCACGTCGCCGTTCTCCTCCGTCACGGTGTACTCGAACACAAGACCGTAGCCGCTGACCACGGGGGACGTCCCCTCCTTGTCGCCGTACGTCACGTCGCTCAAGGTGATCTCGACTTCCGTGCCAAGATAGCCCGAAGTGACATCGGCGCCGAGCGTGAAGGTGAGCTCCTTCTCGTTCCCGAGCGTCACGGTCTGTTCGACGCCCGACATGTAGTAGAGCTGATCCTCGATTTCGACCGTCTTTTCGTCGGTGTAGAACTCGAACTGCTTTGCATATCCGCCGACGCCGTCCGGCTTGTAGACGGTGATCTTCGTCCTGTCGTCCTCTTCCGAGCAGGTGTAGACGAAGAACGTCTCCTCCGCCACCCAGCTTCCGTAATCGCTCTCGTGGTAATAGGTGACCCCGAAGAACCCGGGAACGCTGTACGAGACGCCGAACTCGAGATAGACGTTGGAATCGCCGAATCCGACAAATCCCTTGCCCGCCATGGCGTCCGTCATGGAGAGCCCTTCGGGAACGACGCAGGCGCGCTGCTCATCCGTCCAACCCGAGGTGAGCGCCATCCCCTCCGCTCCGTTCACGAGGATGCGGACGGGAAGCCCTTCGTCGTAGAGCGAAGCGGGTCCGCGCACGATTGCCGTCGGATGAAGGACGAGATGGGCGAGGTCGACTTCGGTCAAGTCGAGGGTCATCACCGCCGAAGGGGTCGGCTTGTTCATGAGGAACGCGTGGTCGCCGAGATATTCGAGGCTGCCGAACTTCGCGGTGCCCTCCGTGACGGAGAACTGGTTGCAGCCCGCAAAGGCGTAGTCGCCCACGTAGGTCACGTTCGGAAGGTCGAGCTCGCGGACCGAATTGAACACGGACGGCTGGGACGTATCGTACTGATGTCCGCCCGAATAGAACGCATAGTCGCCGATGTAGACGAGGGTCGCGGAAGCAATCTTTCCGACGCTGAAGTTGGACACGTTGTAGAAGGCATGGTGCTCGATGCGCTCGACTTCGTTGAGGTCGAATTCGACGGTAAGACCTGCATCGTATTCGTCCTGCGTGAGCATGAGGCTGAATCCGTACCCGAACACGTACGGGTCGATGACCTTCACGCCGACGGGGATATGGAGCTCGCGGACGTGCATCGGTCCCTGATAGGCGACGAGGTGCTCGCCGTCGACGACAAAGTCGTCCTCGTACACGGTGAACGAATTGCCGTTCACGGAGTAGTACTCGAAGGCACCGCCCGACGTGACGAAGCGGACGATGTGCTCGGACAGGAAGGAATAGGTACCCTCCGTCACGATGCCGTAGTGGTCGATATGGATGGCGCTGTATTCCTCGCTGTGACCGAAGGAGTAGAGCGCAAGCACCGACCAGTCGCTGCCGATGTAGACGTACTCCTCCTCGACGTCGTAGCAGACGAAGAGCATGATGTCGTTGTAGGTGTACATCGCGAGCGAGAAGCGGAAGTTCGTGCCGTCCTCCGAGGAGCTGACGAAGAGGAACTCTTCGCCGACCGTGCGGTATTCGCCGCGGTCGATCTCATCGCCGTCCTCATAGATGACCGCCGTGCCGTGACCGTCGAGATAGATGGTCTTATCCGAGACGGCGCCCTTTTCATAGATGGAGTAGGTGCCCGAATAGTCGTCGCGGAGGGAGATCATGCCGTTCGTGTCGATATCGAACACGAAGATGGCGGGTTCCTCATAGTCGACCGCGTCGTTCATGTTGCCCCTGTACCAATAGTAGGCATAGAACACGAGCTGGCTGCCGTCCGCGCTCTGGTTGAAAGAATAGTCGTTTGGATCGGAAGAGGAATCGTCGATGTCGCCGCGTGCGAAGGTGCCGCCGTAGTACGTGACGCCGTCATAGTAGAGCGCGTCCCCTTCTGCGCGGTAGGGCGAAAACGCCGTGATCTTACAGACTTCGCTCCTCGCCGTTAAAGGTGCCGACGCGCGACCCGTCCTGCTCGATGTAGAGCTTGGTGCCGTAGTCGTCGGCGATGACGATGAGCTTCACCTCGACTTCCACGGGTTCGCCGTCGCCTTGGGAAAGGGTATAGGTGAGCGTGTACTCGGGGCAGCTCATTCCGCCGAACGAGACGGGCTCGTCGCTCACAACGTACGTCGCATACTCCTCGTTGTAGGCGTCATACACCACCCCATTCCCGAAGAACATGAGGTAGGTATCGACGTAGTAGTAGCCCGAATTCATGTCGAGCCAGTACACGAGACCGACGTCATCCGCCGTGGCGACCTCGATGGTCGTCGAAATGTCCTCATCAACGGTGAATTCCTGCGTGACGCAGAGATAGGTCTGCGTGCCGTCCGCCGCCGTGATGCGATAGAAAAGGTTGAGGGAGCCGTCGTCGTTTTCGAGCATGCCGGTGAGGGCATATTTCCCCTCGAGGGTATCCCCTTCATGAGGGGCATACACCGCATTGCCGAACCCGTCGAGGGTGAGCGTCGAACCGTCGCCTGCGGTAAAGACCATGCTCCCATATTCGTCGGAGAGGAACACGACGTACGTGCCGCCCTGCGTCCCCTTCTTGACCGTGAAGCCGTCCACGAAGAGCTCGAGCTCGGGATGCGAATCGAGATAAGCGTCGTAGTCGTTGCCGTACCCGTCGTAGGTGTACGTTCCGTCCTCTTCCTTCGTCAACTCCTCTTGGAAGATGATGTCGGAAGTGTCGTCCGCGTCGGGCGAGCTGCCGATGGCGACGGTGATGGTATCGTCCCCCCATTCGCCGCTCGTGACGAAGAGAAGATGATAGCCGTGCGTCTGATCGGGATACTCGTTGTACACGATGTCGAGAGGAGCCGAAGTCTCTTCATAGGTGTAGTCGTAATCCTCTTCATTCGCGTAGTACCCGCGGTAGGCGACGATGAGCGCGCCGTCCTCGTCATAGAAGAGCTCATATACAAATTCATCCGGAGCATATTTTGCCGCATGGATATAGGTATACTCGCCGTATCCGTAGACGGTGCCGTCGTACTCGATGGAGCCGTCCGTCTTGAACGTGACGTCGCCAATCGAATAATCTTGGGTCATTGCGGTCGCCTCGACCTTCCCCTCCGCGTTGTAGTGGAAGTCGAACTCGTAGGGGTCCTCATCCGTGGAGAGATAGTCGCTCCTGTAGACGAACACGCCGTCGAGGTAATCGCTCGCGGTGATGGTGCCGCGGTCGATCATCTCATAGATGATCTCGCCGTCGAGCTCGCCGCCGCGGTTCGTGTACCACACCCAGATGTAGTACGTGCCCGCGCCCCAAGGATAGAAGAGCGCATTCTCGGGAAGCCCCGCATAGGCGCCGCCGAGCCCTTGGAACACGCGGTCCGCGCTGTGCGCCCATCGGATGAATTCGGGCTTCGCGCCGATGTCATACCAGATCGCTCCGTACAGAGCGTTCTCAATGCGGAGATAGGTCGTGGTGTGCGAGGCGGTCTCGGTGAACTCGACCCACTCGTCCTGCCAAAGATAGATGCCGCTCGAGGAGCTGAACATGTACACGGGATCGGACTCGACGAACACATAGGTGCCCGCCTTTCCGCCGAGGGTGCCCGCGCCGAAGCCGTCGAGCACGAGGTCATTCACCGTCTCGTCCTCGCCGATGGTCCCGTCCAGGATCTCGCCGAGCTCGTCGAAGTTGGTGTACGTTCCCCTTGCGCCGTCCGAAGTCTCGAACGCGCCCGCAAATTCGACGTCGCCCACCGAACCGGTGTAAGCGGACAGGCGGAACTCGCCCACCTGCGCGCCGCCGATGTACATGCCGTACGAAACCGCGTCATCATCGAGGGGTGCATAGTAGCCCGTGTAGGCGTACACGAGCGCGTCATCCGCATAGGAATACGCGCGCATGCCCGCGACGCCGTTTCCGTCGATCATGCCGTCAAGGAAGAGAATGTTGGTGGTATCCACCTCACCCAGCGCATTCTTGTGCGCGTAGAAGCCGCGCTCGGCGCCCGTCGCCTTGTAGAACACGAGCTCGCCGTCCGCCTTGGAGATGGTGAACCGCACGGTGAACGTCTCCTCGCCGTCGGGGAAGAAGAGATATTCGCCCGTCACGAGGTCGATGGTGTAGGTGCCCACGACAGGGTCCTCATCACCGTTCGTGTAGGTGACGCTCCCCCCTTCGCCGAAGGTCAGGGTCTCGTTTTCGTCCGCGCTGTTGGGGAACACTTCGCCCTCGAGCGCGCGGAAATAGAAGAACTGATCGCCGACCACCTTGCCGGAGAGCTCGACTTCATCGAACGTGAACACGCCCGAAGCCGCATCGTACGTGCCCTCTTTTTCGTCGAGGTACTCGCGCTGCAGCGTGACGGTGTTCCCCGTGACGGTAATGATGTCCGCCCCGCCGAAGAAGTCGGTGAGGGTCGCCGTCGGAACGTCGGGGTTATCCGGGTTATCGGGATTATCCGGGTTATCCGGATTATCGGGATCATCCGGATTGTCCGGGTTGTCGGGATTGTCCGGATTTGCAGGTGTGTCGGGATTGTTCGGATTTTCGGGAGCGGGCTCTTCGCCACCGCCGCATGCGACCGCAAACAACGCGAGCATGCATACGAGAAGTGCGCCGAGGACCGCCGTCCAAATCCGCTTCATCAGCTTCGACATGGTGTTTTCTCCTTGCGATTATTTCCCCGAAACGATTCTATTCATTTATGCAAAATGAAATGGAACCGCCCCGAGAATTCGAGTTATCCGTATTATATCATGAACTCCCCCCCTTCTGTCAAGAAATTCGACGAATCGAAGGCGGAATCGGAAACAACCTGTGAAATTCACAAATTTTGTGATAAAATATTCTCAAAAAGTAACAAAACGAACAGAACTGTTCACTGAATGAATGAACGAATATATGCAAAACAAAAAAATCGCCCGAAGGCGAAGGAAAATTTCCCTATTTTTTCCGCAGGGCTGCAACGAAAAATCCCTCGTACAGACCGTCGGGGCGGACGCAGACGGTGCCCGCGGGCGAGGGCAAAAGCGGAAGGGTCGGGAAGGGTTGGAGCGGGACGAGCTCGGCGGCGCCGAGGACCGCGGAGATGACGTCGCCGTTCTCCTCGGGCAGGACGGAACAGGTCGAATAGACGAGGATCCCCCCGTTTTTCAAAAGTTTCAGCCCCTTTTTGAGGAGGGAAACTTGCCGCGCGGCGCATTTTCGGACGAAGTCCCCGTCTAAACGGGCGGTCTCGGCACTAACGAAGGTGCCGCTCCCGCTGCACGGAGCGTCGAGCAGAATCTTGTCAAAGGAAAAGTTGTCGTCGAGGCGGAGTGCGTCGGAAAGGACGGGCGTGACCCGCCCCGCGCCCTGCCGTTTGAGGTTGAAGAGGAGGCGCTCAAAGCGGCGCCTGTCCCTCTCGCACGCGGTGACGAGCGCGCCGCCCCCCGAACAGGCGAGGATCTGCGTCGTCTTTCCCCCGGGCGCTGCGGTCATGTCGAGCACGCTCTCCCCCGCCTTCGCCCCGAGGTACAGGGGCGGGAGCATGGACGAGAGGCTCTGGAGATAAATCTTCCCCTCCTCATAGATCCCGAGGCGGGAGACTTCCTCCTCCCGCACGGTTTCGAGCACGAGTGCATCCGAATACCACGGCACCGCGCGATGGGAAATGCCGTTTCGGGCGAGCTCCCCCTTCACCTCCTCCGCGTTCGATTTCAAAGTGTTGACGCGAAGGGTGACGGGGCGGCGGACGTATCCCGAGCGAATGAGAGCGGCGCCCTCCGTGCCGAAAGCGCCGCTTAAACGTTCATCGAGGGTACCCATCAGCGGATCCCCATGATCCACATGTTGAGTTCGTGTTCGGTGGTAATTTGCCTGCCCTCGTCGAAGCGGACGGAGAGCGTGGGCGGGACGGTCGCCCCGCGGAGCGCCTTCCGAAAATCGCTCGGCGTGTGCCCGAGGCTCCCCCCGTTCGTCGCGAAGGTATACACTCTTTTCCCACCCCATTTGACGTTTTTGAGGAAAGTTTTGACAGCGGGCGCGTACGTCGACCACCAAACGGGCGTGCCGAGAACGATGACATCGTAGTCTTGCGCGTTCACCGCGAGCGGGTAAATTTGCGGAATGCAGCCGCTCTCGACTTCCCTCTTCCCGAGGGAGACGAGCACGTCGTAGTCGTCGGGATAGCTCTTGACGGTGCGGATCTCGGCGATGTCCGCCTCGAGCGCCTGCGCGATCTTGCGCGCGACGGAGCGGGTGTTCCCGCTGAACGAATAGTAAACGACCAGTTTTTTCATGCCATTCCTCCCCATCAATAGAATGTCGCGAGCTCTTCCTCGGGCGGATCGGCGTATTCCACCGACGTCGCCTTGAGAATGGGACCTTCCGACCCGTAAATTTTGTGATAGCCGAGCTCGATCTTCGCCGTGACGGTCACCCAATCGCGCGTGCGGAAGGGCAGATTTACCGTGTGAAGGCAGACGAGACCGCTGTACGCGATGTCCGCCTGACAGCAGGTCATGATGTGCCGCCCGACGACGATCGTCCCCTCCTTCATCTTGCGGTCGACCGCAACGAGCCCCTTGAACTTCACCGTCTTGCCCTCGTATTTGGAGGGGTCCTCGACGAGGTCGCGGTAGAAGAACGCATAGTCCCTGTCCGCAATTTCGATGACGGGCGCTTCGATGTCGAAGGGAAGCGGGTCCTCGATCTCATCGTATTCCGCCTTCCCGCCCGGATATTCGTACACGATGCCGGGGCGGCGGCTCGCCGCGCGGACGATCTTGTGGAATTCCTCCTTGACGAAGTCCGCCCGAAAGCGGTTGAACACGACCATATCGGCATATTGGAGCTTGTCGAACACGAGCTGGCGCATGTTCTTATTGTAGGAAAAGAAGGTGTTCGAGTCGAAGAAGGTCATCACCTGCGCGATGACCCAGCGGTCGGGCAGGGCGTCGAAGAGGTCATCCGTCGTGCGCATGCCGTTATATTCGATGACGACGCGCTCGGGCGCGTGCTTTTTTTCGAGGGCGGCAAAGTGCGCTGCGGTGAGGTCGTGCTCCCCGACCGTCTCGACGGCGAATTTTTTCACCGAGAAACGCTCGGGGGCGTACTCCTCCTCCCCCTCCTCGCAGACGAGGAGAAGGGTGCGTTCACCCGTGTCGAAGCGTTCGTCCTCGAACGTCTCCTGAATGAACTTCGTCTTGCCCGAATCGAGAAATCCGAGGAAGAGATAGACGGGGATCTGCGCGGGCATACCTTACTCCGAAAAGAGCGCTTCGAGCGCGTGCTCGTCGAGATGGCACCCGATGACGCACAGCCGACCCGTGACGGCGGGCTGCCCGGTGCGGATATCCGTCTCCCCGGGCACATAGTCGAAATACAGCCACCTGTCCCCGCCGTTGACGATCCCCTTGGCGCGGAGCACCGTGCCGAAGCGTTCGTCCGCAAGCGAGGAAAGCGCCGCACGGAGCTTGGATTCCTCGAAAATTTTCGCGGTTTCCGTACCCCATGATGCAAAAACTTCGTCGGCATGGTGGTGATGATGATGTTCGTGTTCGTCGTCGTCATCGTCGTCATCATGATGGTGATGATGTTCGTGTTCGTCGTCATCGTCGTCATCATGATGGTGATGATGTTCGTGTTCGTCGTCATCGTCGTCGTCATGATGGTGATGATGATGCAGTTCCTCCTCGGTCGCCTCGAGCTTCTTGAGCTCGGCAAACAGCGTGTCGCGCCGCTCGATGGCGGAAAGGAGCTCCGTCCCCTTCAGCTCGTCCCACTCCGTCGTCACAATCGTGGCGTCCGTGTGCTCGCGGAGAAGGGCGAGCGCCTCCGCCGTCTTGGCGGGGTCGGAGGTGTGCGACAGGACGACGCAGCTCGCGTTTTCGACCTGATCGAGGAAGAATTCGCCGAAGTTCTTCAAGTAGACCTTGCACTTCTTGGCGTCGACCACGGTGCAGAACGCGTTGAGTTCGCTCCCCTCCACCGCGGCGCGGTTGACCGCCTTGATGACGTCGGAGAGCTTGCCGACGCCGGACGGCTCGATGACGATGCGGTCGGGCGAGAACTTCGCCGCGACCTCCTTGAGCGCCTTGGAGAAGTCCCCGACGAGCGAGCAGCAGATACAGCCCGAATTCATCTCGGTGATCTCGATCCCCGCGTCGCGCAGAAATCCGCCGTCCACGCCGATCTCGCCGAACTCGTTTTCAATGAGGACGACCTTCTCGCCCGCATATGCTTCCCTGATGAGCTTCTTGATGAGCGTCGTCTTGCCCGCGCCCAAAAAACCCGAAAAGATATCGATCTTTATCATGTTCTTGCCCCTTTCTTCAGATCGCCCAGTTTCCGTTCTTGAAGATCTGCACGCGCGCGCCCGTCTTGGTGACGCCGACGACGTCGAGGTCCTCGCTCCCGATCATGAAGTCGACGTGGATGATGCTGTCGTTGATGCCCTTCGCCTTGATCTCCTCGAGCGACATCGACTCGAAGCCGCGCAGGCACTCGTTGAAGCCGCGCCCGAGGGCGAGGTGGCAGCTCGCGTTCTCGTCGAACAGGGTGTTATAGAACAGCACGCCCGAATTGTTGATGGGCGAATCGTACGCGATGAGCGCGCACTCGCCGAGCATGGCTGCGCCCTCGTCCATCGAGATCATCTTCTCGAGGAGGTGCTGGTTCTTCTCCGCCTTCACCTCGACGACCTTGCCGCCCTCGAAGCGGACGGAGAAGTTCTCGATGAGCTCGCCCTGATAGGAGAGCGGCTTGGTGGAGTACACGATGCCCTCCGCTTCCCCCGCCTTGGGCGAGATAAAGACTTCCTCCGACGGGATATTGGGGTTGAAGTATGCGCCCGCGACGGTCTCCTCTCCGCCGCCCTTGAAGAGGCTCCCCTCGATGAGCCCGACCTTGAGGTCGGTCCCGTTCTTGGAGCGGTACTCGAGGGAGACGAGCTTGAGGCGGTTGAGATAGTCGCACTTCTGCGCAAGCTCGTCGTTGTGGCGCGCCCACTCGCGGACGGGATCGGCGCCGTCCGCGCGGGAAGCGGACAGAATGGCGTCCCAGAGGCGCTCGACGGCGGTATTGACCATGACGCCCGGGAACACCTTCTTCGCCCATGCCTTGCTCGGCACCGCCGCGATACACCACTGGTACTTGTTCTCCATTTCGTCGCGGAAGGGCTTCGTCACCTTCGCGCGCGCGGCGCGGACCCGCGTGAATTTTTCCTGATCGAGCCCCTTCAAGCCGTCGGGATCGGCGGACTCGAGGTAGAGCATCGCGGGAAGTTCCTTTTTCCGGAGCTCGAGCTTTTCGATCTCCCACTTGTCGAACGCCTCGAGCGTCTCCTCCTTCTGATACTTATAATGCGTCTGCGTGAGGGGCTGGTGCGACCACTCGACGGTCACCTTCCCCGCACCCGCGCGGTACAGCTCCTCGACGACCATCTCGACGAATTCGGGCTGATCGAGCTCCGCCACGACGACGACCCACTGCCCCTTGCGGACGTGAATGCCCGTCTTGGCGAGGAGCTTGGCATATCTGTGCAATTGAAGTTTATTCATACTCTTTCCTCCGCTGATGATTTCCTTTCCATTATATACCATTTTGTGCCCGCCGTCAAACGGCAGACGAAAAAAACGCGGCGAGCATGCCGCATTTTTCTATTCGAGATAGAGGACGACCTTCCCCTCCGCGAGGCTCTTCTTTACGTCGATGACCCGCTGGTTGGAGGAGCCGCGGAACACGAGGCGGATGTCCTTCTTCTCCTCCTCGAACCTCCCGTCGATGAGGACGTCGAGAAGGGGCAGAAGTTCGCGCGCCGCCGACGTGTCGGCATGCGCCTCGACAAGGTGCCCCTCCGCGGAGAAGGTGTACCCCGTGAAGCACCAGACCGTCTTTTCGGGGAAGCGCGAGCGGACCTTCTTCACGAACGGCAGGAGCGCCTCCGCGTTCTCGGGCTCGAACGGGTCTCCGCCGAGGAGAGTGAGCCCCGAAATGAACCCGGGCGCGAGCGCGGCGAAGAGCTCCTCCTCGACTTCGGGCGTGAAGGGCTTCCCGTACGAAAAGTCCCACGCGATCTCGTTGAAGCAGCCCTTGCAATGCCGCCTGCAACCCGAAACAAAGAGGGAGACTCGTACTCCCTCTCCGTTTGCGATATCCGTCTTTTTGATCTCGGCTACATTCATATCAGAGGTGAAGGACCCGTTCGCGGATCTCCTGCGTCCTGCCCTGATTCCAGAACTGCGTTCCGATGTACCCGCAGGTGCGGCGCGCAACGTTCATCTTGGACTGGTCGCGGTTGTGGCAATGCGGGCATTCCCAGAGAAGTTTTCCGTCCTCCTCGACGATGCCGATCTCCCCGTCGTACCCGCAGACCTGACAGTAGTCGCTCTTGGTGTTGAGCTCCGCATACATGATGTTGTCATAGATGTACTGCATCACGGCGATGACGGCGGGAATGTTGTTCTGCATGTTGGGCACTTCGACGTACGAGATGGCGCCGCCCGGCGAGAGCTGCTGGAACTCGCTCTCGAACTTGAGCTTCGTGAAGGCGTCGATCTTCTCGGTCACGTGAACGTGATAGCTGTTGGTGATATAGTTCTTGTCGGTGACGCCGGGGATGATCCCGAACCGCTTCTGCAGGCACTTGGCGAAC
>CANQAX010000041.1 GCA_947589235.1 uncultured Clostridia bacterium
CGCCTGCGCGAGCACGTGGGCGCAGGTGTGACGGTAGACGTCGAGACCCTCCTTGTCCTTCAGGGTGACGATCTCGAGAGAATCGCCGTCCGAGAGCGGATGGGAAAGGTCGACGAGGACGCCGTTCACCCGCGCTGCAACCGCATTGCGGGCAAGCCCTTCGCCGATCTTCTGCGCGGCGGAAAGCGCCGTCGCCCCCTCATCGACCGCGAGCAAATCGCCGTTTTTGAGCTTGATTTCCATAATTTACCTCCATTATGTGTGGCATAGTACTATGCAAAGATAACAAAAACGTCCTTAAAATCCCCTTTTACGGGAAATTTAAGGACGCCCAAAGGCGCGGTTCCACCTTAATTGCCCTCCTTTTCGGAGGACCGCTCTTGTATTCGATTGGATAAAATAGAGCGGTTTCGCCTTCCTCCGCCTCTCCCTGCCTTTCAGCCGCGGGCAAGGTCTCTTTTCCAAAAGCGGGGGCGCTACTTGTCTCTAAGTACGTTTATTGTACGGCTTTCGCCTTGATTTGTCAAGAAAATATGGCGCGTTCCGCATAAAATTTTTGCAGAAATTCGCCGAGCCCCTCCTCGACTTCCCCGAGGCAATACACGAAACCCGCGTCGGAGAGAAGGATTTCCGTCTCGGCGTCCTCTTCCCCCAAGAGGCGGCTCCTGCGCAAGGGGGCAAAGTTCTCGCCGAACACCGTCCGACCCTTCAAGTAAATTTTGTGCTGGCTCTCCCCCACGAGAAATTCGCAGAACTGCTTCAAGTCGGCAGAGCAGAACCCCTCGGGCACGTAGTCGACGATGCGCTGCCACTTGTCGCGGAGCGCCGCGAGGCGGAAACGGGAAAATCCGTCGATACAGTACTCGTCGGCGTCGCCGAGCTTGCGGCGGAGATAGGCTCCGTCGCTCTCGAAATCGGCGGCGATGAGCGCCGCGCAGAGCTGCTTTTCTTCGCGCGCGCCGAGGCACACCCGCAGCCGCTCGCGCAAAAACTCGTACTTGTATCCGATCCCGATAATTTCGGAGAGCCGCGTCTTTAATGCCTCGCGGACCTCGGAGCTCTCCTCGAAGCGGAGGCGGACCGCCGTGCGCTCCCCGCCCGCCGCGAACTCCGCCGCTCCCCCCGCCCGCGCGAGGACGCCCGCGAGCGCGTTATACAGATAACTGATGTATGCGCCGTGCGCGCTCTCCTCGGATACCGTGATCTCTTCCACGCCTTTATTGTATGCCGAATCGTGCGAATTATTTACGGCGGCTTTCCGAACGGGAAAAAGGCTTTCGGCGCACAATCGCTTGACATTCCTCCGCGCAGGTAGTACAATATATGGAACAAAGGAGAAAAACGTATGGACGTCAAGGCGACGGAGAAAAAGTGGCAGGCGCGCTGGGAAAAGGCGAAGCTCAACCAGTTCGACGAAAAGGACGAAACAAGGAAGAAATTGTACGTGCTCGAGATGTTTTCCTATCCCTCGGGCGCGAAACTGCATGTCGGACACTGGTACAACTACGGTCCGACCGATTCGTATGCCCGCTTCAAGCGCATGCAGGGCTACAATGTGTTCCAGCCGATGGGCTTCGACGCGTTCGGGCTCCCCGCGGAAAACTACGCCATCAAGACGGGCGTCCATCCCCTCGATTCCACCCGCCGCAACATCGCGACGATGGAGGAACAGCTCCGCGCGATGGGCGCGATGTTCGACTGGTCGGCGGAGATCAAGACGTGCGAGGAGGATTACTACCGCTGGACGCAGTGGATGTTCCTCCAACTCTACAAGAAGGGGCTCGCCTACCGCAAGGAAGCGCCCGTCAACTGGTGCCCCTCCTGCCAGACGGTGCTCGCGAACGAGCAGGTCGTAAACGGCTGCTGCGAGCGGTGCGGCACCGAAGTCGTGCGGAAAAACCTAACGCAATGGTTCTTCAAGATCACGGAGTACGCCGAGGAGCTCCTCACGGGGCTCGACTCCCTCGACTGGCCCGACAAGACGAAGAACATGCAGCGCAATTGGATCGGGAAGTCGGTCGGCTGCGAGATCGATTTCGACTGCGAGAGCGGCGACACCATCCGCGTGTACACGACGCGGTGCGACACCGTGTTCGGCGTCACCTACGTCGTCCTCGCCCCCGAACATCCCCTCGCGCGCAAGCTCACGACGGACGAACAGCGCGAAGCCGTCGAGGCGTACATCGACTATGCCTCCCGCGCAAGCGAGATCGAACGGCTCTCCGCCACCCGCGAAAAGACGGGCGTGTTTACGGGCTCGTACTGCATCAACCCCGTCAACGGCAACCGCATTCCCGTCTATCTCGCCGATTACGTGCTCGCGAACTACGGGACGGGCGCCGTCATGGCGGTCCCCGCGCACGACGAGCGCGACTTCGCCTTTGCGACGAAGTACCATCTTCCCATCGTGAAGGTCATCGAGCGGCAGGGCGGCGAGACGGAGTTCCCCTTCTGCGAGGACGGGATCATGGTCGGCTCCGTGCAATTCGACGGGCTCATCGGCGAGGAGGCGAGGAGCGCGGTCGCGAAGTACATCTCCAAGCTCGGCAAGGGCGGAAAGAAGGTCAACTACCGCCTGCGCGACTGGCTCGTTTCCCGCCAGAGATACTGGGGTGCGCCCATTCCCGTCATCCACTGCCCGAAGTGCGGCGCCGTGCCCGTGCCCGAAAAAGACCTTCCCGTCCGCCTTCCCTACGACGTGGAATTCCGCCCCGACGGAAAATCCCCGCTCGCCAAACACGAAAAATTCATGCGCGCGACCTGCCCGAACTGCGGCGGCGCGGCACAGCGCGACCCCGACACCCTCGACACCTTCGTCTGCTCGAGCTGGTACTATCTCCGCTATGCCGACCCGCAGAACGACAAGGCGCCCTTCGACCGCGAGCGCGTGGACAAGCTCCTTCCCGTCGATACCTACGTGGGCGGCGCCGAACACGCCTGTATGCACCTGTTGTATGCCCGCTTCTTCACCAAGGCGCTCCGCGATATGGGGTATCTCGACTTCGACGAGCCCTTCAAGCGGCTCGTTCATCAGGGGGTCATCTTGGGTCCGGACGGCAACCGCATGTCCAAATCGCACGGGAACGTCGTCTCGCCCGACGAATATGTCGAGGAATACGGCGCCGATGCCTTCCGCCTCTACCTCATGTTCGGCTTCTCGTACACCGAGGGCGGACCTTGGAACGACGACGGCATCAAGGCTATCGCGAAGTTTATGGAGCGCGTCGAAAAGCTCGTTCTGAAGATCGCGGGCTATAAGTCGGCGAAGAATCCCCCCTACGGCGCCGAGGAAAAACAGCTCGATTACAGCAGAAATCTTGCCATCTCGCGCGTGACGAAGGACATGGAGGCGTTCTCCTTCAACACCGCCATCGCCCGCATGATGGAACTTTTGAATGCGGTCGCGAAGTACGATTCCCTCCCCGTGAAGAACACGGCGCTGCTCCGCGAGACGGCGGAGGACCTCGTCAAGCTGCTCGCCCCCTGCGCGCCCCACTTCTGTGAGGAGCTCTGGGAAAAGCTCGGGCACAAGGATTTCGTGTTTGAGAGCAGCTATCCCGTCGCCGACCCCGAAAAGCTCGTCCTCGACGAGAAGGAATACGCCGTTCAGGTGAACAGCAAAATCGTCTGCAAGGCGAATATCCCCACCTCGTTTTCGCAGCAGGAGATCGAGGACCGTGTGCGGGCACTCCCCGAAGTCGCGGCGCGCATCGGAGACAAGCAGGTAAAAAAGTGCGTCGTCGTCCCCGGGCGGCTCGTCAATCTCATTGTAGGATAAAACAGGAGCCTTTCCGCGGAAAGGCTCCCTTTCATTTTGTGCTCTTCTTCGGAAGGGCGCTTTTCGTTTTTCATACCCCATGTAGCGATTTCAGCATATATTCGGAATAAATTTTTGCGATATTCAAGCCCGTCGCCCGTTCGATCCCGCCGAAGAAGGCGTTGGAATTGACCTCGCACACGAGCATGCCGTCCCGCCCGAACAGAAGGTCCACTCCGCAGTAATCGAGCCCGAGCGCCTCGCATGTTCTGCGGCACAGGGTGCGAATCTCATCCGTCGGCTCGAAGGGGGTCCCCTGCCCCCCGAGCGAGAGATTGGAGCGGAAGTCGGTCTCCGAGCGGCGCTCCATGCAGGCGACGATCTCCCCGCCCACGCAGACGGCGCGGACGTCCCGCCCCGCGCTCTCTTCCACAAACCTCTGATAGAGGTGCGGCTTGAGCTTGAGCCGTTCCGAGAGCGCTTGGAGCTCCCCCCTGTCCCTCGCGAGAAAGACCTGCTGCCCGAGGGAGCCGAAACATTCCTTGACGACGAGGGGCAGCCCGAGCCGTTTCGCTGCGACGTCGGCGCTCACGGCGGGCGCGTGTTCCTTATAGCAGAGCGGCGAAAAGAGCGTTTCGGGCATGGGGACGACCCCCGAGAGGGCGATGTGCGTGAGAACCTTGTCGTCGCACAGCTCGACCGCCTCGGCGCGGTTGAAGAGGCGCATCCCCCTCTTCTCGAGGATGCGCGGCATGTACCTGTCCTTGTCGAGATAGACGCAGAAGCCGTACTCACGGGAGAGTGATTCGACAAGCCCATCCCGCCCGATCTCCCCCGCCCACGCGTTCGGAAGAATGCGCGCTTCGACCCCGAGGAGCTCAAGCTCTTCGGCAATGCGGCGGGGCTGGTACAGTTCCGCCTCGGAAGAGAGATAGGGATTGACGAGAATGACTGCCTTCATAAAAAAAGACGGGGGAAGATCCCCCGTTCGTCACAGCGCGACGCGCAGGACCGATTTTACCTTTGCGATGGACGCCTCGAGCTTGGAAACGGCGTTTCGGATGGCATATTCGTGCGTCTCGTGCGTCACGAGCACGACCGTCGCGCGGTTTTCCTCGTCCGCGCCGCATTGGACCACCTCGTTGATGGAGATCCCCGCCTTTCCGAGAACGGAGCCGATTTTGGCGAGCATGCCCGAGCGGTCCTCGACGGAGAGGCGCACATAGTAGGCGCTCGAGAAGTCGTCGATGAAGGTTACCCCCTTCTCCTCCTTCTCGGTGTTCTTGAAGGTCGAATAGCGGTATTCGGAGTGCGTCGCGGCATAGATGATGTCGCTCACGATTGCGCTCGCCGTGGGAAGGTCGCCCGCGCCCCTGCCGTACATCATCATGTCTCCCGCCGCGTCGCCCTTGAGATAGACGGCGTTGAAGCAGCCGTTGACCGCCGCGAGCGGGTGCTCCTTGCGGAGGAATGCGGGGTGAACGCGCACCTCGATGCCCTCCTCCGTCTGCTTTCCGACGGCGAGGAGTTTCAGAACGTACCCGAGCTCGGCGCCGTGGCGGATGTCCTCAACGGAGACGGAAGAGATCCCCTCGCGGAATACCTTGGAGAGGGGCACCTTGGTATGGAAGGCGAGCGAGGAGAGAATGGAGAGCTTATAGCTCGCGTCGAGCCCGTCGACGTCCGCCGAGGGGTCTGCCTCGGTGTAGCCGAGCTTCTTTGCCTCGGCAAGCGCGTCGGCATAGGAAGTTCCCTTCGCCATCTCGGTGAGGATGAAATTCGTCGTCCCGTTGATGATCCCCATGAACGAGGAGATCTTATTCGCCTGCAGCCCGTCCAGAAGAGTTCGGACGATGGGGACGCCGCCCACGCAGGTCGCCTCGAAGAAGAGCCCCGCATTCTGCCGCTTGGCGGTGTGCTCGAGCTCGTGCGAGAACTTGCAGTACAGCTCCTTGTTGGAGGTGACGACTGTCTTGCCCGCATTGAGCGCGGCGAGGACGTACTCGCGTGCAACGCCCACCCCGCCGATCGTCTCGACGATGATGTTGACGTCGGGATTGGCGACGATCTCGGCGATGTTCGACGCTACCTTTTCGGCGGGAACGCCGAGGGCGCCCGTCTTTTCCGCATTGGGCTCGAGGACGCACTCCACCGTCACGTCGATGTTCTGCGTGGCGCGGAAAAATTCCCTGTGCGATTCGAGAATGCGGTACGTCCCTCCCCCGACGACGCCGAGACCTAAAATGGAAACTCCTACCTTCTTCATTTCCCCTCCTCCGTACGATTCAGATCGTATAGATATTTGAGCCCGTCGAGCGTGAGCATCTTGTCGATGACGTCGATGCACGCCGTCTCCTTCGCGATCACTTCCGCAAGACCGCCCGTCGCAACGGTGAGAACCTCTTCACGGAGCTCCTTCTTGATTTTTTTGACGATGTATTCGACCAGACCCGCGAATCCGAACACGATGCCCGCCTGCATGTTCGTGACGGTGTTCGTCGCGATGACGCTCTTGGGCGCCTCGATCTCAACGCGGGGCAGTTTCGCCGTTCCCGAGACGAGGCTGTCGAGCGAGCCCTTGATGCCGGGGGCGATGACGCCGCCGATGAACTCCCCGTCCTTTAAGACGTTGAAGGTCGTCGCCGTGCCGAAGTCGACGATAACGACGGGCTTTTCCGTGCCGTACTTTTTGAGCGCGGCGACGTTGTTGACGATTCGGTCCGCGCCAACTTCGCGGGCATTGTCCGCGCGCATGCGGAGCCCTGTCTTGAGCCCCGGGGCGATCTGGAGCGGCTTTACGGAGAGATAGACCGCGAGCATATGCTCGACGGTGTAATCGAGCGACGGAACGACGGAGGAAAAGATCCCGCCCGTGATGTCCGTAGGCTCGACGCGGTTGAAGCGGAGCATGGAGACGAGCTGAATTCCGTACTCGTCCGACGTCTTTTTGAGGTCGGTCGCAATGCGGAAGGAGAGCTTGAGCTCGTCGCCGTCGAACACGGCATACTTGATGTTGGAATTTCCGATGTCGATACAGATTATCATACTTGTTCCGTTGTCACGTGTTCCGTTGCCGCTCCTTCCCCCGCTTCCTTCCCCTCTTCTGCCTGTTCGGGTACGGGTGCGGGAGCGTTGCGGTTTTTCAGCGACTTCTCGACAACGAGCGTCACCCTGTGGATGGCGGGCGCGAGCACGAGATTGATAGCAAATTCGATGATGAAGTTCCACCCCGCGCAGCCGATGAAGAGGAAGTACACGATCTCATTCATCGTTCCCGTCTCCGTGAAGCCCGCAATGGTGCCGTTTATCATGAGGCAACCGACGATGAACAGCCCCGTATTCATGATGGGGGCGGAGACAGCCGCAACGACGGCGCCCGCGAACGTGCTCTTCTTCGCGATGAGTTTATACAAAAGTGCGGGGACGATTCCCGCCGCGATACCCTTTACGAGACAGATCATGACCGTCATGAAGGGGGCGTCGGCAAGCAGAGCCGCCGTGAACGGTTCCGCCCCGGCGACGCCGTACATGAGCACAATGAAGCCGAACACAAAGCCGAGGAATGCGCCTGCACCCCACCCGAGGAGAATGCCCCCGAGCACGATGGGAACGAGCACAAAGGAGAGCGAGAGCCCGCCGATCTGGATGAATCCGCCCACCGTCTGAAACACGACGACGAGCGCGAGTAGCACCGCAAGGTAGGCAATGTTCTTCGCCGAGAAGAACTTGCGCAGAGTGACACCGACCATAAAAATACCTCCGTCGGATTTCCGTCCCGGAATATCCGCAGAAAAAAAGAATTTGCGGACCGCGATCTTCGGATACGGTCATAGTACCGTTCCAGCGACCCGCATAAAGTATTATAACAAATCGTTCCGCATTTGGCAACTAAATGAGCCCGTTTTCCGTAACATTTCGGGCGAGGGAGTTCATAGGATAGAGTAGAACGTCGCGAGCGGTCAACTTTACATAGCTCCGCGGCAACAAGGAGGAAAAACCATGAATTGTCTTGGCGGAAATAACTGCCTGTGGATGCTCATCATCCTGCTCATTCTCGGGTCGTACGGCACGAACATTCTCAACTCGAGAGCGCTCAGCGGCTGCGGGTGGCCCATTCTCACCGCGCTCGCATACTGCATGGGCAAGAACGGCACCCTCTCCCGCATTGCGGAGAGCCTCGGCGGCAGTTGCGGCTGCAACAACTGAGTTTGGAATCCGATCCCCTTCAGAGGAAGAGGACTTCGCGCTGCGAAGTCCCCTTTCCCTTTTATTTTGTATTTCCGTACCGATATAGGATTGCCGCGACCGTCTTTCCGTCGCGGATCCCGCCGCTTCGGATCTGTTCGAGGGCGTTCTCGGGCGAGAGATATTCGACGTTCAGAAACTCCCCGCTGTCGAGGTGCTGCCTGCCCGCACGGACGCCGCGCGCCTCGAAGACGTGGATTTTTTCGTTCGTATAGCCGGGCGTGGGATAGAGCACGAAGAGCGGGACGAGCTCGTCCGCTTCGAGCCCCGTCTCCTCCGAGAGCTCGCGCGCCGCGGCGCGGGCGGGTTCCTCCCCCCTTTCGAGCTTCCCCGCGGGGATCTCGGAGAGCACCTCGCCGTACGCATAGCGGAACTGCCGCACGAGCGCGATTTTGCCGTTGTACTCCGCAAGCACCGCCGCCCCGCCCGGGTGATCGACGATCTCGCGGCGGCAGGGCGTGCCGTCGGGAAGCAGGGCGTCGTCCACGCGGAGGGTCAGAATTTTCCCCTCATAGACGACGTTGCGCCGCGCCGTCCTCTCTTCGAGTTCCGAAAACTTCTTCACAGCTGTGCCGCCAAGTCAAAGATGGCTGCGGTGGAGATCCCCTCCGCCCGTACGTTGCGGAGGAAGTAGCGATACCCCGTGAGGAGGGCGGTGAGCTCGCGCGCGTCCCTCCTGTTCGCCGCCTCGCATGCCGCGGACAAAATGGCGTCGCCGCCCGCCGCGTCCGTCTCGTTCAAGTCGAGCGAGGCGATACGGGCACGCTCCTCCTGCAGCCGCTCGGAGAGCGCGCCGAGGAGTTCGTCCCTCTTCTTGCGGAGAAGGGTCGCCTTCCCGCTCGGGGAAAAGTCGGGGAAGCAGTCGCGCACGATGTCGCGGAAGGGACGGACGACGCGGTCGGCAAACACCGTATAGCTCCCCGTGTAGCTCCCGTCCGTGTGGAAATAGCGGAGCAGGAAATCGTTGAAACGGATGGAGCCCGCGTCGAGCTCGACGAGCAGGCAAAAGACGTAGGCAAGTACCTCACTCCGTTCGGCGGGAAGAAGGGCGGCAACGCCGAGCCTTCCCTTGGGCGCGCGGAGATAGGCGTTCTTCGCCGCGGGGAAATCGTACCCGTCCGTCACGGCGGTGAACAGCTTTACGAGCGCGGGGCATGCCGCAATGGAGCGGAGCACCTCCGCAATCCGCGATTCCGCCTGAAGGTACGAGCCCTTCACGATTTCGTCGCAGGCGTTGAAAAAGCGCTGCAATTGCTCGAATTGATCTTCCATGTGACCCTCCAAAAACGAGGCTTCCGTGCCCATCCAAACCATTATAGCACAAAACAAAAAATTATTAAAGAATTTTTCGGAAATATCTTGATTTTGTCCCGAAATTTATGTATAATAGAGAAAAATCGGATTCAAGGAGGAACCCTTACAATGAAATCGGTCAAAATTTCTCTTGAAGTCGCACAGCGCGTCAAGGAATTCGTGAACATCACGCAGGCGTGCGACTACGAGATCCTTCTCAAGAGCGGCAAATATGTTGTCGATGCAAAGTCCATCCTCGGCATCTTCAGTCTCGACCTCTCCCAGCCCCTGACGGTGGAGATTTACAGCGACGATTGCGCTCCCCTTCTCGAGCAGCTCAAAAAGTTCGCTGCGTAAACGCAAGTCGAAAAGTCAAGGAGCCGCTTGCATAAGCGGCTCATTTGATTTGTGAAGATCAAACGGGATGGTTCCAAATGCAGGTCAAGGGTGAAACATCGGTCAATAAACTGATCCTCCTCTTCGTGTTCGACAAGATGGAGAGTCCGCTCTCCGAGCGGACGCTTGTCGATATGTGCACGTCCTCGAACGACTGGATCAACTATATGGACTGCATGGTGCTCATCCCCAAGCTGCTGTCCGACGGCTTCATCTGCCAGATCCCGGGGAACGACGATCCCCTCTACACCATCACGCCCGAGGGAAGGGAGACGCTCGCGAACTTCTACATCAACATTCCGAGGAGCTCGCGCGAGGAGATCTCCCGCTTCATCAAGAACAACAGCGCCCACTTCCGCACGAAGCAGGACTGCAAGGCAGACTACTACAAGAACAAGGACGGGTCGTATACCGTTTTTTTGAAGATCTTGGCGCCCGTCCAGCCTATGCTCGAGCTGAAATTCGTCGTTCCGGACAAAAAGACCGCGAATAATATCTACAAGAAGTGGGAAGACAAAGCATCGGAACTCTATTCCGCCGTCTACGATACGCTCGTGGACTGAACGAGGTGAAACATGGTTACCTATTCGACAAAGGGCACGTGCTCCAAGCAAATAATTTTCGACTTGGACGGGGAAAACCGCATCCATAACGTCAAATTCATCGGCGGGTGCAGCGGCAACCTGCAGGGGATCGCGCGGCTCGTCGAGGGCAAGACGCCCGACGAGATCGTTCCCCTCCTCTCCGGCATCCGCTGCCGCCAGAACACGTCCTGCCCCGACCAGCTCGCACGGGCATTGGAGCCGTACTGCAAAAAGTAAACAGGAGAATATGTAAGGAGCGCGGGGATTTCCGCGCTCCTTTTTCGTTTCAACTCACTTTGTAGGTGGAGGCAAGTCCCCCCTCGCTCGTCTCGCGGTATCGGGCACAGATGTCCTTCCCCGTCTCGTACATCGTCTGCACGATGAGGTCGAAGGAGATCTTTCTCGTTCCCGCAAGCACGCGCGAGAGCTCGGCGCTCGAAAGGGCGCGCATCGCCGCGACGGCATTCCGCTCGATACAGGGGATCTGCACATACCCCATGATGGGGTCGCAGGTGAGCCCGAGCTGATGTTCGAGCGCGATCTCCGCCGCGTACTCCGTCTCCTCCGCGCTCGCCCCGAACAGGCGGCAGACGGCGGCAGCCGCCATCGAGGTAGCCGTTCCGATCTCCGCCTGACAGCCCGCCTCCGCGCCGCTCACCGAGGCATTCTGTTTGACCGTGATCCCGATGAGCCCCGCAACGGCGAGGGCGGCAGCGATGCGCTTTTCGCCGAATCCGTGCCGCTTGCTCAAATAGTACAGCACGGCGGGCAGGACGCCGCTCGCCCCGCAGGTGGGAGCCGTGACGACTACTCCCCCGCTCGCGTTCTCTTCGCTCGTCGCGAAGGCGAAACTGCACAGGAGCCGCTTCTCCCTCTGCTCGGGCTCCTCGTCGTCGTGCGGCGCCTCGAAGAGCATCTTCGCCTTGCGCTCGACGCCGAGTTCCCCCGGGAGCTTACCCGAGGCATTGAGCCCGCGGCGGATGGTCCGCTGCATGGAATCCCACACTTCGAGCAGGAAATCTTCGATTTGATCTCCCTCGAATTCACGGACGACCCCGTCGAGCGGAATTTTTTTTTCGCGGGCGAACCGCATGATCTCCGAAAAATTCGCGAAGGGATAGACGTCCTTCTCGGGCGCAGCGGGCTCACCCGCAATGCGGATGGTCCCCCCGCCGACCGAAAGATAGGTCACGCGGAGGAGCTCTTTCCCCTCACCGTCCAATCCCGCGATCTCCATGGTGTTCGGGTGCGGAAGTTCGCGGGGCGAGCCGTCGAACAGGACCTCGATCTCCTTGCCCGCTGCCTCGAACACGCCCGCCGTCGCTACATCGGTGAGGTGCCCCTTGCCCGTGAGGGCGAGCGAGCCGTACAGCGTCGCGCGGTAGCGGGCGGCGTTCGGGCACTTTCCGAGAAAGTCACGGGCGGCGCGCTCCGGACCCATCGTGTGCGAGCTCGAAGGTCCTCTCCCGATCTTATACAATTCGCGAAGTGATTGCATGGTTTTTCCCCCGAATCATGATTTTTTGCCGCGGCGCACATACTGACGGCATGACCATTCTGTATGTCGGGCTCGCCGTGTATATCCTCGCCGTGAATTTTTATGCCTTCCGCCTCTTAAAGACGCAGAAGGAGGGCTGGGAAGCGGGCGGACCCGTGAACAAGGGCGACGGAAAACTCATCCTCGCCGCCCTTCTCGGAGGCGCCATCGCCGTCTATGCCTCGATGTTCGCACTGCGATACCGCCTCGAAAATATTCTCTTGATGATCGCAATGCCCCTTCTCGCCGTGCTCAACGTGTACTGCTTCGTGCTCGGCTTCCGCGGCATCTGGATGTTCTTCTGACTAAAAGCCCGAATATGCCTCGAGCCACTTCGCGACGCCGTCCTCCTCGCAATACCCGATGACGCCCGTCGCCTTCTCCTTGAGCCAAGAATCGGCGTTCATCACGGCGTACTTCTCGTCGCAGACGTCGAACATGTCGGAGTCGTTGGACGTATCGCCG
>CANQAX010000042.1 GCA_947589235.1 uncultured Clostridia bacterium
CAGTTGAGCACGGGAACGGCGCTCGCCCCCAGCGATTCGCAGAGAAGGAAGTACTCATAGAACCCGATGCCATACTCCATCTCGTATCCCCAGAGGTCGCCGTTGGGCGTTCTCGTCACCCATTCGCCGTAGGTGGAGACGCTCTTCTGCGTGCCGTCCACATTGGCGGTGTAGGTGAATTGGGGAATGGTATCCGCGCCTGCAGCCGTGCCGTTCTGCACGGCGCCGACGGAATTTTTCCAGTCGTAAACTTCGCGGGTCGAGGCGCCGCCCGAAGCGCTGTCGGCGTCCCCTTCGATGATGCACCCGCCGGGGAAGCGGACAAACTTGGGCGAGAGCTCTGCAATCGCGTCATATACATATTGTTTGATGCCGACGGTCGAATCGAGCGTCTCGAGCGCGACGGCGTCGAGGAACACGGTCGCCGCGGAGCCGAAGGTGATCTGGAAGAAGAGCCCGCTCGAGCCCGACTTGTTCGCGGTGATCGTCCTCTCGTACTTCACCCAATCGTCCGAGGCGGAGACGGGAATGGTCTCCTCGAGGTACACGTCGCCGTCCGAGCGGACGGAGACGGTCATCTCGACGGCGGAAGCCGACTTCACGAAGGCGGAGAAGCGGTATTCCCCTCCCGCCGTGACGGCGATGGGGACGGCGGTCTGCCCCAAGTTCTTCACGCCGCCGCCCGCCGCGGTGGTCTGCACGCGGAGATAGTTCGGATTGACGTTGGTGCCGTTCGCCGTGCTGTGGTAGACGGAGTGCCCCGAGAGGACGCCCGCACTCGTTTCCAAGGCGACGGAAGTGTTCGAGAGCTCCTGCCAGTACGAACGTGCGGCGGGATACTCGAAGTTGCCGTTCGCGAGAAGGTTGTCGTCGAGCAGGTAGCTCGCGTAGTTGATGTCCTCGAGGAACACGCCGAAGAGGCTCTCCGAGACCTCGCGGGGCGTAGCCCCCTGCCGCGCGTTGAAGTCGAGCGTGACGTCCGCAGACGAAAAGACGGGCGCCTGCGCATCGGGCGTGTCGGGATCGTCGGGCGTGTCCGGAGTATCGGGATTGTCCGGCGTATCGGGATCTTCGGGATTCGGGTTGGTCGGCGTATTGCCGCCGTTATCGGCGTTGCCCTTGTTGCCCGAATCGCCGCAGCCCGCGAACACGGACAGAGCCATCACCGAGCCGAGCAGGAGCGCAAAGACCTTTTTCCAATTCTTCATGTCATTCCCCCCTTTTCTTTGAAACCTATTATACCACCGTTTTTTCGATTCGGCAATACTTTTCTTTGAAATTTTTTTGAATTATTTGACAGCGACGTAAAACACTCGGCAAAATACATACATGGGGTACGAAAAAGCCCCGCCGTATGGCGGGGCGATGCTGCTATTTTTTTCCCTTTCGGCGGCGGATCTCCCGAATTTCCCGCTCGTATCCGTGGTCGGACGGCTCGTAATACACCCTGTCCTTGAGGGAATCGGGCAGATATTGCTGCTCCACCCAGCCGCCGTAATTGTGCGGGTACTTGTATGCCGCGCTCTCCGCCTTCATCTCCTTGCTGCCGTAGGAGTTGTCACGGAGGTACTTGGGGATATCGTCGTCCTTCCGCTCGCGGGCGTCGGCGCGGGCGCGGTCGAGCGCCATGACGACGGAGTTGCTCTTTTCCGCCTCGCACACGTAGATAATTGCCTCGGCGAGCGGGAGGAACCCCTCGGGCGCGCCCATGCTCTGGAAGGCATTGAGCGCCGCCGTTGCCATGAGAAGCGCGCGCGGGTCGGACATGCCGACGTCCTCCGCCGAGTGCGCGATGAGGCGGCGGATGACGAGGAGCGGGTCGCACCCGCCCTCGATGAGGCGGAAGGCATAGTACAGCGCGGCGTCCGCATCGCTCCCGCGGAGGGACTTGCAGAACGCCGAGAGGATATCGTAGTAGAGGTCCTCGTTGTAGGAGAGGGCGCGGCGGCGGATAGACTGCTCGGCGTCGGACAGAGTGACTTTGACCGTCCCGTCCGCCTGCGGGGGCGTCGTGAGCACGGCGAGTTCAAGGGCGTTGTACGCCGTCCGAAGGTCGCCCGCGGCGGCAAAGGCGAGGTGGTCGAGCGCGCGCTCCTCGACTTCGGTGTGGTAGTTCCCGAGCCCCTTCCGCTTGTCGTGCAGGGCGCGGACGAGCGCGGAGCGGATCTCCTCCGAGGTGAGGGGCAGAAACTCGAACACGCGGCACCGCGAGACGATGGCAGGCGTCATCGAGGCGTACGGGTTCTCCGTCGTCGAGCCGATGAAGAGAATGGTCCCCTGCTCGATGGCGGGAAGAAGGGAGTCCGACTGCGTCTTGTTGAAGCGGTGGCACTCGTCGAGGAGGAGATAGGTGCGGCGGTTGAACATCTTCAGGTTGTCCCGCGCCTGCTCCACCGCCTTCTTGACGTCGGCAACGCCCGAACTTACGGCGTTCAGCTTGATGAAGTCGCCGTTTGTCTGCGCCGCGATGACGTTGGCGAGCGTCGTCTTTCCGCACCCGGGAGGACCCCAGAAGATACAGCTCCCGAGGCGGTCGAGCGCGATGGCGCGGCGGAGGAGCGACCCCTCCGCGACGATGTGTTTCTGTCCCACGAAGTCGTCGAAGGAGGAGGCGCGCATGCGCTCCGCGAGCGGCTTCGCCTTCTCCTCGTTGTCGTTGAAATCAAAGAGATCCATTTCCTCTCCCCCGCGCGTTGCCGCGCGTTCCGTCCTTCCCGCTGCATATTCCCGCGCCCGCGGGCGTATGTTGAAGCATGCAAAAAGCGTTCAAAGCCGCCCTGTGCGCGCTCCCCGTGTGCCTTGCGATGGCGCTCTTTCTCATCTCGCCCGCGCGGTACATCGGGAGCGTGCGGCAGGGAATTTCCCTGTGGGCGGTGAATGTCCTGCCCGCGGTGTTCCCCTTCCTCTTTCTGACTTCCGTCCTCACGGAAACGAGGGCGTTTGCGGGCTTTTCGCGCCGCCTCTCCCCTGCCGCGAAACTCTTCCGCGTGTCGGGCGCGGGCGGCTCCGTCGCCATCCTTGCCGCGGTGTCGGGCTATCCCGTCGGGGCGAGGATGACGGCAGGGCTCAAGCTCCCGCGCGGGGAACTCTTTCGCACCGCCGCCCTTTCCTCGACTTCCGGTCCCGTCTTTCTCGTGGGGACGGTGGGGAGCGCCATGTTCGGGCGCCCCGCCTACGGCTGGCTGCTCCTACTCTGCCACTTCCTCGCGGTGTGGACGGTGTGTTTCTTTTTGCGGATCGGCGCGCCGAAGCCCTCTTCTCTCCCCCTTCCGAGGGGGGAACGGGGGGACATGACGTCCGCCGTCCTCTCGGTGCTGTGCGTGGGCGGCTCCATCGCCCTCTTTTCCGCCTTCGGGCAGATGCTCTCCGACCTTCTCCCCTTGGGGGAGACGGGCGGGACGGTGCTCCGCGGGCTCGTCGAGATGACGACGGGCTGCGGGCTCGCCGCGGGGTATGCTCCCAGCCTCGCCCTGCCGCTCTGCGCGTTCTTCGTGACGTTCGGGGGCGCGTGCGTGCTCTTTCAGCAGCTCCTCTTCCTCGCCCCCGCGGGCGTGAAGCCGCTCCCCTTCCTCGCGGTCAAGTTCGTTCAGGGAATGCTTGCGGGCGCGCTCTGCCTCGGGCTCTGCTATGCCCTCGGGCTGTGATAGGCGCCGAGGAGCTTGAACTGCGAACAGTACCCCTCCGCCTCGGAGAGCGCCGACTTTACCTCATCGCTCCCGATGTCGCCCGCAAACTCGATGAAGAAGCGGTACTGCCCGAACGCCTCCTTCACGGGGCGGGACTCGATGCGCGTGAGGTTGAGGGAGTGGTCGCCGAAGATCTTCAAAAGTCCCAAGAGGGCACCCGGGCGGTGGGCGCAGACGGCGCACAAGAACACCGTGTCGCTGTGCCCGCTCCCCGCTCCGCCCCTGCGGAAGCGCAGAAAGCGGGTGAAATTCTGCCTGTTGTCGGCGATGTTCTCCGCCGAGAGGACGACCCCCTCCCGCCCGATGTGCGCGCCGACGATGCCCGCGGAATGCCCGTCCAAGCGGGAAAGGCTCTCCGCCGTGGACGAAGTGGTCTTGAGCGCGGCGTTCGGGAAGCGGACGGAGAGGTACTCCGCGCACTGCCCCAACGCCTGTTCGTGCGAATAGATGACGGAGATGTCCGCATCCTTCACGCTTTCGAGCCGCGCGAGGCGCAAGTCGACGGGAAGGACGACCTCCTCCTCGCCGAACAGGGGCTCGTGGGCAAGCAGATCGAGCACGGGGAGCACCCCGCCGTTCAATGAATTTTCGACGGGAAGGACGGCGTATTCCGCCTCTCCCGTAAGGAGCATGCGGACCGCCTCCGCAAAACTTCGGCAGAGCGCGAGCGGAAGAGCTCCGCACAGCTTACGGGCGGCGAGCTCGGAGAAGCTCCCCGAAGGGCCCAAGCAGCTGACCGCCTTCATGCCTGTTCCGCCACGTCGAGGATGAGCCTCTCGGTGTCCTCCCAACCGAGGCAGGGATCGGTGATGGACTGCCCGAACACGACGTCGTGCGGCTGGCAGCCCTCGACGAGAAAGCTCTCGATCATGAATCCCTTCACCGCGCGCTTGAAGTCGGGATTGTACTTTCTGTTCTGCATGACCTCCTCCACGATGCGGATCTGCTGGCGGTGCCGCTTGCCCGAATTGGAGTGGTTGGCGTCGATGACGACGGCGGGGTTGTGGAGCCCCGAGCCCTGCGCCTCGTAGCCCTCGAGCACCTGCATGACCGTCTCGTAGTGGTAGTTCGGAATGTCGTTGCCGTAGTTGTCCACCCTGCCGCGGAGAATGGCATGCGCGTAGGGATTACCGTCCGTCTCCACCTGCCAGTTCTGGAATTTGAACACCTGCGGGCTCTGCGCCGCAAAGATGGAGTTGAGAAGGACGGGAATGCTCCCGCTCATCGGGTTCTTGATGCCGACGGGGAGCCCTATTCCGCTCGCGACGAGGCGGTGCATCTGGTTCTCGCTCGAGCGCGCCCCCACCGTGTTGTAGGTGATGAGGTCCTCGACGTAGGCATAGTTTTCGGGATAGAGCATCTCGTCCGCCGCCGAGAGCCCGCTCTCCCCGATGGCGCGCACGTGCAGATCGCGGATGGCATGGATGCCCTTCACGATGTCCTCCTTGTTCTCGGGGTCGGGCTGGGAGAACATTCCCTTGTACCCGACGCCCCGCGTGCGGGGTTTATTGGTGTAAATTCTCGGAATGAGGACGAGCTTGTCCTTTACCTTCTCGGCGAGCTTTCCGAGCCGCGAGACGTACTCGAGCACGGGCGCCGCCTCGTGCGCGGAGCACGGTCCTACGATGACGAGAAGTTTTTGGGACTTCCCCGTGATGACGTCGGTCGCGAGCCTGTCCCGCTCTGCCTTGACCTTTGCGAGCTCCTTAGGGAGCGGGCGGCTGTCCCGTATCTCCTCGGGCGTCGGAATTTGCTGTTTCCGTATGAACATGTCTCCCTCCTACGCCTTCTCGGCGATGTCGAGAATGAGCCGCTCGGTGTCCTCCCACCCGAGGCAGGGGTCGGTGATGGACTGCCCGTACACCGCCCGCTCGGCGCTGTCCGCCCCCTCGACGAGGAAGCTCTCGATCATGAATCCCTTCACGATGCGCTTGAAATCGGCGCTGTATGTCCTGTTCTGCATGACTTCCTCGGCAATTCTCACCTGCTCGCGGAACCGTTTGCCCGAGTTGGAATGGTTGGCGTCGATGATGACGGCGGGATGGGAGAGCCCGCCCTCGGTATGGCTGTAACTCTCGAAGAGGCGCATGACCGTCTCATAGTGGTAATTGGGGATGTCGTTTCCGTAGCTGTCCACCCCGCCGCGGAGAATGGCGTGCGCGTAGGGGTTTCCCCCCGTTTTCACCTGCCAGTTGTGGTACTTGAACACCTGCGGGCTCTGCGCCGCATAGATGGAGTTGATGAGCACGGGAATGCTCCCGCTCATCGGATTCTTGATGCCGACGGGAAGTTCTATCCCGCTCGCGACGAGGCGGTGCATCTGGTTTTCGCTCGAGCGCGCCCCCACCGCGATGTAGGTGAGGAGATCCTCGACGTACGCGTAATTTTCGGGGTACAGCATCTCGTCCGCCGCCGAGAGCCCGCTCTCCCCGATGGCGCGGAGGAGAAGGGAACGGATGGCGTGAATGCCCTTGACGATGTCCTCCTTGTTCTCGGGGTCGGGCTGGGAGAACATGCCCTTGTATCCGACGCCCCGCGTGCGCGGCTTGTTCGTATAAATTCTCGGGACGAGGACGAGCTTATCCTCTACCTTCTCGGAGAGCCTTCCGAGCCGCGAGACGTATTCGAGCACGGGCGCCGCGTCGTGCGCCGAGCACGGACCCACGATGACGAGAAGTTTGTCGGAATTCCCCGTGATGACATCGGTCGCAAGCCTGTCCCGCTCCGCCTTGACCTTTGCAAGTTTTTTGGGGACGGGGAGCTCGGACAAGATCTCCTCTTCGGACGGAATGGGGAGCTGTTTTTCAAACATGGGGTCTCCTTTCGGCGAGAAATCTGCCGATCACCGCGGGCACGTAGGGCTCATACGGCTTGCCGAAATGCAGGCAATTTTTCACGAGCGTGGAGCTGATGTGGAGGTGCTCCCGCTCGGCGGGAAAGTACAGCGTGACGAGGGACGGGAGCAGGTCGCGGCTCGCGAAGAAGTCCTCGTTCTCGTAGGCATAGTCCGCGGCATTGCGGAGCCCGCGCACGTAGAAGGGCGTATTCTCCCGCTCAAGAAGGTCGACGATTGCGCCGCCCCAGCGGACGACGCGCACCCGTTCTTCCCCCCGATAGAGAAGGGCGATCATCTCCTCGCGCTCCTCGGCGGAGAAGAGGCATCTCTTTTCACGGTTCTCCGCCACGGCAATGACGACCTCGTCGAAGAGGGTGAGCGCCTTCTTCACCGTGTCCTCATGTCCGACGGTAAAGGGGTCGAACGTCCCCGCAAATACGCATTTTTTCACTGTTCGCTCCTTTCAAACAGGACGACGCGCGTCCTTCCGTATTTTCGTCTGTCCGCCGCCCGCCAGCCCGCGGGCGCCTCTTCCTCCCGCTCGCTCTCATAGACGACGACCCCGCGCGGGGCGAGCAAATTCCGCTCCGCCGCGAGCGTGAGCACCCGCTCCGCGTAATTTTCGCGGTAGGGCGGGTCGCAGAAGATGACGTCGAAGGCGGGAGAAACGCTCTGAAGGCAGGCGGCAAAGTCGAGCCGCAACACTGTCCCGCTCTCGCCGAGGAGGCGGAGGTTCCTCCGCACGAGGTCGAGGCTCTCCTCCGACACGTCGCAGAACACCGCTTCCTTCGCCCCGCGGGAGAGAGCCTCGAGCCCGAGCGCCCCGCTCCCCGCGAAGAGGTCGAGCACGCGGGCGCCTCGGAGCCTGTCCGACAAAATCTGAAAGAGGGATTCCTTCACGCGGTCGGGCGTGGGGCGGACCGCATTCCCCCGAAAGGCGGCGAGGACCCGCCCGCGGTGTTTCCCCGCGATGATCCTCACTTCTTCTTCCCCTTCTCCGCGATCTCGGCGACGCGCTCGGAGCGCTCCTCCTCGGCGGCTTTCCTCTTCTTTTCGACCATCGCGCCGACGATGTACGCCACGCCGCTCACGATGATGGGAAGCAAGATCATGAGAAGGGACCAGAACGGGCTCGCGACGGGTCCGCCCGTTTCCTTGGTGCCGAACCAGAGCACGGGCACGATTGCCCAGCCCGCAAACATCAGGAAGAACAGCCCCGCCTCGTCATAGAAGAACCCCGCGAGGACGCCGAGCACGATGACGGGAACGCCGATGAGGAAGCCGATGTAGAATCCCTTCCACGGGCTGTATTCCCGCTCGATCCTGTGGTCGCCCCCCGATTCGATGCCGTACGCGCGGTTTTTCCTGTGGATACACCCCGTGAGGTAGGCATCGTAGTGCAGAATGCCGTAGTGGTAGCAGAGATGGAAGTTGAAGAAGGCGCCGCCCGCGATACACACGCAGCCGAGCACGATCTCGATGACCGAATTCCCCTCCGGGGAGATGGTCTGGATGGCGAGAAGGATGAGGCTCATGAACAGATACATGAGGTAGGGCGTGACCATGCGCCGCCAGCATTCCCGCTGGATCCGCCAGAACAGCTGCCCCTTGGTGAGGTTGAACCCGTTTTCTTTCTTCTTTTCCATGTTTCCTCCGAGCGGACGCGCGTCCGCCTTGTCAGTTTCGTCCGCCCCCGAACAGGCGCACCCCCTCCTCCGTCACGGCGGCGTCGAGCGGCACGTCGTGCGGGCTTCGGGGAAGGGCGGGAACAGCCTGTCCCGCATACATGAGCCCCACGCGGAGCATCTCGGGGCGGGAGGCAAAGTACCTGTCGTAATACCCGCCGCCGTAGCCGAGGCGGTACCCCTCGCCGTCCGCGGCGAGAAGGGGCGCAAGCGCCACCTCGCAGGGGGTATCCTCTCCCCCCTCGGGCGAGGGAATGCCGAACGCGCCCGAAATCAGCTTGTCCGTATACGGAACGGCGCGCATTTCCCCGTCTTGAAGAAAGGGAACGCACACCTTCTTTCCCCGCTCGAGAAGCCCCCGCACGATGCGCGAGGTATCCGCCTCCGAGCGGACGGAGAGATAGACGAAGAAGCTCTCCGCCTCGGCAAACCGCGAGGCAAAGAAGGCGCGGGCGAGCGCCTCGTCCCGTCCGTCCGATTTTAGGGTCCTTCTCCTCTCCTCCGCCTTGCGGCGCAGAACGGCTTTATCGCACATATCGTCTCTCCGCCTTCCCCGCGACGTTCACGAGGACCTCATAGACGGTGGTCCCGCAGGCGGCGGCATACGCCGCAAGGTCGGGAGCCACCCGCTTCCGCCTGCCCGTGCGGGCTTCCCCGCGGCAGATACAGGCGTCCATGCACAGCTTTCCGCAGGCACCCGGAAGCCCCGCGCGGAAGAATCCGTCCCCGTAGCCGAGCCGCAGGGTGTACAGCTTTCCGTACCGCTCGGGCGCTTCGGCATAGCCGAGCCCGCCGCCGAGCTGGGTGCAGGTGTGGGAGACCGCCGCGTACAGCTTCATGGCGGGGCGGACGGGAAGGCGCAACCCATCGGGCGCATACCCGTACAATGCGAGCCCGACCCGCACGGCGTCCCCCTCTCCCGCGGGCAGACCGCCCGTCGCGGAAAGGTGGCGCATGCAGTCCGGGAAAATCTTCCGCACGTCTGCCGCGGCGCGGGAAAAGAGCTCGCTCTGTTCCGCTGCGGCGCGCCCGTTCAGGGGGTCATAGAGGTGGGAATACACCCCCTCGACCCGGATCCCGCACTGCTTGGCGGAAAGCGCGGTGCTCCCCGCGCGGGCGGGAGAGACGCCGTAGCGGTTCATGCCCGTGTTGACGGCAAGGTGCGCGCGCACCCCGCCCGTCCGCCTTCCCGCCTCGGCGAGAAGAGCAAGCGACTTGGGCGAGGAGATCGTCCCCAAAAGTTCGTAGCGGGCGAGCTTTTCCGCCTCTTCAGAAGAAAGGGGCGGCGTGAGCACGAGGATGTCCTCCCCGATGCCCGCTATGCGGAGTTCCGCCCCCTCCCTTACGGTGGCGACGGCGAACATCTCCGCCCTTCCGCGGAGCGCATGGGCAACCTCGGCGGCGCCGTGCCCGTAGGCGTCGTCCTTGACGACGGCGATGAGCGGGCGGCGGGCAAGCCGCAGGACGGCGTCCGCATTGGCGCGGATGCGCGGAAGGGAGATGACGGCAAGAAGTTCCTGCATGCCATCATTGTATGCGCGCACGCGGCGCGGGTGTCAGCGCTTGTAGATGAACCGGTGGCAGTTTTCGCACTCGATGACGTTTCCGCCCGCGATCCGTCCCTGCTGGGCGAGGGGCAGATCCATGCCGCACACGCAGGTATCCCCCGCGAGCGGCACGATGATGGGGAAAATGCGCTCGTTGCGCTTCTGGCGGTACCGCTCCATGATCTCGGGCGGGAGCTTCGCGGCGATGGCGGAGAGGCGGGAGTTGATCTCGGCGATCTCCCCCGCGCGGCTGTCCTGCAGAGTCTTGAATTTTTCGCTGTACTCCTTGTACTGCGCCATCATCTGCTTGCCCTGCTCCATCATCTTCGCGTACTCCTTGGAGAGCGTCTCCGCCTCGGTGAGGAGACGGTTGAGTTCCGCCTTGGCGGCGCGGAGCTGTTCGGCAATTGCCTGCGCGTTCCGCTTGTAGAACGAGAGGTCGCCGCCGCCCTCCACGAGCTCGTCGAGCTCTTCATACTCCGCAATCGTCTTGCCCGCCTCGTCGACGCGCTCGGCGATCTCGGCGCGGAGCTTCCTGATTTCGACGGCGCGCGCGTCCTGCGAAGCTATCTTGCTCTCCGCATTCTTCACGAAGTTCTTCGCTTGAACGAGGCGCTTCCGCTCCTCGCTCCCCGCGATCTCCTGCTCCACCTTGCGGAGCTCTCCGTCCACCTTCTGATATTCCAACAGATCGTCCAAAACAGCCATATCCACTCCTTACAGAAAGCGCTCGTCCGTGAACACGGCGCACGCCTTCCCGATGATTTTTTGTATTCTCTCCGCAAAGCGGCAAAATCCGTAGTTTTCCGCAGCATAGTGGGTGAGAAGGAGAAGATTGAGCCCCCTCTCCGCCGCCGCGAGCACGATGTGATGTTTTCCGTCCGACGAGACCACGGTATCCGCGCCGTTCTCCGCGGCAAAGCAGACCGCCTCCTCGGTGAGCCCCGCGCCGCAGAAGCTCGCGACCCGCGTGACCTTCCCTTCCCCGTAGCACACGGTGCGTTCGGTGCGGAAGGTCTCCCTCGCCCGCGCCTCAAACGAAGCAAGCGTCTGCGGGGGAACGTCGTACACCCTGCCGTAGCCGCCGCCCGTGAGCCGCTCCATCACGGCGGCGGGCTCGCTTCCGCCCAGCCCCAACATGAGCTGCTCGTCGATCCCGCACGGGGCGCTGTCGAGGTTGAGGTGGGCGGAGATGACCGAAATGCCCGCCCGCGCGCACGCGAGAACGGGACCGCCTGTAAGGGACATCAGCCCCTCCCAGATGGCGGGATGATGGGTGACGATACAGTCCGCGCCCCTCCGCCTTGCCTCTTCGACCGCGGCGGACGAGAGGTCGAGCGAGAAGAGAATGTTCTCCGCGCTCCCGCAATCGACGAGAATGCCGCTGTTGTCGTGCGCGCCCCGCGCCCTGTATTCCTCCGAGAGGGAGAAGGGCGCAACGGCGTCAATCGTGTCGTACAATTCCTTCAACTTCATGGATGATCTCCCTGTATTCTTCCCGCAGCGCTTCGAGCTTTGCCCTGCTCCGCTCGCCGAGCCGCCCCATAAGGCGCTCCTCCGTCTTTTGAAGTTCCTCCCTCATCTCAAGGAGGAAGTCGGGGGATTTCCCCCGCACGTTGTCCCGCCCGAAGCGGAACTCCTTTTCCGAATAGCTGTCCCCTCCCGAAGCCGAGCCGAGGATGACGTCGTAGTACCGCCGCGGTCCGTCCCCCTCCGAGAAGGTGTAGTCCCGCTCGATACGGGCGCCCCCCGAAACGAGCAGCCGCCGCACCTTGTCGCTGTTCTTCATGGGCTGGAGAAGGAAGCGGGCGGGAATGCCGTCCCGTTCCAAGATCTTTGCGATTTCCTCTCCCCCCATTCCCGCGATGAGGACGAAGCCGCACGGCTCGGGCACGCCCGAGAGCCCGTCGCAGAGGACGGGAACGCACCTTCCCGCGTCGATCTCCCTCTCGAGCAGACGTTCCGCCTTCTTGAGGCTCCCCGCATGGAGATCGGTGATGTACATCTTCTCGCACAGCCCGTGCGAGAGGACGTACTTTGCCATATAGCCGTGGTCGCACCCCACGTCCGCATAGACGCGGGCGGGCGGAAGCAGGGAACAGATGTGTGCGACGCGCCCCTTCATCAGTCGAGGTAGTCGCGCAGTTTCTTGGAACGCGAGGGATGGCGGAGCTTGCGGAGCGCCTTCGCCTCGATCTGACGGATACGTTCCCTCGTGACGTTGAATTCCTTGCCGACCTCCTCGAGGGTGCGGGGCTTGCCGTCGTCGATGCCGTAGCGGAGCCGAAGCACCTTCTCCTCGCGCGGGGTGAGCGTGTCGAGCACGTTCAGGAGCTGTTCTTTGAGCATGATGAACGCCACCGAGTCGCCGGGGGTCTGCGTCTTGTCGTCCTCGATGAAGTCGCCGAGGTGGGAAT
>CANQAX010000043.1 GCA_947589235.1 uncultured Clostridia bacterium
CTCGGAGACGGGAATGAAGGCGCCCGAGAGCCCGCCGACGCGCGAGGACGCCATGACGCCCCCCTTCTTCACCGCGTCGTTGAGGAGGGCGAGCGCCGCCGTCGTGCCGTGGCAGCCGACAACGGAGAGCCCGAGCTCCTCCAAGATGTGGGCGACCGAATCCCCCCGCGCGGGCGTCGGCGCAAGGGACAGGTCGACGATCCCGAAGCGCGCCCCGAGAAGGGAAGCCGCTTCCTTTGCGATGAGCTGACCCGCGCGCGTGATCTTGAATGCGGTGCGCTTGATGACTTCCGCGGCGTCCGTGAGGTCGGCATTCGGCATGCCCTTGAGGGCATGGTAGACGACGCCCGGTCCCGAGACCCCGACGTTGATGACGGTATCCGCCTCGCCCACGCCGTGGAAGGCGCCCGCCATAAAGGGATTGTCCTCGACCGCATTGCAGAACACGACGAGCTTGGCACAGCCGAGCCCGTCCTCCGCCGCGGTGCGCTCCGCCGTCTCCTTGACGAGCCCGCCCATGAGGCGGATGGCGTCCATGTTGATCCCCGAGCGGGAGGAGCCGACGTTCACCGAGGCGCAAAGCCGCTTCGTCGAGGCGAGCACGGCGGGAACGGTGCGGAGGAAGATCTCCTCATAGTCCGCCGTCCCCTTGTGCACGAGGGCGGAATATCCGCCGAGAAAGTCGATGCCGAGCTCCGCCGCCGCCCTGTCGAGCGCCTCGCCGACGCGCGCGCTCTCTTCGGGAAATGCCGCCGTGATGAGCGAGACGGGCGTGACGGAGACCCGCTTGTTGACGATGGGGATCCCGTACTTGCGGGAGAGGGCGTTCACCGTGGGGACGAGCCGTTCCGCCGCCCTCATCACGCGGTCATACACCGCGCGGGCGGTCGCCTCGGCGCTCTCGCGCACGCACGGGAGGAGGGATACCCCCATCGTGACGGTGCGGATGTCGAGGTGTTCCCTCTCCACCATCTCAATTGTCTCGATTACCTGACTTTGGTTGAACATATCTTATATGTTGTGCATGGCGTCGAAGATGTCGGCATGCTGGAGGCGGACGGTCATGCCGATGTTCCGCCCCATCTCCTCGAGCTGTTCCCCGAGTTCCGAAAAGTCGAGCGCGCTCTCGGAGGTGTCCACCATCATGATCATGGCGAACTGCTCGCCGAGAATGGTCTGCGAGATGTCCTCGATGTTCACGTTGCGCTCGAACAGAAATCCGCTCACCTTGGCGATGATCCCCCTCCTGTCCGAGCCCGTCACGGTCACGACTGCCCGCATGCTTCCTCCTCCTTTTCCATGAGTTCGTATTCGATGAGCAGGTTCCCCTGCGAGACGAGGCGCGCCCGCTCGCCCTCCTTGAAGTCGGGGAAGTCCTTTTCGCCGTCCACATAGATCTGCCGCAACATCTCCTCGTCGCGCTTGATGTTGCGCACGCGGAAGGTGGCGACGTTCACGTCCACGCCGTCCCACGTCGTCCAGTCCTCGATGCCCGCGAACGGGAGCACGGAATACTCCTTGAGCCCGACGGAGATGAACTTCAACATCTTGCAATAGGCATTGCAGCGCTTGAAGCAGATGCCCATGAAGGGAAACGAGAAGGCGATGTAGAGCGCGGCGAGCACGCTCACGGCGGCGATGAGCCACGGACCCGTCGGGTCATGGTAGGGAAGCAGCGCATACCACACGACAAAGCCGACGAAGCCGCACAAGAATATGCCCGTCGCCGCGAAGAATCCCCCCAAAATGCGCCTGCGCTGCATGCAGGCGTCCCAGAGGTCGGTATCGGAGTACAATTTGATCATCGGATATCTCCTTTCCTGTCGGTGCGGACGAGCTCCAATCCCCGCTCGCCGCGAAAGTACAGTTCGTATCTGTCCTCATATTCCGCAAAGCAATAGTCCGCCCTGCCCTTCACGTCGAACCAGCGCGGGTAGCGCACGCGCTCGGGCTCGCGTTTTTCGGGCGCGAGCGCGGGCTCGGGCTCCTTTGCGGGCGCGGGCTCGGGCTCGTCGGGCTCCTCTTCCTCTTCCGAAGGAGTCGGGCGCGGGACGCGCTTCCTCTTGACGGCTGCCCGCACGGTGAGGAACCAAGCGATGAGGGTACAGGCTGCGGCGACGCCGACGCCCGCCCAGAACCAGCCGATCCCCGCCCGCTTGAACACGCCGCAGAGGGCGAGAATGCCCGACACGGCGAGCCAGAGCGCGAGGAGGCGGATCTTGAGGAATTTCAGGATCCCATAGACGATCTTGCACACGAGAAGGATCGCCTTCCACACCGCGGACAGGACCGCCTTGATGAGGGTCAGAAGGGCGAGCACGGTCTATTCGGCGATGAAGAGCACGCCGAGCGTATTTCTTCCGCAGTGCCCCGTGATGACGGAGCCCGCGACCGTCTCGATGATCTCGTCGAAGGAGAAGAGCTCCCCGACGAGCTTCTTGGCGAGTTCGACGAGTTCCCTGTCCGCGCTGCTGTGCGTCACGAAACAGCGCGTCCTGTCATAGCTTTGGTACTTCTCCGCGAGGTCGCGGATGTAGTTGGTGATACACTTGTCCATTCCGCCGCGGTACTTCTTGTCGGCGACGAGCTGCCCGTCGTCCATCTCGATGAGGGGATGGATCTTGAGGATGTTCGCCCCGTACATCGCCATGCGCGAGCACCGCCCGCCCTTGTAGAGGTAGTCGAGACGGTCGGGAATGAACGAGGTGTTCACGAGCGGGCGGAGCGCCTCCGTCCTCGCCTTGATTTCGTCGGCGGATACGCCCTCTTCCGCGAGGTCGGCGCCCTTCATGACGAGCAGCCCCTGCCCCGAGGAGAGCGCCTTCGTGTCGACGACGCGCACCTTCCCGCCGAAGCTCTTCGCCGCCTCGACGGCGTAAGTGTTCGACGAGGACGACTTCGCCGAGATGTCGAAGTGCACGACGTCGTCACCCGCCTCGACGAAGGGAGCGAAGAACTCCTCGTAGTCGCCGATACTCGGCGCCGCCGTCTTGGGGAGCTGACCCGTCTTTGCGACGAAGTCGAAGATGTCCTGCGGGGTGATGTCCACGCCGTCGCGGTAGGACTTGTCCCCCAAGATGACGGAGAGCGGCATGATGCCGATGTTCCGCCGCCCGACGTACTCGCCCAAATCGCAGGTGCTGTCCGATGTGATCTTGATCATAGTTTTCTCCCTTCTCATTTATCTTTTCCGAAAAAATCGCGTATGCTCTGGCGAAAATTTTCCCATGCGGTGATGCTTTCCTTATGCTCGAGGGACCATTCGGTGACGACCCCCGCGATGTTCTCGAACGGGAGGCAGCCCTTCCCTATCGAATCCTCGCTGTTTGTGTGATTGTCGCCGAGGAGAAACATTTCCCCTTCCCCCACCTTGACGGGTCCGAAGTCGGGACAGGTCCCCAACTTTTCCGGCGGCTCGGGGAGCGGGGCAAACTCCTCCTCCCCCGCATAGCGGATATAGAGGACCCCGTCCGTGCACTTCACTTCGTCGCCGCCTACGGCGACGAGGCGCTTGATGATGGTATCGATCCCGCGGTAGAGCGGCGAGCCGTCCTTCTCTTTCAAGGTGCTCACGTCGACGATGACGATGTCCCCCCGCTCCGGCTCGGCGTCGCGGCGGGCATACACCCAGTCGCCGCTCTGCAGGGTGTTGTTCATCGACCGCCCGTCCACGCAGATGGGAATGATGTGCCGCGCGAACCACATCTCGAAGAAGAGAAGGGCGACGAGCAGGGCGATGAGGACGGACAGGATGACCCCGAATGCGCTGACTTCCCGCTTGGGTTCATTGAGCATGCGGGGAGGAAGTTGTTTCATGCCTTTGCCTCCGCCATGCGCCTGACGCGCCGTTTCAGTTCATCGGGCGAGAGGACGACATACCGCCCGCACGTGAGACAGCGGATCTTGCGGTCGGCTCCCCCGCCCACGATCTCCCACAGCGAGCCGCCGCAGGGGTGCTTTTTTTTCGTCTCGACGACGGCGCCGACGACCAAATCGTTCAGATCCATAGGACGTTGTTGACGAGGAACTCCCCTTCCCCCACGATGACGACGGACAGCACGCCCGAAAATTCGCCGAGCACCGAGCCGTCCTCCGCCTTGAAGTCGTCCGCGTCGAAGAGGACGCTCTTCCACTTTCCGCCGCCCTCGATGCGGGCGGTCGCCGAGAAGCCCTTCGTCTCCTCCTGATCGCGGAAGAAGATGACGCGGATGCGGGCGTCCTCGGGACACCATGCGTCGAAGCGGAACGCCGCGCCTGCGGGCGGTTCGTACCTCGTCTCGCCGACGCGGTAGGAGACGAGCCCGAGCTTGCACGAAATGCCGCGGATGCCGCCGTAGCCCGGGAGCAGTTTGACGTCCGAATGCTCGCCCGCGACGAAGCAATCCGCCACCGCCCCGTGGCGGGAACGGTATGCCGTGAAGCCGTTGCTCCCGTCCGTGCTCGTGTAGATGACGCGGCTCTTGGGGCAGCGGTTGGCGTACCCCTTCGAGAGCGGGATCTCCATGATCTTGGAGGTCGCCGAGAAGTTGTTGGAGTAGTTGACGAACGAATAGACGAGGGCGCGCTCGCTGCCGAAGTAGTAGTTGAGCGGAATGGCGCCCGAATTGTCGTTGAGCTGTTCGGGAGTGCCGAGGACGCGCGTCCAGTCGCGGGACTTGCCGCCCGCGCTCCGCTCGGTGAAGAAGAAGCCGTGCTCCTTGATCTCCCCGTTCTTGTCGTAGTCGCTCCGCACGAGCAGGTTCCCCTCCTCGTCCTCGTCCACCGAGATCTCGACGGGCTTGCACACGAACACCGAGCGCCCCTTCAGGTATTTATCGAGGAAGAGCTTCAAGTCGCGCAGGCAGTGCGAGCCGATGAGCCCGTTCCCGTGCGCCGAGAAGAGAATTGCCTTTTCGACTTCGGGATTGATCTGGCGGAAGGTGTCGTACACGCGGTCGTAATTGGTCTTGGAATCGTTGATGGCGGAGAGGAGCAGGACGGGACACTTCGCGTAAGGCGCATAGCTCTGCGAATCGATGCCCGCGATGAAGCGGTGCCGCTCGTCGTCGAAGGCGCGCGTGTCCCCCTCGCCGAAGCGCTCCACCCCGCGGTAGGCGAGCCAGCCCGCCGCGCAGACGGAGATCATGCACGCGATGGGCGCATACGGGGCGATCTTGAAGAGGACTTCCCCGCCCGAGCGCAGCCCGACGGCTCCCACGGACGTGACCTCGGGGCGACCCGCAAGGTACCGCGCCGCATAGCGCGCCACGCACGCCCACTCATACCAGCTCGTCTCGCGCGCCGTGGGCTCGGCGAGCTCGGCGTGCTTGCCCATGCGGGAGAAGTTGGCATAGTCGACGTCGGCGGGATAGACGGTATGGTGTCCCTCCGCGCCGCGGTCGCCGCAGTAGTCGACGCAAAAGACGCCGTATCCCTCGCAGACGAGCTCCCGCACGAACACGTCGTCGAACGGAAAGCCCATCTCGAAGAGGACCATCACGACGGGGAAGCTCTCCGCCTCGAGGGGAAAGACGTACTTTGCGTAGATCTTGACGCGGTCCTTTTCCGTCTGCCGTCCCTTGAAGAACAGCTCGCGCGTGACGATCCCATCTTCCTCCGTCTCGGAGAGAATCTCCTCTTCGGGGAGAAGGGTGTCGTCGAAATCCCGCCACAGCGTTATGGGTGTAAGAATGTTGGGCACTTTGGTTTCACTCCGTCTTTATCTTTGACCCGCAGGTCTCCGTCGCCTTGGTGACGACGATCCTGCGTTCGATCCTGTGTTTGAGCTCCTCCACGTGGGAGATGAGCCCGATCGCGAAATGCTCCCCCTTGAGCTTTTCGAGGCTGTCCATGACGACGTCCACGAGGTGGGAATCGAGCGTCCCGAACCCCTCGTCGAGGAAGAAGAACTCGATGGGGCGGAGCGACTTGCGGCAGATCTCCTCCGAGAGGGAGAGCGCGAGCGAGAGCGAGACGAGAAAGGTCTCCCCGCCCGACAGCGTGTTGACGCCGCGGAAGGCGCCGCCGTCGAAGTTGTCCCCCACACAGAACCCCCCGTCGTAGCGGAGGAAGTACCGCCCTCCCGTGAGAGAGAGCAGGCGGGCGGAGGCGTTCGCGGCTATCGTCTGCAGATATTCCTCGGAGACGAACTCGATGAACTTGTTGTCCCCGAGCAGCTTTTTCAGCGTCTCCGCGAGGTCGGCTTCCCTCTTCCTTTCGGCAAATTCGCGCTCGAGCTCCCCCTTTTCGAGAAGCCGCTTTTCGTCCGCCGCGCACCGTTCGCGCCCGACGGCAAGCCCGTTTGCGAGCTTCCTCTCCCGCGCCTCGAGGGCGGAGAGGGTTTCGGAGACGGTGCGGTGCGCCTCCGCGGAATACGTCTCCTCCGACGAGAGCTCGCGGAGCCGCCTTCGGACGGCGGCGTATTCCTCGCGGTACCCCTCGACGCGCGCCCGCGCCTCGTCGGCATTGCCGTACTTTGCAAGGAGAGCCCGCGCCTCCTCCCCCGAGGAGAAGGGACCCGCTTCGAGCGCTTGGGAGAGCCGCTCCTCCGCCTCCTTGCGGGAAAGGCGGGCGCCGTTTGCCCGCTCCTCCGCCGCGGCAAGGGCGGGAGAAGCCCTGTTCACCCCTTCCTCGGCGCGGCGCCTCTTTTCGAGCGCCTGCCGCTTTTCCTCGCGCTTTTCCGCAAGACGCCGCTTGAGCACATCGGGAGCTTCCGCCCCCTCGAGCTTCTTCGCGCACTCCGCCGCCTCCCGTTCGAGGCGGTCGATCTCCGCGCGAAGAGAATTTGCCTGTTCGAGCGCGACGCCATAGGAAGTATGCCGCTCGTTGAGCGCGGCAAGCGCCCTGTCCGCCGCCTCGCGCGCCCGTTCGCGCGCCTCGAACAGCCGCTTCAGGTCGGCAAACGATGCCTTTTCCCCCTCGGAGAGGGCTTGATACCGCCCGATGAGAGGCTCGGTGTCCCCCGCTATCTCGGGATATTTTTGCTCCAAGGCAAGGAGTTCGTCCGCAAAGTTTTTGTATTCGCCGCGGAGGAGCGCGCTCCTGCCGTGGGTCTCCAAGAATCCGAGGAAGTCCTCGGCGCCGAGCTCGCCGCGGCTCGCTTCGAGCGCCCGTTTCTCCCCCTCATAGTCGAAGGGAACGAGCTTTTTTTCGAGCCCCGCAAGGCGGGCGCGCCGCTCGGCAAGTTCCCGCCCGAGAGCATTCATGCGGGCGCGGACTTCCTGCGAAGCCTCCGCCGCCGTATATGCCGCGGAGAGCCGCTCGATCTCGGCGTCCGCCCCTTCCTCGTCGAACGCGGGAAGGGAATCCCTCTCCCGCTTCGCCCGCTCGAAGATGTCCTTGGCGTCCGAATATGCCCGCTCCGCCCTCAATGCCGCGTCGCGCTTTTCGGAGGCGTCCCTCGCGGCGGCAAGCGCCGTCGCCGCCCTTCCGAGGCGGTCGAGTTCATCGGAGAGCGCCTTCATGCCCGTCTTTTCCGCCTCGAGCTCAAAAAGCCGCTTCGTGAGCGATTCGCGCTCCTCCGCCCGCTTTTTGAGCGCTTCGAGCCGCTTTTCTTCCTCGCGCGCCCGCAGAACGTCGGCGCGGACGGCGTTCCCCTCCGCTTCGAGGCGGGAAAGTTCCTGCTTGAGCGCGGAGAGCGACTCCTCGCTCAATCCCTCGTACCGCTCGAGGCGGGTCTCGACGATCTTCGCCTGCTCGGATGCGGCGCGGAATGCCGCGTTCGCGCGGGTGCCGAGGGCACCGCCGTACCGCTCGAGGTCGAAGAGCCGTGCGACGATCTTGAGCCTGTCCGCCTTGCGCGCCTTGACGAACTGCGCGAACTCCCCCTGCGGGAGGGCGATACACTTCTGAAAGTCCTCTTGGTTGAGCCCGATGAGGCGGGACAAAAATGCCTGACAGGGCGCGGTGCCGTCCGCCGCGGTGAGGTAGCCGCTCTCCGTGCGCTCGAACACCTTGGCGGAGTGTTCGCACCCGCCGAGGGCGCCCTTTCTGCGCCGCAGGGAGCGCTCCACGCGAAAGACGCGGCGGCGACCCTCAAACAGCATCTCGAACTCGAAGTTCACATACGCCCTGTCGCGGCGGTAGTTGATGAGTTCGTCGATGGTATTGTCGCGGGAAGCCCTGCCGTACAGGGCGAACCCGATGCAGTCGAGAATGGTGCTCTTGCCCGAGCCGGTATCCCCGAACACGCCGAAGATGCCGAATTCGAGCAATTCGCGGAAGTCGATGAATGCGGGCTCCGAGAAGGAGTTGATCCCGCAGAATTCAAGGGTGAGCGGCTTCATGCTTCCTCCGACAGGAGCTTCAAAAACGCCGTCTTGAGCTCCTCCGAGGGCGCCGCGCCGTATTGGGAGCGGTAGTACGCCTCGAACAGTTCCCCGTCGCCGAGGGAGACGCGGCTCTCCGCGGGAGGGGCTTCCTCCGTCCTCACCCGCGCAAGCAGGGAGACGAGCCCCTCGTTGCTCGCACGGAGCGCCTCTGTCTCCGCCGTCGTGAGCGGCTTATCGAGGTGAAGGGTGAGTTCGACGAAGCAGGAGGGATACCGCGGAAGGAGCGCGAGCGCCTCCTCCACTCCCCTGCATTCGAGGCGGACGAGCTGTTTTCCGCCCGTGATGGGAATTTGCTTTGCGATGCGGACGGAAGTCCCCTCCGTCTCGAGAAGATAGGCGCTCTTGTCGGGATTTTCGTCGAAGGAATATTGCAGGAGCGACCCGCTGTAAAAGACGGAGCCGCCGGGGTGCTGCCTTCTGTGCAGGTGCCCGAGCGCCGCGTATTCGCCCTCGGGAAAGACGGAGAGCGGCACGGCGCGCGCCCCGCCGAGCCCGATGTCCCGCTCGCTGTCGCTCGGCTTGGAGCCCGCGACGAAGAGATGGGAAAGCAGAATGCGGGGCATGTCCGTATTTTTTGCCTCGCCCGCAGCTATCCACCGCGAGACCTTCTCCGCGTAGCTCTCGTCCGTCTTTTCCTCGCGGAGGCGCGCCTCGTTGGGATAGGGCAGAACGTTCACATAGACGCGTTCGCCCGCGCTGTTTTCGATGACGATGTGCCGCTCGTCCGCCTCGACGGCGCGGACGGGACGGTTGGACGGCGCAATGAACGGATGGGACGTTCCGCCGAAGATGTAGATGCCCTCTTCCCCCGCAAGGGGTGCGGAAGCGGCAAGGCGGACGCCGTCGTCGTGGTTGCCCGAGATGACGACGACCGCGCGGGTCTCCCCCGCAAGCGCCTTTGCCGCGCGGAAGAACGCCTCCTCCGCCTCGGCGGACGGAAGGTAGGTATCGAACACGTCGCCCGCGACGAGCACGAGTTCGACTTCGTTTTCCTCGCAGGAGCGGACGAGACCCTCGAGAGCAACTATCTGCTCGGGCAGGCGTTCGCGCTCCATGAGGCGCTTCCCGATATGCCAATCCGAAGTGTGTAAGATGCGCATTTTGCCGAAATTTTTCCCACGGGCAAAAAAAGAGTTTGCATTTGCCGAAGGTTATGCTATACTATTATACAACGCCTTACGGAAAAAAGCAAGCGTTCCCCATGCCTTTGCGCAAAAATAAGGACGCCCGCGGAGGAAATCGTGTCGTTCAGCACCTTCTCGAAAGAGTTCAACGCAAACATGTTCACATGCGTGGAAAATCAATTCATCACGAAGTATCTGCCGCAGGCGGACGGTGACGCCGTCCGCGCCTATCTCTACGGTCTGTACCTCTGCGGCTGTGCCGAGGAATTCGACGCCGAGAGCGCCGCAAAGCTCCTCCGCATCACCCCCAAAAGGCTTGCGGACATCTTCTCCTTCTGGGAGGAATGCGACCTCGTGCACGTCCTCTCCCGCGACCCCCTCTTCGTCGAGTATCTGCCCGTCAATGCCGCAGTCGGCAAGCCCAAGCCCATCCGTCCCGAAAAATACGCCGAATTCAACCGCGCCTTTTATACCCTTCTGCAGCGGGCAAATAAGGACTTCCGCCCCTATGAAATGCAGCGGATCCTCGAATTTCTCGAGAAGGAGCCGATGGAACAGCAGGCGTTCCTGCTCGTCGCGGAGTACTGCGCGAAGAAGGACGGCAGCCGCCTCTCCGCGGCGCACATCCTCAACAAGGCGGAACAGCTCTGCCGCGCGAGAAAGTATACCTACGAACAGGTCGAAGAGGACCTCGCCGACTTCAACGAGCACGAGCGGGAACTCTCCCGTCTCTTCACCCTTCTCGGGATCTCCCGCAAGCCGCAGGAAGCGGACTACGCCTTCCTCGAAAAGTGGCGTGCAAAGGGGGTCGCCGCGGGCGCCGTCCAAGCCGCCGCGGCTGCGATGGGAAAGGGCACCCTTCCCGCCCTCGACGGGCTCGTGGACGAGCTGTGCGAAAAGGAAGCGACGGGCGAAGATTCGGCGCGCGAATACATGAAACGGCGGGCGGAGATCGCCTCCACCGTGTTCAAAGTGGCGCGGAAATTGGGCGTAAAGGTGCAAAATCCCCGCCCCTACGCCGAGGAATACTGCGAAAAGTGGCTCGAACGGGGGTATGACGACGACAGCCTCTCCCTTCTCGCCTCGCTCTGCCTCAAGCTCGGCTACGGCTTCGAGGAGATGGATTCCCTCATCGGCAAGCTGTATGCGGACGGAATCGTGGACGAGGGCGGCGTGCGCGCCTACTGCGCCTCGCGGGACAGGGAGCTCCGCCTTCTGCAAAAAATACAGAACCTCTGCGGCGTCGTCAAAAAGTCGCAGAGCGCGCTCGATATGATAGCAGCGTGGCGGAGCTGGAATTTCTCGGAGGAGATGATCCTCGAGGCGGCGGCACGGAGCGCGAACGCTTCTTCCCCCCTGCCCTACATGAACAAGCTCCTCTCGGAGTGGAAGCGCCTCGGAGCGATGAGCCCCGAACAGATCCCCGCAAAGGAGCGCGTAGCCCCCGAGTTCAAGAGCGAGGCAGCCGTCGCCGCCGACATGCGCGCCGACCGCGAGCGGCACTATTCGGAGCTCCGCGCCCGCGCCGTGCAGAGGGCGGAACGGGCAAAGGCGCAGGCGGAAAGGGACGGCAAATTCCGCGAGGCGGACGCTGCGATCCGAAGGACGGAGATCGAGCTTGCCAAGGCGGAACTCTATGCGCCCGAAACCGTCTCCTCTCTCCGCTCGCGCATGGAAAAAATTCGCAGGGAGCGGAGCGAGGCGCTTCGTTCGATTGGGCTTACGGATTCCGATCTCGTGCCCGCCTACTCCTGCCCGAAGTGTTCGGACACGGGCTACCTACCCGACGGAAAGATGTGCGATTGCTATCAAATTCCCCGAAATTGAGCCTATTATGTCACGCATAGTACTTCGCAAACATGCAAAAAACGACTCGGAATTTTCCTTCCGAGCCGTTTTTTTACTCGTAATCGCCGTAATCGCGGCGCTCTCCGCCGTTCCCGCGGGAAAAGGGCGGGGGACCGGACTGCGGGGGGAGCGGGGACGCATCTTCCCATCTTCCCTTCCGCTTATCGGGTTTCGGAGCTGATTTGATGTCCACGAGCACGACGTCCACGCCGATCTTCCGCACGCACTTGAGGTCGATGAAGAGGTCCGCTTTCCCCCATCGGAATCCCCGTCCGCCCGGGACGACGATCCCCTGCACTCTCCCCTCGGGATAGGTAAACACGACGTCGCAGATCTTTCCGAGCCGTTTCCCGTCGACGAGGTTGACCGCCTCCATTCTCTTCAATTCGCCGAAACTCGTTTCCACGCTCTATTGTATGCAGAGGGCGCGGAAATGTTTCAAGAAATTTCCTTCCGGATGGCGCCGAGCGCGTTCTTTTCGAGGCGGGAGACCTGCGCCTGCGAAATGCCGACTTCCGCCGAGATCTCCGTCTGTGTCTTTCCCTCATAGTATCGGAGCATGAGGATCTTCTTCTCCCTGTCGGTGAGGCGGTCGATAGCCTCGCGGAGCGCCACCCGCTCCGTCCAGATTGCCTCGCTCTGCGTCTCGTCGTAGAGCTGGTCGACGAGCTGCAAAGTGTCCCCCGTCTTGTTGTAGACGGGATCGTACAGCGAGACGGGGTCGGAAATGGCGTCGAGCGCATACACGACCTCCCGCTCCTTCACCTGCATTTCTGCTGCTATGCGCTCGATGGTCGCCTCCTCGTCGCGCTCCTCGAGCCCCTCCCGCACCTTGAGAATGCGGTATGCCGTATCGCGGATCGACCGTGAAACGC
>CANQAX010000044.1 GCA_947589235.1 uncultured Clostridia bacterium
TATCATCGGAGGTTTTTCTTTGCAACGCTTCCGCTCCCTTTTCCCTCCCGCATAGCGGGAGGTTGTCTTTTAACAACGGAAGGAGCCCCGCGGCTGCGGGGCTCCCTTTTTTCATTCTTGCGCGCGTCAATTCTTGCGCTCGCGGATGCGGATATGCACCTCTTCGAGCTGTTTCTCCTCGACGGGCGAGGGCGCGTTCATCATGAGGTCGCGCGCCTTGGCGTTCATCGGGAAGGCGATGACCTCGCGGATGTTCGTCGTGCCCGAGATGAGCATCACCATGCGGTCCACCCCGGGGGCGACGCCCGCGTGCGGCGGTGCGCCGTACTCGAAGGCGTTGTAGAGCGCGGGGAACTTCTTCACGACGTCCTCCCTTCCGAGCCCCACGAGCGAGAATGCCTTCAGCATGATCTCGGGGTCGTGGTTGCGCACCGCGCCCGAGGAGAGCTCGACGCCGTTGCACACGATGTCGTACTGGTAGGCGAGGATCTCGAGCGGGTCCTTTTCAAACGCCGCCATGCCGCCCTGCGGCATCGAGAAGGGATTGTGGCAGAATTCAAGCTGTCCGCTCTCCTCTCCGATCTCGTACATCGGGAAGTCGACGATCCAGCAGAACCGATAGACGTTCTTTTCGAGCAGGTCGAGCCCCGTGCCGAGCATGGTGCGGAGGAGCCCTGCGCGCTTCTGCACGTCCTGCAGCTTGTCCTCGGCTACGAGGGCGACGAAGCAGTCCCTCTCCGCGCCGAGCGCCTTTTTCCACGCATCGATATGTTCGGCGACGAACTTGGCAATTCCGCCCGCGGGCATGCCGCTTTCGTCGAGCTTGAACCAATACATCTTGCCGCCCTCGGTCTTGACCGTGAACTCCTCCGCCGTCTTGTCGATCCACTTCCGCGGGACGTTCACGCCCTTCACGCAGATCGCCTTGACGTGCTTCAGCATGACGGGGTCGAAGCCGCAGTTTGCGGTGAGTTCGGTCACGTCGCAGATGCGGAGAGGGTTGCGAAGATCGGGCTTGTCGGTGCCGAACTCCTCGAGCGCGGTGAGGTACGGAATGCGGAGGAAGGGCGGCTTGTCCGCTTCCCACCCCGAATACTTCGCGAACACGGGCGGGAGCACCTTTTCGAGCACGGCAAACACGTCCTCCTGCGTCGCGAATGCCATCTCGATATCGAGCTGGTAGAACTCCCCGGGCGAGCGGTCGGCGCGGGCGTCCTCATCGCGGAAACAGGGCGCGATCTGGAAGTACTTGTCGAACCCCGAGCACATCAAAAGCTGCTTATACTGCTGCGGCGCCTGAGGGAGCGCATAGAATTCCCCGGGATAGAGGCGGCTCGGCACGATGTAGTCGCGCGCGCCCTCGGGGGACGAACTTGTGAGAATGGGGGTGGAAATTTCGAGGAATCCCTGCTCCGTCATGAGCCTGCGAAGGTCGGCAACGATGTTCGCGCGGAGCACGATCTTCTCCTTGACGGCGGGGTTGCGAAGGTCGAGGAAGCGATACCGAAGGCGGGCTTCCTCCCCTGCCTCCGTCGAATGGGAGACCTCGAAGGGGAGCGCCTGCGTCATGCGCCTGCCGAGGACCTCGACCCGCTCGGGGACGATCTCGATTCTCCCCGTGGGAATCTTGTCGTTGGGGGCGGAGCGGAGCACCACCGTGCCCGTGACGGCGACGGTGGACTCGGTTGGAATGTCGCGGAGCTCGCCGAGAAGGGGCTCTTCCTGCGCGACGACCTGCGTGGACCCGTAGAAGTCGCGGAGCACGGCGAAGAGCAGACCGCCCTTGTCGCGCTTGGAATCGAGCCAGCCCGCTATCGTGACCTTTTTGCCGACGTCGCCCTCGCGGAGCTCGCCGCAATTGTGCGTTCTGTAAGACATAGTTGTACCTTCGTGCGTTTTTTTCTTATTGTAATTTGTTTGGGGAAGAATGTCAAGTTTTCGCGCCGCCTCGCCGAAAAAACCAACCGAATTTTTTAGAACCCCCCTCTCGCCGCCTTCAATGAAGATGACAGCCACGTTCCCCCCGCCATGAGGCGGCACGAGCCATAGGCGAAGTATGCTCCGCAAGGAGCCGAGCGAATCTTATACCCACAGATTCACTCACCCCCTTCGGGGGTTCGGAATGAGGTATCGGGCATTTGGCGGGGCGGTATGAGGTAATAACCCTTCCGCTCATTATCTGCCCACCCCCCTACCCCCCCTCCAATGGAGGGGGCAGCAAGGCGCGGTGACCGAAGCCCGTCCCACGCGTCATTCTGAACCCGCCGCTGCCCTTGCGGCGGGTGAAGAATCCCGAACATGAAAATTCGGACTTCGTTTATCGGGATTCTTCGCTACGCTCAGAATGACACGCAAAAAACGCGGGGCAACCGAAGCCCCCTCCCACGGAGGGGGGTGCCCGCAAGGGAGGGGGTGGGCATATCCTTCGCCCTATTGTCTTGATTCGGCTACGTGCATTGCTCGCCTTTTCCTTATCTCACAAGAATCAGATTTTTTCTTGCGCGGGTGACGGCGGTGTACAGCCACTCCTTGCCGTTCTCGAAGCAACCGCTCTCGTCGATGACGACAACATTGTCGTACTCCGAGCCCTGCGCCTTGTGGCAGGTGACGGCATAGGCGAACTCGAACCTGCACACCGTATCTTCCTTTTTCACGCGCGAGGAGCGGAGCGCCTCGAGGTTGTTCTCGTGCACGAGCCTGCCGTCCGCGAGCCTGCACGCCTTCGCGCCGTAGGCATGGAAGTACTTCCCCTCGGTGAAAATGCCCGCATCGACGGGCAAGTCGTACACGGTATCGGGCAAAAAGTCGGCGCGGAAGTCGAGAAGGGCGAGCCCGTCCTCCCCCTCCCGCACGTTGCGGCAGGTACCGATAATGCCGTTGACGAGGTGGAAATTCCCCGCTTCGTCGAGCGGCTTGGACCAGTCGTTGAGGGTGCAGATGAGCTTTTCCCCCTCGACGGGGAGCATGGCGGTCTCGGGGACGGAGCGGAAGGAGCGCATCTCGCGGTTGATGCGGCTGCGGGTGCGGTTGGTGCCGACGATGATCTGATCGGCGCGGAGGAACACGTCGCGGCGGATGTCCTCGTCGAATGCCGCCCGCGGAATGACCTGCACGTTGGAGCCGAAGTAGCCGAACGTCGGCTTCTTGCCCGCGCGGATGAGCGCGGAGAGCCGCACGATGGGATTGTGCTCCTCCTGCCGCACGATCTGTTTCAGGGTGATGACGGGCATGGTGAGCAGGGTATTCGTTCCGCCGACGGGCGGGAGCTGGGCGGGGTCGCCGCAGAAGAGGCACTTCACCCCGAAGGAGAGCAGGTCCTTCAGCACATCGTCGGAGACCATGCTCGTCTCGTCCACGACGATGAGGCGGAGCTCCTTGGGCAGCTTTTCCTTGCGCACAAAGCGCAGGAAACGCTCGGAGATGACCTCGCCGTCCTCGTTGACCTCGATGTCCTCCTCCCGCGTGTAGATGAGGGAATGCACCGTTCCCGCGGGCGTCCCCTCGCGCATGAGCACGGAAGCCGCCTTGCCCGTGGGCGCGACAAACGCCGCGCTCTCCCCCGGGACGAGCCCGAGTTCGCGCACGACGTGGTCCACGAGAAAGGTCTTGCCCGTGCCGGCATAGCCGCACAGGACGAAGATCTGCGTATTGAGGTTGAAGAACCATTCCCGGATGAGCTCCGCCGCCTCTGCCTGATCATCGGTGAGACGGAAGGGAGCCGCGACGTCATTCATGCCACCATTATAGCACACATCGCGCCGAGTTGCAAACATTTGTTTTAAGATTTCGGAAATTTACATGCCGAATTCGGCGTGAAGGAGCTTCCCGTGCAGGGTGACGTCGAGGAGAATGCGTCCCATCTCGATGGGAAAGGCGCGCGAGCGCTCGACGGCGCCGAAGCGGAAGGTAAAGACGACCTCCGAGGCGGCGTCGTCCACGGAGTAGGTGCCGTGCTGTTCGCCCTCGGCGCCCTCCTTCGTGCGGTAGGCAAGCGTGAATTCCCCGCCCCAGTCGAGGTCGAGGCGGACGTAGTCGAACCGCCCCAAGACGTCCCCGCCGCCGTAGGTAAGGACCTCGCATTCATAGACGGCGGCGTACGGGCGGGAGACTTCGGGGAGCGTGCCGAGCTCGGAGGCATCGCACCCGCCCAAGAGGAGAAGAGAACAACAGACGCCGATGGCGCAAAACAACCTTCGCATGCCCCGATTATTTGCGGTTTTCGGGAAAATTATGCGGCTTCCTTAAAAGAAGGGAGCCCCGAAGGGCTCCCGCATGTCACTTGTTTTTGAGGTAGATGTCCTCGATGATCGCCGCGGCGCGGGCGGCAAGCTCGGGACAGGGGCGCTTTCTGTAGTAGTCCGCCGTCCGCTCCTGCGGGTCGCCGCCCCGCTCCGCCGCCACCCCCGCGCGGGAGAGCAGCTCCCCGCAGTTATAGCTGCCGTTCTCCTCGCGGAACCGCTGCGCGAGCTCCCGCACGAGCGCATATATCTCCGCCTTGCCCTTTTCGGGAAAGAGGAGCCCGAGGCAGACCGCGCCGCCCGAGACGGTGCCGCACGTCTCGCGGAGGCGGGCAAGTCCCCCGCCGAGCGGGAGCACCGCCGCCTTCAATGTGTCCTCGGGCACGCCGAGAAGGTCCGAAAAGGCGAGCACGACCGCCTGCGCGCAGTTGTATCCCGAGAGGAAATTCTGCCTTGCCTGTTCCGATCTCGTCATTTTTTTGACCCCCATTCCGCTATTTTCAAATTTCAGACGCGAAAAACCGAAATTTTCTTTGCAAAGAGAGAAAAAGCATGCTATACTGTGAGCATGAATGTGTACTACACGGAAGAGCTCCCCCGCGGCGCCTTCCTTCGGGAAGCGTTCGCCCGCGAAGGCGTTCATCTTTCCGAGGCGGAGATCTCCGCTCTGCCCCGCACGAAAAGCGGCAAGCCCTTTCTCCCCCGCGGCGAACTCCGCTTCAGCCTCACGCACGCGGACAGCTTTCTCGCGGTCGCGGTGGGGAAGGAAGAGGTCGGGCTCGACGCCGAAAAAAAAGATCGGCGCCCGACGGAGGCGCTCCTTCTCCGCATGACCGCTTCCGAGCGGCGGGAGGACTTTTCATTGCTCTGGACGGCGAAGGAGGCGTATGTGAAGTACCGCGGCGGAACGCTCGCACAGCTCCTTCCCCATCTCGTCTACGGGGACGGCGCCCTGCGGCTGGACGGTGCGCCCGTGCCCGAAAGTTTGCGGCATATTGCGCTCGGGGAGTACACCCTCTGCCTCTGCACCCGCGGAGACGTCCCCTTCCGCACCGTCCGGCTGTGACGGGCAGACGTTCGCACCTCTTCCCGAAATTCAGACTTCGATCCACTCCCCTTCCGTCGGCACGATGGCGCGTGCGGACGGAAGGTGTTTTTTCAGCGCAGCGGGGAACCGCTTCACCGAGACCCTGTGCGTAAAGGGCGGAAAGGCGTTGTCGAAGTGGTCGGTGAGCACCGCCTTGGGACGGAACGCATCGAGGAATCTCCGCATGTAGCGGTTCATGTTCGACCGCCCCTGATAGGGATAGACGAGAAGGTCCGCGCCCTGCGGGTACTTCTCCTCGGGCTCCAGCCCCGCCGAGCCGAGCACAAAGACGCGCTTCTCCCCGTCCGTCACCTCGAGCGCGAAGATCTCATCCTGCGCGATTCTGTACTCCTTCGTCATCTTCAGAATGGAAATGCTCTTGGGAAGGCAAACGTACGTCCTCGGCGAGAAGAGGACGCGGAGCACCGTGCCGACGTCGAAGCGGCAGTGGCGGCTCCGATAGGCGCGGACGAGAAAATTCCCCACGCGGTATTCCCCTCCCGCCTCGATGGCGTGAAAGCGCTCCGTCGGAATGCCGAGCCTTGCGGCATGCTCCGCGCCCGCCGCCGAGACGTACACGTCGCGCCCTTCCGCAAACGTGCCGATGCTCTCAAAGTGGTCGAAATGCGGGTGGGTGATGAACACCGCCTGCGCCGTCTTTGCCTCCTCCACGGGAAGGGCGGGAAGTTTGGGATTGAGCGGTTTCAGGTAGGGGTCGAACAACAATCGGGTCCCGCCGCTCTCCAAGAGAAGGGACGCGGTCCCGTACCATTTCAGTTTCATGTCACTCTCCGCACGGTATTGTAGCACAACTTGTCCTGATTTACAACTAATTTCACGGGGCTTGTATGCGGCGCGCGAAAAAAGCTCCCCGTTTCGGGGAGCCGAGAAAAGGAATCTGCGGGAGGGAGCCTAAAAGCAGCGCTCGCTCCGATTTTTTTTGCAGTCCTCCACCTTTCCGCAGCGGTAGCAGAGCTCGTTTTCGATGAGCCCGCCGTCCCGCACGGAGACGAGATTCTTCACCGTCGTCTCGGCGATGTTCGCGAGCGCCTCCTCGGTGAGGAATGCCTGATGTCCCGTGACGAGCACGTTGGGCATCGAGATGAGCCGAGCGAGGACGTCGTCCTCGACGATGTGCCCCGAGAAGTCGCGGAAGAAGAGGTCGGATTCCTCCTCGTACACGTCGAGGCACGCCGCGCCGACGATGCGCCGCTTGATGCCGTCGACGAGCGCCTCGGCGTCGATGAGGGCGCCCCGCGAGGTGTTGAGAATGACGACGCCCTTCTTGAGCATCTCCACCGCCTCCCGCCCGATGAGATGGTACGTCTCCTCGGTGAGGGGGCAATGGAGGGAGATGACGTCGCTCGTGCGGAGGAGCTCCTCGAGCGGAACATAGGTGACGCCCTCGATTTCAGATGGGAACTTGTCGTAGGCGATGACGCGCATGCCGAACCCGCGGCAAATTTCGATGAAGGCGCGCCCTATCTTGCCCGTCCCGACGACGCCCACCGTCCTGCCGTGCAGCTCGAACCCCGTGAGCCCCGCGAGCGAGAAGTTGAAGTCCTTCGTGCGGTTGTATGCCCTGTGAATGCGGCGGACGGACGTGAGAAGGAGCGCCATGGCGTGCTCGGCTACGGCGTGCGGGGAATAGGCGGGCACGCGGACGACGTGGATCTTCCCGAAACAGCTTGTAAGGTCCACATTGTTGTATCCCGCACAGCGGAGCGCGACCGTGCGGACCCCGTACGAGGCGAGCTTCTCTACGACGGGGGCGCCGACGTCGTCGTTGACGAACACGCACACCCCGTCGTATCCCCGCGCGAGCTCCGCGGTGTCCTCGCCGAGCTTGGTCTCGAAGAACTTGAACGAGATCCCGTACTCCTTCCCGTACCGCTCGAAGGCGGGAATGTCGTAGTCCTTGGCATCGAAAAATGTGATCTTCATGCCCCTATGATAGCACATCCCGCGCGGGACGTCAATCTATTTCCCCTTGACGCGGGCGATGTCGATGTTGTCCTTCTTCCTGTCCGAGAGCGCCTTCACGGGATGGTCCTTGTCCTGAATGCGGTAGTCGAAGCGGAAGGCATCGATGGCGCGGTCGATGACGACATGCGTGCCGACCGCCTCGGGGTTGGGGCTGATCTTCGCGTTGTAGCCGAAGTAGCGGAAGGAATCGGGCACGGCGGACAACTCCTCCCACCCCTCCTCGACGGCGGTGAGGCGCACGCTCTTCAACACCTCGCGAATATACTCCTTCTGCGGGCGGAACTTCAGAAGTTCGGGGAACTCCCCGCCCTCGGGCAGAACCTGCTGCCACACCTTCCCCTCGTACGTCTTGAGAAGGTCCGCCGCCTCGTGCAGGTGCGAAACTTCCTCCTCGAAGTGCATCTCCCAGATCTTCTTGATGCGCTCGTCCTTCTCGTCCATATAGCACGAATAGTAGAGGTAGCATTCGGTGTATTCGTTCATGAGGAGGCTCTCCCACCACGTCGCCGTCGGGTCCTTGAGGCACCCGTACCCCGTGACGTGCTGTTCCTCAATCATGGCAATTTCGTTGTAGAGCTTTCTGCCCAAGGGGGATGCGTACAGGTTGGCGACGTTCATGTAGAAGTTCATCGTCTGCTGTTCCGCCGCCGTGATGATGTTCACGTTGAGCTTGGTTTTGAGCCCGTTCAGGTAGCAATTGAGGTAGAAGTTGACGTCGTCGTGCGGGTGGCGGTACTCGGCGACGGTCGGGCGCCCCGGCATGATCTCGGTGTACGAACCCACGAGCTTCTTGGGGTCCCCGCCCTTCTCGAGCTCCATGAGGTCGGCATAGCGGTACAGATGGTCGAAGTCCTCGAGGAGCGCGAAGTCGAGCTGCTTTTTGACGTACGAATTCTTTTCGGTGACGGCAAGATTGGCGGTGAGGTCGACGGCGAGCTGTTCATAGCCGATCGTATGCTCCAAGATGCTCTCGTTCGCGGGCTTCAAGGAAGCCACGCGCTTTTGCTGGATCTGCTCGCCCCTCCGCATGACGGCGAGGCGGCGCCTCACGTCGTTGTTCGGGCAGTGGCGGGTGAAGGAATTGGAGAGCCGCACGCTCTCGAACTCCGTTCCCGACATCAGAATGACCCGAAGGCGGGTATAGGGGTCCACTTCGTTCTTGTTGTAGGGCTTGACGAGCACCTTATTCCAACCTGTGAAAATCTTGTCTGCCTTTTGCGGCTTACATTCAAACGGATTCATTGATCCCTCCTTGTGCGGAAAGTTTTTCCGTTTGCCGAAAAAAGTATTCCTGCATTTGCCAAACGGCAAAAAAGTTGTTATAATAGATAAAAAAAGGCGGCTTGATATGATTGGTTGCGTCATTGCCATGGACAGCGAGGCGGAGATCCTGCTCGATTCCATGGACATCGAAGATATCCGCACCGTGTACGGAAAGACGGTGCACATCGGAAGGGCGTTCGGAAGGGAAATCGCCCTCATCGTCTGCGGCGTCGGGAAGGTGAACGCCGCCGCGGGCGCGTGCGCCGCGATCTCCGCGGGCGCGGACGTCATCCTGAACTTCGGCGTCGCGGGCGGGCTGAAGCCCGAACATACCGAAGTGGGCGAAGTGTACCTCATCGAGAGAGCCGTGCAGTACGACTTCGACTGCACCCAGCTAAACGGCACCGAAATAGGCACCCTCGACGGCGAGACGGAGAACTTCCTTCCCCTCCTCTGCCCGCCGCTCGACCTTCCCCGCCGCGCGCTCGGCACGGGCGACAGGTTCAACGATTCCTCCGACGACCATGCCCTCCTTCTCCGCCTCGGGTGCGACATCCGCGAGATGGAGGCGGGCGCCATTGCCGAGGTCTGCAAGTATGCGGGCGTTCCCTTCGCCTCGGTGAAGGCGATCTCCGACGTGTACGGCTCGGGCTCGACGACGGAGCAGTTCAAGCAGAACCTGAAGCGCGCTGCCCTCAACTTAAAGGCGCACCTTCCCGAGATCTTGGAGAGCTTGGAGTGAGCGTTTCCCGCTCCGCTCTCAACTTCCCATGCGCCTTGGTTGGGGCAGGCAGTTACTTGCCCCCTGCTCCTTGGTTGGAGTAGGCAGCTTCTTGCCCTCCTGCGCCTTGGTTGGGGTAGGCTGTTACTTGTCCCCTGCTCCTTGGTTGGGGTAGGCTGTTACTTGTCCCCTGCTCCTTGGTTGGGATAGGCAGTTATTTGCCCCCCACTCCTTGGTTGGGATAGGCAGTTATTTGCCCCCCTGCGCCTTGGTTGGGGTAGGCAGTTACTTGCCCTCCCCCTGCGTAAGGGGGAGGGGTAGGGGAGGGGGTACGCCCTCATCACATTATCTTCCAAAGAGGAACCTACCATGAAGAAAATTCCCTCATTTGAAAAGGACCACGACGCATTGCAGCCGGGGCTCCACGCGCGGACGGACGCGAACGGAATCACGACCTTCGACCTCCGCTTCAAAAAGCCGAACGCGGGCGACTACATTTCCCCCGCCGCGCTCCATTCCATCGAGCACCTGCTCGCCACAACCGTTCGCAACTTGGGCGAGGACGACATCGTGTACTTCGGTCCGATGGGCTGCCGCACGGGATTCTATCTCCTCACCCTGCGGAAAAGTTATGCCGAGGGAAAGGCGCTCATCGAGGAAGGGATCAGGGCGGCGCTCGCCCTCGACGAAATTCCCGGTGCCACCCGCAAGGAATGCGGAAACTACCTCGAGCATGACCTCGAGGGCGCAAAGAAAGAGCTCACCGCCTACCTTGCCCTTCTGTCCCTTTGAACCGAACTCCCGAACGGGCGCACTGCCCGAATAGGCGCCGCTGCTCCCTCTGTCCAACGCGTCATTCTGAACCTGTCTCTCAAGAGAAAGATGTCCCAAAGGGACGGATGGGAGTATGTCTTGCCGAACGCGAGCGAATTGCGGGGTTTTGTCATTTCGACGACGCATAGCGGCGCACGAGCCTCACAGACTGTCATTTCGACGACGCGTAGCGGCGCACGAGCTGCAGGCGAAGTAGCGGAGCGAAGTAGCGCATGAGCCACTGGCGAATGCGCTACGGAGCGAAGTCGAGAAATCTATGCTCAATAATGCAGAGGTTTCGGCTATGAAAATAAGGAATAGATGTCTCGACTACGCTATGCTCCGCTCGACATGACACTATTGTATGCCGAGACGGAGCATATACCCCCCCACCGCCCCCTCCGGTGGAGGGGGTGCCCGCAAGGGCGGAGGTGGGCGGAGCCCGTCCTACGCGTCATTCTGAACCCGACGCCGCCCTTGCGGCGGGTGAAGAATCCCGAACATGAAAATTCGGACTTCGTTTCTCGGGATTCTTCGCTACGCTCAGAATGACACGCAAAACAAGCCGTCAACAGAATGACACGCAAAACAAGCCGTCAACAGAATGACGCGGAAAACAAGCCGTCAACAGAATGACACGCAAAACAAGCCGTCAACAGAATGACGCGGGAAACATGCCTTCAACAGAATGGCGCGCACCCAACCCTTCAACGGGACGACGCACTACTATCCCTTCAAAAAGGAGAAAAATCATGATAGACCTCGGTGACTGGAACGAAGTCCTCGCGCCGCTCTTTGCGGACGGGCGCTACCTTAAAATACGCGAATTCCTCAAATACGAGTATTCGCACTACATTGTCTATCCCGACATGTACGACCTCTATAACTGCTTCCGCTTCACGCCGTATGCAAACGTGAAGGCGGTGCTCCTCGGGCAGGACCCCTACCACAACGAGGGGCAGGCGCACGGGCTGTGCTTCTCGGTCAAGGACGGCGTGCCCAAGCCCCCGTCGCTCGAGAACATGCTGAAGGAGCTCAAGGACGACCTCGGGTTCCCCCCGCCCCGCTCGGGCGACCTCACCAAGTGGGCGAAGGAAGGGGTTCTGCTCATGAACACCGCGCTCACCGTGCGCGAACATCAGGCGAACAGCCATGCGGGCTGCGGCTGGAGCTGGTTCACCGACTCCGTCATCGAGCTCCTGTCCCGCGAGAAGGAGCACCTCGTGTTTCTCCTCTGGGGCGGAAACGCACGGCGGAAAAAGCCGCTCATCGACACGGAAAAGCACCTCGTCTTGGAAAGCGTGCACCCCTCGCCCCTCTCCGCCTATAACGGCTTTTTCGGGTGCCACCACTACTCCAAGACCAACGAATATCTCGAGCGGAACGGCATTCCGCCCATCGATTGGAATTTGAATGATTGAGCGGCACCGCCGCAAAGGGAGGAAACCATGAAGATCACACAGGACGCGGGAAGAAAGGCGCTCGGGGAATTTGCCCCCGACTTTGCACACTTCAACGACGACGTTCTCTTCGGCGAGGACTGGAACAACCCCGACATCGACCACAAGACGCGGTGCATCGTCACGGTCGTCGCGCTCATGTCGTCGGGCATCACCGATTCCTCGCTCAAGTACCACTTGGAGAACGCCAAGAAGGCGGGCGTCTCGAGAAAGGAGATCGCCGCAATCGTCACCCATGTCGCATTTTATGCGGGCTGGCCCAAGGCATGGGCGGTGTTCAACATGGCGAAGGACGTCTGGGCGGAGGAGAGCTGCGGGGACGCGAGGGCGGCGCATGAACGCTCGATGATCTTCCCCATCGGCGCGCCGAACGACGGGTTCAAGCAGTATTTCAGCGGGAAGAGCTACCTTTCGCCCGTCTCCAAGGAGCAGGTCGGCATCTTCA
>CANQAX010000045.1 GCA_947589235.1 uncultured Clostridia bacterium
ACGAGTTCGTTGAACTGACCGAGCATGCGGCTGTTGTACTGCTTTGTTTCAGGGTCGACGGGGAACATGCCCGAGGCTTCCCCGATGCCGATGACCTTCTTCCCCGTGAGCAGCCAATGGACGTAGCCCTCGAGCGTCGTCTGAAAGACGATGTCCTTGACGTGCGGCTCCTTGTCGAGGATCGCCTGATAGAGATGGGCAATCGACCACCGCGCGGGAATGTGGTAGCCGAAGAGCTCGGTGAGGCGGTCGCCCGCGTACGCCGCCGTGTTGTTGCGCCATGTGCGGAAGGGAACGAGAATTTCGTTGTCCTTCCCGAATACCATGTAGCCGTGCATCATGGCGGAAAAGCCGATGGCGCCTATCGTCGTGAGCGTGACGCCGTACTTCTCCTTCACGTCCTTCTTGAGGCTCGCGTAGCACGACTGAAGCCCCGTCACGATGTCCTCGATGGAGTACGACCAGATGTTGCCGATGTGGCGGTTCTCCCAATCGTGGCTGCCCGAGGCGACGGGCGTGTTGTTCTCGTCCACGAGGACCGCCTTGATCCGCGTGGAGCCGAATTCGATGCCGAGCGCCGTTCTTCCCTGTTCGACGAGCTTTTTCGTTTCCATAGTTCCCCCCTCCCCGTTCCATGGAACGGGACGGTAATATTATAGAATAAATCCGCCTGAATTTCAATAGGAAAGACAAAAATATTTCCGAGAATTTTTGCGCTTTTTTCCCGCCTGCACAGGGGCGCGAGGGAGCGGGAAAAGCGGCGGCGCCGAAAACCGCTTTGCCCCTTTTGTTCCGTTTTTTGCACGGAAAAAGCGCGGGGCGCACGGCTCCGCGCTTTCAGGATCCCGAAGAAAATCGCGCTTATTTTTCCTTGTGCACGACGACCTGCGGGAAGGGAACGGAGATGCCGTTCTCCTCGAATACCGTCTTGATGGCGCCGCGCATTTCGCGCTGGGCAACGAAGAAGCTCTCCTCCTTGCACGTCGCGCCGAAGTGCAGGTTGACGCTCGAATCCGCGAGCTCCTCGACGCCGTTGAAGTCGACGTCGCTGATGAGCGACGGGCACATCTCCCTGATCCTCGCCTTGTTCGCCTCGAACACTTCCTTGACATGCTGCAGGTTCGCCTCGTACGGGACGCCGACGAGCACCGTGGGATAGGAGTTCTCGCGGCTCTGGTTGATGAACACCTTGATGGTAGAGTTGTTCGCAATGCGGATATCGCCGCTGTAGTTGATGATCTTGGTGTTGCGGATGCCGACTTCCTGCACCGTGCCGCGCCAGCCGTCGATGGTGACGATGTCCCCCACCTGCAGCGTTCCGTCGCACACGATGAAGATGCCCGCGACGACATCGGCGATGAGGCTCTGCATGCCGAGCCCGACGACGAGGGTGAGCACTCCCGCGCCCGCGATGAGAGCGGTGAGGTTGATGCCCCAGACGGCGAGGATCGCGATGACGGACACGACCCAGACGACCACCTTGAAGATGCTGTTCACGAGCCTGCCGACGGTGACCTTGCGGGGGGTCCCCCTGAAGATCCTCTTGATGATGGTGCAGACGACGAAGAGCACGAGCAGGGTGACGAACAGGACCTGAACGGTGCGGATGACGTCGGGAATGAGACGGATGAGAATGTCGACGATCCCGTCGCCCGCGCCCTTCTCGTCGCACCAAGCGTGGATATCATCGTAAAAGACGAATCCGCAGACGGTGACGATGAGGAAGAGGAACAGGAGAACAAGACCGGTCGTCGTTGACTTTTTCCACTTCTTCTTTTCTTCCATTTTTTTGCCTCCATGTTGCAATTTCCGAGTAGTATAGAACAAACAGAGAGAAATGTCAAGCGAACAAACCCGCCCTTCCGTGAAATTTTTGTTAAGGAATGAAAAAGTGTTCCGCGGAAGTTTTGTTAAGAAAAGGAAAAAGTGTTCCACACTGCGGGAGAGGGCATAACACAAGCGAATCGCGGGGATTTCTGTCATTTCGACGACGCGTAGCGGCGCACGAGCCGCAAAGGCTGTCATTTCGAGCGGAGCGAAGTAGCGCATGAGCCACGGGCGAATGCGCTACGGGAGAGGGCATAACACAAGCGAATCGCGGGGATTTCTGTCATTTCGAGCAAAGCGGAGTAGTGCATGAGCCACGGGCGAATGCGCTACGGAGCGAAGTCGAGAAATCTATGCTCAAGAACGCAGAAATCGACTTTGTTAAAAAGGAATAGATGTCTCGACTACGCTCGACATGACATTATTGTACGCCGGGTCGCAACATCCGTCACGGCTTGCGCCGTGCCACCTTCCCCTTCCCGAGGAAGGGTAAGGCTTCCCACCCGCTATTACACCTCTTTCGGCGCGCAAGGGCGGCGCGCCACTTCCTGCGCAAGGTACGCCCTACGGGTGCCCTCAAAGGGGGCAGCAAAGGAATTGAATCATCAAGCCTGCGGGGTCCTCAAGGGGGTAGCAACGGGCGAGCCCACTCCTCTCATGCAAAAAGGAAATCGGACCGCTCCTTTTTCGGAACGGTCCGAACTTTTTTAATGCATTCCGCGGTAACAACGACCTTTCGATGACCTACTTTCGCATTTCGCGATTACATCATCTTTTCGTTAACCCGACTTTCGCATTTCGCAATTACAGCATTTTTTCGTTGACCTACCATCGCATTCTGCGGTTACAACGACCTTTCGTTGACCCGACGATCTTACAGCAGAATGCAGATGACGCCGCCCTTGCCCTCGTTGACAATTCTCGTCACGGTGCGGCGCATCTTCTTCTGCACCGTCTCCGCCATCGAGCGGTTCTTGACGGAGAGCTCCTCGCCGAGCATCTCCTTGAGCGTCTTTCCGAACATGCTGGTGTTCCATGCGCGCTCGGGCTCCGTCTCCATGCCCTCGGCGAGCTTCTTTGCGAACGCCTCGCTCTGCTCCTCATTGCCGAGCGCGGGACGCACCTGTCCGTGCACGTCGACGCGGATGATGTGATAGCTCGGCGCGTCGGCGCAGAGGTCCACCCCCACCCTTCCGCTCTTGCGGACGACCTTGGGCTCGGCGAGGTTCATCTCCCCCGCCTCGGGCGGAACGATGCCGTAGCCGAACTCCTTTGCGTCGGCAAACGCCTGCCCGACTTTCTCGTACACCCGCTTCGCCTCGGCAAGGCGGGAGACGTAACTCATGAGCGAGAAGTCGTCGGAAAGATCCTCGCCGCACTGTTCGCCGAGGACGCGGTAGAACACTCCCTCGCGCGGCTGAAGTCCCACGCGCGCCCTGCCCGTCGCGGCGTCAAGCTCGAGCGAGACGGGCGGGAGCATTCTCTCGCTCTCCGCAAACATCGTATCGAGAAGGGCGCAATCGCGCATCTTGCCGATCTTCGGTGCGACCGCGCGGATGCCCGAAAGCACCTCGGAGATGAGCGGACTGTCCGCCTCGAGCACCCGCATCCAGTCGGGCATGTCGAAGTCGACGGAGAGGACGGGGAACTCATAGAGAATGCGCTCGAGCACGGCGGAGACGTCCTCCGCCCCCATCGTCTCCGCGTTCACCGCAAGCACGGGAACGCCGTACTTTTCCTCGAGCCGCGCGCGGAGCTCCTCCGCGTGCTGCGGCTCCCTGCAATTGAGGAGGATGACGTACGGCTTGCCGATCCCGTTGAGCTCCTCCGCCGCCCGCTCCTCCGCCGCCTCGTATGCCTCGCGCGCAAGCCCCGTGACGGAGCCGTCCGTCGTGACGAGCACGCCTATCGTCGAATGGTCGCGGATGACCCGCCGCGTGCCCTCCTCCGCCGCCCTGTCGAAGGGCATGGGCTCCTCCGCCCACGGCGTACGGACGAGGCGGGGCGCACCCTCCTCCTCGAAGCCGCTTGCCCCTTCGACGGGGAATCCCACGCAGTCGATGAGGCGGACGCGGGCGACGGCGTCCTTCACCTTGATCTCCGCCGCCTCCTCGGGCACGAATTTCGGCTCCGTCGTCATCACCGTCTTGCCCGCCGCCGACTGCGGCAACTCGTCGTTGTACCGCTTCTTCCGCGCGCCCGTCACCGCGGGCAGGACGAGCTTTTCCATAAAGGTCTTGATGAACGTCGATTTGCCCGTGCGAACGGGACCCACGACCCCCACGAAGATCTCGCCGTCCGTCCGCGATGCAATGTCCTCGTATACGTTAAACGTTTCCATAAACCGCCTCCGCCGTTATTCCTTCGCTGTTATGATATGCGCGGCGGAGCTGATTATGAATGAAAACGAAAAACCCTCCCGCGCGGGGAGGGCTTCCGTCAGTTGACCGTCCCGTCCTTGGGTTCGACGGGAACGGGGCGGGACTGCTCCATGATCTCTTGAAAGTACTTGTCGTCCGAGAAGTCGCGCGGGCGGGTGTATTCGCCGCCGAGCGCCTCGATGGCGAACTTCAGCTCCTGATATTCGAGGTAGTTGATGTCGTCGCGGTCGATGACTTCCAGAAGGACGGGCAAAGCGCGGGCGTCGCCGTAGGCGGCGAGGTAGCTCGCGTGCATGGGAAGGTCGTCCCCCGTGCGGAACGCCCGAAGAAGGACGGAGAAAATTTCCTCGTCGCGCGACTTGCAGCGGGACAGAATTTCGAGCATGAGCTCGGGCTCCACGCCGCGGCGGAAGAAGTCGAGCGCGCTCTCCTTGGCGGCGTCGGCATTGCCCTTGAGCTGTTCGCAGACGGCGTCCTTAATTTCCCTGTCCGCCCCCGAGGCGAGGATCTCGAAGTAGGCGGGGAACGCCTTCACGTTCTCCCCCGCGAGGTTGACGGCGAGCGTCAGGAGCTCGTCGTTTCCCGGAGAGAGCAGGGCGACGAGCTCGTCGGGGCACCCCCGCCCCTCGAGTTCGCGGCACAAAAAGTCGGAGACGGGCACCCCCTCCTCGACGTGGCGGCGGAGGTGTTCCGCGAGTTCCGCGTCCGTCATGGCGGCGTAGTACCCCTTCGGCGTGTTGCCGATGCCCGGAATGCGGATGTCCCCGAACTGCTTGTACAGCTTGGGAATGAGGCTCTCCCACTGCTTTTCGCTGTATTCCCCCGCATGGATGCGCATATATTCGGCGAGTTTTTCGTCGAAGAGCGCGTCGAAGTCGATGAGACGGTCCATATTCCCTCCTAAATCATGTAGTTGAGGATCTCCTGCGTGACGAGGCGGTTCGCGTCGAACAGCTTCACGATCTCGGAGAGCTCTCTCTCCCCGCCCGAAATGCGCGATTCGCGGTAGATCGCCGCGGCGAGCGACGGGCGGTCGTCCATGTAGTCCCATGCCTCCGCCTCCTCGAGGGTGCGGTAGATGTCCTCGGCGGCGGCGCAGATCTTGAGTTCGTTCCCCTCGTCGATGAGGGCATACTTTGCATACACGTCGGAAAAGGCGCGGAGGAACTTCTCCGCCTTCTTCTCGCCGATATCGATGCGGTGCACGAAGAATTCGCGGTAGACGTTCAGAAAGACCGTCCCGAACGAGTCGTCCTCGTTGCGCGCGGTGAGCTCGTGCAGAATGGAGAGCTTGACGATCTCGTCGCCGTCCGCGTTCAGAAGCACGTCGCGGAGGAAGCCGTCCTCGCGGAGGCGGACCGCCACCTTGACCGCGAGCATCTGCAATTTTTCGTCCCGCCCCTCCATCTCGTCGAAGGCGATGAAGAGAAATTCCTTGAGCCGCGGGAGCTCGGACAGCCGCTTTGCCTCCCGCTCGTCCGCGGTCGAGGCGGAGAGAAGGAAGTTCGCGACGGTGCGGTAGTCGTCCTCGGGCAGGCGGTAATAATAGGTCATGGGGAAGTCCTCCCCATCGCCGTCCCGAAGTTCGCGCATGCGCTCGAGGTAGTACTGCGCGACCGCCTTGCGCGGATACACGGTGACGAGCCGCTCCAAGGAATCGATTGCCGCGGGCAGGTCGCCCGTGTTCTTTGCCGCGACCGCATGGAAGTAGAGCACGTTCTCGTCGTACGGCTCGCGGTCCTTGAGGATCGTGAGTTTTTCGAGCGCCTCGCGGTGCAGACCCGTCTCGCACAGCGCGGTCGCGATGCGGTAGAGGTCGTCCGTCGCCGTGGCTTCGAGGGTCGCAAGTTTCCCCGCGACGGCGCGGGCGGCATCCTTATTCCCCCGCGCGCCGAGCACGGCACAATACGTCGTGAGCGCCTGAACGTTGTCGGGGTGCTCCTCGAGGAGCGCCTCGCACTCCCGCTCCGCCCCCGCCTCGTCGCCGAGCATGAGGGTGCACATCGCCGCGAGCCCCGCCGCGGAGGGAAAATCGGGGCTGCTCGGGTCCACTTCGCCGAATTTGAGCCGCGCCGCCACGAGGTCTCCCGCCTTCAGGAGGGCGAGCCCGCCGCGGAGCGTCTCGGGGTCGGGTTCCCCCGCCGCATGCACGATGCGGAGGCGGGGCTCCTCGTCCGCGAACGTCTCGGCGAACAGCCCGAGCTCCTCGGGCGTGGCGTCCCCCTCGGTGAGGGCGCGGTGGTAGTAGAATGCGGACTGCATCTCGTTCCCGAGGTTCATGAAGCACACCCCGAGACCCTCGTAGCCCTCGGGGAAGTCCGCCTCGTTGCAGGTGTCGAGGAAGCGGAACCACGCGTCCGCCGCGAGCGACCACAGCTCGAGCCCCTCATAGACGTCGGCATACAGCGCCTGCGCGTCCGCGCTCGGACCGTACATCGAATCCCTGCGGTTGAGCATGGTGAGCGCGCCGAGATAGTCCCCGTTTTGCAGCCGCTTCTCCGCGCTGTCGAGCAGGAACTCGTCCCCTATCACCCACTTCTTCGCCCGTTCGTCCTTCATGCTTCCTCCCCGAAGAGGCGGCACACTTCCGCCTCCGAAAACGTATAAGCCGTATTGCAATATTGGCAGGTCACGGTGACGCCGCCCTCCTCCCGCGCGGCGGAGAGCGCCTCATCCTTCCCGAGCGAGAGGACGAGCCCCTCCGCCTTCTCCCGCGAACAGCGGCAGCGGAAGAAGATGTCGCGGACGGAGACTGCCTCCTCGCCGAATCCCTTCATGATGTTCTCCGCTCCCCCCTCCGCGATCATCGCGGAGACGCGGGAAAAGCGCGCGATCTCCCGCTCGCAGAAGGAGATCGCCTCCTCGCCGGCGCCCGGGAGCGGCTGCAAAAATACGCCGCCCGCGCCCGCGCACCGCCCGTCCGTTCCGACGAGCACGCCGAGCGCAATTGCCGTCGGGCGCTGTTCGCTCGTGAGAAAGTACGCGGAGAAGTCCTCGGCGAGTTCGCCCGAGACGAGGCGGCTTGTCCCCGCGAAGGGAATGCCGTCCCCGTCGTCGCGGATGACGGTGAGCGTCCCCTCCGTCCCGACGCAGGAGCGGACGTCGAGCTTGCCGTCCGCGCGGGGCGGGAGCGAGACGTCCGGATGTTCGATGAACCCGCGCACGCAGAGGGAGCCATCCCCCGCCGTGCCGAGCTTTCCGCCCGCGCCGCCGCCGTCCACGGAGACGGAGAGCGAGCTATTCTCGTCCTTCAGCCAGCTGCAGAGGTACGCCGTCGCCGTGAGGGCGCGCCCGAGCGCCGCCGCCGCAACGGGCGACAGGGCATGGCGGACGATTGCCTCGTCCACGACCGCCGTCGTGTCGAGCACGGCGAGGGAGACCTCGCCGCCGCACACGAGCGACTTCCGTATCGTACTTATCTTCTTCTGCATATCAGATTGAGGCGGTCGCTCCCCTCCTTGGGGGCGCCGAGATGTCCCTCCGCGGAGAGGACGTCGAACCCCGCAGCTTCGAGGGCGGAGCGGAGCGCCTCCTCCCCGTGAATGTAGCGGGTGTGCCGCTCGTCGTGCCTGCGGAAGAGTTCGCCCTCCCGCACGAAGAGGGTGATGTCCGTCTCCACGCGGTCCTCCTTCAAGGTGTTGAAGGCGAGGTAGGTGACGTCGTCGCGGTCGTCCGCGAACATATTATTTGCAACTTTTTCGCGCAACTTGTATTCCGAGCTCACGTCGAACCAGAAGATCCCGCCCGAACGGAGCGCCGCATATATCTTGCGGAAGGCGGGAAGGAGCCCCTTCCCCGGGATATAGTTGAAGCAATCGTTGGGCGAGAGGATAAAGTCGAACCGCGACGGGACGGCGAGGCGGGCGGCATCGGCGAGGACGAACTCCGCCCTCACCCCCTCCGCCTGCGCGAGGTCGCGCGCCTTGGAGAGCATGGGCGCGGAGAGGTCGGCTCCCGTCATCTCGTACCCCTCCCGCGAGAGAGCGCGCGTGAAGGCGCCGCTCCCGCAGCCGAGCTCCAACCCCCGCTTGCCCGCTCCGAGCGCGGCAAGTCCCGAAATAAAATACTGCGACCAAAGGGAATAGTCGCAGTCGTCGTTCAAAATTTCAAACCATTCGGCAAGAAAGTCGTAGGGCTGCGCCATGGAAGCCTCACTTGCGCTTGTTGAGCATCTTGGGCGGCTGGGTCTTTTTCTTCTTCTTTTTCTTGCCCTCGTCCGCCTCGGCAATCGCCCGCTCGCGTTCCTCGAACTGGCGGTTGTACTCGACGTATTGCTCGTCGTTCTTGTGCTCTTCCTCGTACTGCTTCACGTCGTCCTCGATGACTTGCTTGCTCTCGCGGAGCTTGCGAAGGTCCTCGCGCGAGAAGGATTCGGGGAGCTGATACACCTCGAGATCGTCGTCGATGGGCTTGATGGGGCGGCAGACGAGCTTGCTCTTGCCCTGCGCCACGATGAGGCGCTTGTATTCGCGCATCGCCGCGCTCTCCTGAAGGGAGGGCTCGGCAGAGGCGCCGCTCTTTTTATCCTTGTTGTAGAGACCGCGCCCCGTTGCGACGCCGATGTTGGGGTTGATGAAGCGGTCGAACGCCCACTGCGAGTAGTCCATCCAGACAAGGAAGAGGTAGGAGAACCCGAAGAGGAGCAAAATGATGATGCCGATGATCCCGAACAGGTTGAGCCCGCCGAACATGGCGAGGAACACGGGCCACGTCGCAAGCGCCGCGAAGAATACGGTCTGCGGGAAGGTGCCGACCGTCATGACGACGGCGTTGCGGAGGAGCGCCCAAGGACCCTGTTTGTAGTTGACGCCGAGGGAGATCATCCACAGCATGACGAGGGTGAGGACGGCGATGATGATGTAGCCTATCACCTTGGATGCGACCATCCACCCCGCGGCGGGCATGCCGAGGGCGACATAGTAGTCGGCAAGGTTGCCCATCGTGCGGGCGAGGAAGAGCATCACGGTGTAGAAGAGCACCGCCTCGAGCACGTTGAGATAGTTTCGCTTGATGCCGCGGACAAAGTCATTCGCGACGAACACGCCCTCCGTCCAGATGAGGTTGCGGATGATGTACATGCCGCCCGAAATTCCGATGGCGGCGACTGCCGCAGCGGGAATGAGGAGGGCGAAGTAGAACATGTCCGCCTGCATGATGAGCATCTGCGCCTCCCCCACGATGGAGGGCGCGGCGGGATAGGTGCCGCCGAGCGCGGCGCCGAACTGCCCCGCATACCCCGAGAAGGTGATGCCGAGATAGCGGAAGATGATGACCGCGATGATGGGAATGAAGGTGAGGAGAATGAGAAGGTTGGTGAGCATGAGCCGCCCGAACCTCCCCTTCAGGATGTCCCAAAAGAGCCCCCAGCGGCTCGTGGGAAGGGTACTGCGCGCGTAGTCCTCGCTGCGTTCCTTTCCTTCCAACCAACGGGCGACGAGCCCTTTCCTCTCTCTGTCTGCCATAGTTTGCTCCGAAAATTTCCTGCGGCGCGAGCCGCCATACGGCTATTATAGCGCAATCACGGAAATATTTCAATAAAAATCGTATCTTTTTTCCTTGATTTTTGGAAAGGAATCTGATAAAATCGGAAAAAAGGGGAACGGAAGTGAGCGGTCGGGCGGCGGAAGTCGCCCCTTTTTGTTCCCGCGGGAGGCAGGCATGAAAGAGTACAGGGTCGGCATCATCGGCGCGACGGGGACGGTCGGACAGCGGTTCGTCTCCCTCCTCGAACGCCATCCTTGGTTCCGCCCCGCGGCGCTCCTCGCGAGCGCGCGCTCGGCGGGCAAGACGTACCGCGAGGCGGTCGAGGGCAGGTGGGCGATCCCCGTCCCCTTCCCCAAGTATGCGGAAACCATGCGCGTTCTCGACGCGGCGGACCCCTCCGCCGCCGAGGGCTTGGACTTCGTGTTCTGCGCCGTCGACATGAAGAAGGAGGACGTTTTGCGCCTCGAGGAGAGCTATGCCCGCCGCGAGATCCCCGTCGTCTCCAACAACTCGGCAAACCGCTTCACGCCCGACGTCCCGATGGTGATCCCCGAAGTCAACGCGGAGCACCTCGCCGTCATCGAGGCGCAGAGAAGGCGCCTCGGCACCAAGCGCGGGTTTATCGCCGTGAAGAGCAACTGCTCTCTGCAATCGTATGTCCCCCTTCTCCACCCCCTCCGCGCGTTCGGGATCCGCGCCGCCGCTGTCTGCACCTATCAGGCGATTTCGGGCGCGGGCAAGACCTTTTCGACGATGCCCGAGATCGACGACAACGTCATTCCCTACATCGGCGGCGAGGAGGAAAAGAGCGAACGGGAGCCCCTCAAGATCTGGGGCGAGGTGAAGGGCGGCGCCATCGTGCTCGCAGACCGCCCCGTCATCACGGCGCAGTGCGTGCGCGTCCCCGTCTCGGACGGACACACCGCCGCGGTGTTCGTCTCCTTTGAAAAAAATCCCTCGCGCGAGGAGATCCTTCACGCTTGGCAGACCTTCGAGGGCGAGCCGCAGAAGCTCGGGCTCCCCTCCGCGCCCGAACGGTTCATCCACTATCTCGGCGAGCCCGACCGCCCGCAGCCCAAGCTCGACCGCATGACGGAGCACGGCATGGCGGTGTGCGCGGGCAGGCTGCGCGAGGACCCCTTCGGCTGGAAATTCGTGGGCTTCTCGCACAACACCCTCCGCGGCGCCGCGGGAGGCGCGGTGCTCCTCGCCGAGCTCCTCGCCGCAAAGGGTTACTTCGGATAAGTCCGAAACGCCGCCCTCCGTCATACAATGAAGGGGAGGCGGACGATGACGGGATTTTTGCGGGGTTGCGCGACGGCGCTTGTCACCCCCTTCAAGGAAAACGAAATTAACTTCGACGCGCTCGGCGCGCTCCTCGACAGACAGTGTAACGGCGGTGCGGATGCCGTCGTCGTGCTCGGCACGACGGGCGAACCCGCCACTTTGGACGAGGGCGAGCGGGAGCGCGTCGTCGCGTATGCGAGGGAGCGGCTCGCGGGGCGGGCGCTCCTCATCGTGGGGACGGGCGGAAATTGCACAAAGCATGCGGTGCGGGAGACCGAGCGGGCGTACCGCTTGGGCGCGGACGGCGTGCTCGCCGTCACCCCCTACTACAACAAGTGCACGCAGAGGGGGCTCTTTGAATACTACCGCGCCCTGTCGGAGGCTTCCCCCCTGCCCTTCCTCTGCTACAACGTGCCCGCGCGGACGGGCGTCAACCTCCTGCCCGAGACGATGGCGCGCATTGCGGAACTTCCCAACGCCGCGGGCATCAAGGAGGCGAGCGGCAACATGGCGCAGATCCTCGAGACGGCACGCCTCATCCGCGGGAAGTGCGACCTCGTCTCGGGGGACGACGCGCTCAATCTCCCCATTCTGTGCGCGGGGGGAACGGCGGTCGTGTCCGTCCTCTCCAACCTCGTCCCCGAGCGGGTGAAGGCGCTCTATGGAGCGGTCCGCGCGGGCAATTTGGAGCTTGCAAACGACATCAACGACGCCCTTCTCCCCTTAATTCGGGCGTGCTTTTCGGAAGTCAATCCCATTCCCGTCAAGGAAGGGCTCAACTTGCTCGGCTTCGGCGCAGGGATCCCCCGCCCGCCGCTCACCCCGCTCGAGCCCGCCCACCGCGACCTTCTCATCGGGGCGATGCGGGCATGCGGATTGGAGGTGCGGGCATGAACGTGCTCCTTGTCGGCGCATGCGGGAAGATGGGAAGGGCGCTTTCCGAGCTCGCAGCCGAGCGCGCCCAGCTCGAGAAGGAGCGGGCCGCCCTCGAGAAGGAGCGGGCCAAGGCCG
>CANQAX010000046.1 GCA_947589235.1 uncultured Clostridia bacterium
ATGCTACCATCCATCCGTCGAAAGGCAAAAAAGGAGAAAGTGTTGTTTTTATATGCAAAAAAGCCACTCCAAATGGAATGACTTTCTCGCTTATAACGGAAAAACGACCCGAACATTTCGTTCATCGACGAAAGTGTTCGAGCCGTCCCAGCTTGGTGACCTTGCCGGGAATCGAACCCGGGATTGCGCCGTGAGAGGGCGCCGTCTTAACCGCTTGACCACAAGGCCGTTTCAATTGTTTCGCTTCCCGTCTGCCGGGAATACTTCGTTCCCTGCGGGAACTCGTGCGCCGCTACGCGTCGGGCGAACCCGGGATTGCGCCGTGAGAGGGCGCCGTCTTAACCGCTTGACCACAAGGCCGTTTATGCCGCAACTTGCGCGTTTCGAGGTGCAAAACGCGATTACCCCGTGATTATACCATATCCGCGCGCATCTTGCAACCGATTTTGCGCGGAATGAGGAAAATTTTTTCGGGCAGGATTTCGGGCAGGATCTTCGGGCGGTATTTTCGGGTAGGATTTTCGGGCAGAAAAAAAGACATCCGCATGTGCCGCAATCCGAAAAAGGGTTAACCCGCTTCTCGCAGGTGGGTGCGCCGCGCCGAGGCATCAGACTTTCCGATTTGCATCAGACCTCGCATAGCTCCGCCGACAAGCGTTCCCGGATTTTCATTGTGGATTACGTTTTTCCCGAATTCCGTACACCGCAGGTGTCCAAACTTATTATAGCATATTTTATGGGAGAAATGCAACGGTTCGGCGCGATTTTTTCTTCGCGCCCCGCAGGGATCTCCCGCTCCGCATTTTTCGGAACTTACCGTCCGCGGAAGGCATCGGTGAGGACGCAGAGCTCCTTTTCGTAGTTCATGCCGTACTTCTTGTCCTCGACCTCGCGCGCGGTGCGGAGGATGGAGCGGTAGCAGAACTCGACGGAGAGCCGCAGCGCCTCGCGGATGGGGAAGCCGCCCCCGATGCACCCCGCAAATGCCGCGGCGAACACGTCGCCCGCGCCGTGGAAGGAGCCCTCGACCTTCTTGAGCGGCATGCGCTTTTTCTCGCCGTCGAAGTAGCAGAGGAAGTATCCGTCCTCCATGTCGGCGCCCGTAATGACGGGATGGGGGCAGATTTCTGCGAGGCGGGACAGCGCCTTCATGGGGTCCCGCTCGCCCGTGAGGAGGAAACTTTCGGTGTCGTTGGGAAGGATGTAGTCCGCCTCGGCGCAGAGGGAGAGCATCTCGCGCGCGAACGCCTCGTCAAACCCCTTGTAGAAGGTGAAGTTATCGCCGAGGACGGGGTCGACGACGAACACGCCGTCCGTCTTCAGGAAGCGGCGCTTGACTTCCTTCACGAAGTCGATCTGTGCGCGGCTCCCGAGGTAGCCCGACTGGATGACGTCGTACTTGAGCCCGAGCGTCTCCCAATGGTCGCAGATCTTCTTCATCTCGTCGTCGAGATTCAAAAAGGTATAGCCCGTAAATCCGCCCGTGTGGGTGGAGAGCAGTGCGGTGGGCAGGATATCGACCGTCGCCCCGCATGCCGAGAGGACGGGGAGCGCGACGGTGAGGGAACACTTCCCCACGCAGGAAATATCGTTGATGGCAAGAACGCGCATGTTGCACCTCCGAAATCAAATTATATCATCTTGCGCGGGGCGTGTCAAGCCTTTACAAACGAAGAAAAATGTGGTATAATCGCCGCATGAAGAAAGTCATCGAAGTCGCCGATCTGTGCTGCAAGAAGTGTGCCGAGCGCGTCGAGCGGAAGCTCCTTCTCCTCGACGGCGTGTACGGCGCAAAGGCGAATTTCCGCAGGAACATCGTGTTTGTCGAGAGCGAACTCTCCGACGAGGCGCTCGCCGCATGCGTCACGGACGCGGGGTTCACCGTGAAGGAAGTCCGCCCGCGGAAGGGCATCTTCGGCTGACGATTTCCGGAAAAGGCTTGCGGAAAGCCCGAAAATGTGGTATGCTGTGAATAGAAACTCCGCCGCAGGGCAAAAAGGAGGGATACCATGGGTATGTTCGATCTGTTTTTCAACCGCAGAAGATATGCTTCGCGGGGCATGGCGGACGAGTACAGGGCGGCGCTCCGCCAGATCCGCCAGCAGCGCTCCAAGTATTACCGCGCCGTCCGCATTGCGGTCATCTTCGCAGCCGCCCTCGCCTTTGTATTCTTCGTGATCGCGATCGCGGTGCCCTCGCTCCGTCACCCCGCGTCCTTCAAGCTGTGCTTCGTTGTCCTCGCGCTCGCCTTGGGCGGAGCGGCGTGTCTTCCTTGGATCACGCAGATCGAGCGCGACAGGCGGCGCAAGGCAAAGGGGGAGGACGTCCCGAACGTCCGCTTCTATGTCGCGTATGCCTTCTTCGCGTTCATCGGTCTCTGCACGGTGCTCTGGGTCATCTCCGTCTTTGTGATCGGGGACGGCATCCTCATGAACCTCATCGAGGACAAAGCGGAGGAGATCTCGAGCGGCTCGTTCACCTTCCTCCGCATCGCCATCATCATCTCCGTTCAGGCGGCGGTCGGCTCGGTCATCGCGACGGGGCTGCTCCGCCACGGGAAGAAGTACCTCGTCCTTCACGTCGTGATGTACGCCGCGCTCCTGTACCTCGACTTCTGGGTCTCGTGGGTCGCGGGCGGAATTACCGTCTTGGGCATCGAGGAGGGGACCTTCCCGCCCATCTCGAACGTCATCTTGTGGGTGCTCGCCGTCATGACGTGCGCCGCCTTCCTCATCGCCGCGCTCATTCTCGCCCGGCAGACCCGCCGCAAGGAGATCGAGCTCATCATGAAGGGCGACGTCAAGACGCTCACCGAGGGCGACGTCGACCTCATCGACGCGCAGGTCGCGACCGCGAGCATGTACCGCCCGCAGGAGCCCGCCTCCGCTCCGCAGGGGCAGTCGGCGGCAAACAGGCTCCGCGAGCTCAAGGAGCTCTTGGACGACGGCATCATCACGCAGGAGGAATACGAGGAGAAGCGCAAGCGGATCCTCTCCGAAATGTGAGCATATCCCCCGCCGCGGCGGGGGAATTTTTTGCGCGAAACGCTTTACATTTCGGGCAAATCGTTCTATAATAGGGGTAATTGAACAGGGCGAAGATGAGGACGCGTCCTCTCCGGTTTCCCGCCTGCAGAGAGCCCCCGCACGGTGCGAAGGGGGCGGCGGCGCGGAGGGGGTATCACCTCGGAGCTTGCGGGGGGAACAGAGTAACTCCGCACGGTTTCGCGGACCGTTATCCCCGCGGCAAATGATCGTTTGTTTTGGTGGTATGATATGCCTCTCGCGTATTCCGAAACGCGGGGGCTCATTTTTTTGAAAAGGAGAACGGAGCGCGCCATGTATCAAAAAGTTGACACGTCATTGAATTTCGTCGAGCGGGAAAAGGAGATCGTCGAATTCTGGAAGAGCAACCATATCTTTGAGAAGTCGGTCGAAAAGAACGAGGGGGGAAAGGAGTTCTCCTTCTTCGACGGTCCGCCCACCGCAAACGGCAAGCCGCACATCGGGCACGTTCTGACACGCGTGATGAAGGACGCCATTCCCCGCTACCGCACGATGAAGGGCGAGCATGTCCTCCGCAAGGCGGGGTGGGACACGCACGGTCTCCCCGTGGAACTCGAGGTCGAAAAGGCGCTCGGGCTCGACGGAAAGAAGGAGATCGAGACATACGGCATCGAGCCCTTCAACAAGAAGTGCAAGGAGTCCGTCTGGAAGTACCAGAGCGAGTGGGAGAGAATGTCCGACCGCGTCGGCTATTGGGTGGACATGGAGCACCCGTACGTCACCTATCACGACGACTACATCGAGTCGGTCTGGTGGGCGTTGAAGGAGATCCACAAGAAGGGGCTCCTTTACAGGGGGCACAAAATCGTTCCCTATTGCCCGCGGTGCGGGACGGCGCTCTCCTCGCACGAGGTGGCGCAGGGCTATAAGGACGTGAAGGAAGTCTCCGCCGTCGCGCGGTTCAAGGTGAAGGGGCGGGAGAACGCCTACATCCTCGCATGGACGACGACGCCGTGGACCCTTCCCTCCAACGTCGCGCTGTGCATGAATCCCGACGAGGACTACGTCGAGATCGAGGCGGAGGGCGTCCGATATATCCTCGCGGAGGCGCTCGTTCCGACCTTCTTCGAGACATACGAGGTAAAGGAGCGCCGCAAGGGGAAGGAATACGAGGGCACGGAGTACGAGCCCCTCTTCCCGTGGGCGCAGGGGAGCTTTTCGGAGAAGGCGTATTACGTCGTCTGCGACGGGTATGTCACGCTCACCGACGGCACGGGCGTCGTGCACATCGCGCCCGCGTTCGGCGAGGACGACTACAAGGTGGGCAAGCGGTACAAGCTCCCCGTCGTGCAACTCGTAAACGAGCGCGGCTGTTTCGACGGGCGGTGCCCCGAGCTCGACGGGCTGTTCGCCAAGAAGGCGGACAAGGTCATTCTCGAGATGCTCGAGGAGAGGGGACTGCTCTTCAAGAAGCTCCTCTTCGAGCACGCCTATCCCCACTGCTGGCGGTGCGATACCCCCCTTCTCTACTATGCCCGCGCGAGCTGGTTCATCGAGGTGACGAAGGTGAAGGCGGAACTCATCGCCGCCAACCGCTCGGTGAATTGGATCCCCGAGACCATCAAGGAGGGGAGAATGGGGAACTTCCTCGAGAACGTCATCGACTGGGGGCTCTCGCGCGACCGCTATTGGGGCACGCCGCTCCCCGTATGGGTGTGCGATTGCGGCGAGGTCGAGGTCATCGGCTCCCGCAGGGAACTGCACGAAAAGACGGGCGCGCCCGAGGATACCGAGCTGCACCGCCCCTATGTGGACAGGCTCTTCTGCACCTGCCCGAAGTGCGGGGGGAAGATGCGCCGCACGCCCGAGGTCATCGACTGTTGGTTCGATTCGGGCTCCATGCCCTTCGCCCAGTACCATTATCCGTTTGAAAATAAGGAGCTGTTCGAGCGCACCTTCCCCGCCGACTTCATCTCGGAGGCGGTCGACCAGACGCGCGGCTGGTTCTATACCCTTCTCGCGATCTCTACCATTCTCTTCGGGCGCGCGCCCTTCAAGAACTGCATCGTCTTGGGGCACGTGAACGACAAGAACGGAATCAAGATGAGCAAGCACAAGGGCAACGTCGTCGACCCGTGGACGGTGCTCGACAAGCAGGGCGCCGACGCCGTCCGCTGGTACTTCTACACGAACAGCGCGCCGTGGATCCCGTCCCGCTTCGGCGAGGAGGCGGTCTCCGAGGTGCAGCGCAAATTTCAGGGGACGCTCTGGAACACCTACGCCTTCTTCGTGCTGTACGCCGAGATCGACAAGTTCGACCCCTCCCAATATCCGCTCGCGGAGCAAAAGCTCACCCTCATGGACAGGTGGGCGCTCTCGGGGCTCAATTCGCTCATTCGGAAGGTGGACGGCATGCTCGCGGAGTACGACCTCACGAACAGCGCCCGCGCCATCTCCGACTACTGCGACGTGCTCTCCAACTGGTACGTGCGCAGGGGTCGCGACCGCTACTGGGGCAACGGCATGACGGAGGACAAGGCGGCGGCGTATGCGACGCTCTACCACGTCCTCGTGACCCTCTCCGAGCTCCTCGCGCCCTACATGCCCTTCATGGCGGAGATGATGTACCGCAACCTCGTTCCCGCCTTCTTCCCGTCCGCGCCCGAGTCGGTGCACCTGTGCGCCTTCCCCGTCTGTGAGGAGAGCTACATCGACCCCGCCCTCGAAGAGGGCATGGAGGAGGTCCTCCGCGTGGTAGAGCTCGGCAGGAGCGCGCGCAACGCGGGCTCGCTGAAGAACAGGCAACCGCTTGCCGAGATGATCGTGGCGAGCGACAGGCCTCTCCTCTTCGATTCCGAGCTCGAGACGGTCGTCTGCGACGAGCTGAACGTGAAGAAACTAACCTATGCGGAGGGGGCGGAGGCGCTCATCCGCTACACGCTGAAGCCGCAGCTGCGCACGCTCGGACCCAAGTACGGCAAGAAGCTCCGCGCCATCACCGAGTGGCTCGCCTCCTGCGATGCCCGCGCGGTCGTCGAGGCGGTGCGGGGCGGCGGAACGTATACGCTCGATCTCGACGGCGAGGTCGTTCTCTCCGAGGAGGACCTGCAGATCTTCACGCAGTCGGCGGAGGGGTACGCCGCCGCGCAGGACAGGGGGCTCACCGTGGCGCTCGACACGCGCCTTACCGAGGAGCTCCTCGACGATGGGTGCGAGCGCGAGCTCGTCTCCAAGATCCAGACCATGCGGAAGGAAGCGGGCTTCGAGGTGACCGACCGCATCGCGGTGTACTACACGGCGGAGGGAAGGGCGGAAAAGCTCCTGTCCCGCGGGGCGTTCAAAGACGACGTCCTCGCCGAAAAAGTCATAATGGGGTGCGAAAACGGCTTCACGAGGGAGCAGGACATCAACGGGGATAAAGTCACCCTCACTCTCGTTAAGACGGGCGGAAGGAAGGGAACGGAATGAGAAGAAGGCATCTTGCGCTCGCGGGCGCAGTCCTCATGACGGCATGCGTCTGCGGGTGCGCGGGCGCCGAGGCAAGCGGCGGCGACGGCACAGACGGCGCGGACAGAGAGGACTACGTGACGAGGGCATTTGCCGACACAAGCGACGTCCTCATCAACCCCGGCAAGGGATTCGTCTACTACGGCGGTCCGTACGAGGAACTCAAGGAGCTCTCTTACATCTATGCGGTGGGGTATCACCGCTTCTCGTGGTCCGACCTCGAGCCCGAGGACAACGTGTTCGACTTCTCCAAGCTCGAGGACAGCTGGCTCCACTACTTCCAAAAGGTCGGAAGGAAGTTCGCCTTCGGCGTGATGAGCGTGAACACCTCCTCGACGAAGGAATACATCACGCCCAAGTTCGTGTTCGACGAAAGCGGGCAGTGGGACGTTCACACCTTCGAGGACGGGGGCGTCCAGTATATTCCCAAGTGGGACGACGAGGTCTACCTCGATCAGGCGGCGGAGTTTGCCGCCGAGCTCGGCAGAAGGTACAACGGCAGCGACGACATCGCCTTCGTCGACATTCTCACCTACGGCAATTGGGGCGAACAGCACATGTTCGGGATCGAGACGGGGGACGAGGATTACAGCGAAAGCGGCAAAGTCGCGCCCGAACTCTTCAGGGACAGGTACATAAGACCGTACATTGAGGCGTTTACCGACACCCTTCTGTACAACACTTGGGGGTATGACGATCTGAACGGCGTCTACCGCGAACTCATGGAGGAGGGGGTCTCCGTCCGCCGCAACGGCATCGTCACCTACGCGAACGGGCTCGACATGCTCGCCGAGGCATACGGAAAACTCCCCGTCGCCTTCGAGTTCGCGCGGAGCTATTCGCACTACGTCGAGAGCCCGAATTACGGCAAGGAGGGCTTCAACCGAAGGCTCGAGGAGGCAATTGCCGCCGCCAAGCCCTCGTATATCGAGCTCGACGTCGATTGGTACCGCGACAACGTGGAATATTGCGAGGAGCTCGCCAACCGCATGGGGTACTACTTCCGCCTCAAGCGGGCGAGCTACCCCGAACGGCTCGAGGCGGGAAAGGCGTATCCCGTCGATCTCACCTTCCGCAACGACGGCGTCGCGCCCGTCTATGAGCCGTGCACGGTGCGGCTCGCCCTCTTGGACGGGGACGGGAACGCCGTAGAGACGTTCCGAACGGACATCTCGCCGCGGTCGTGGGAGCCGGGCGCGGATTTTGCCGAGAGCGCCTCAATCAAGGCGGAGAGGGCTGGTCGGTACCGCCTCGCCGTGGGGCTGTTCCGAAAGGAAACGGACGGGGAGCCCTGCTATCTTCTCGGGAGCGAGGGGCGGCTCGGCGAGACCAAGTGGTACGTCTTGGGAGAGGTCGCGGTAGAATAAAAAATGCCCGCCGCTCCGCGGCGGCGGGAATTCAGGTGGGAAGGTATCCCTCAAAGATGATCTCGTCCGCATATTCGCGGGCGATTTTTTCGTCCTCGGGGGAGCGTACCGTCCATGCGAGTTTGAATTTTTTGAACTTCCTCGCACGCTTGGACTTCGCGTAGTCGGAAAAATGGAAACTCAAGAAGTCGGGCTTTGCATAGAAGTTGAGGCGGAGACGCTCCAAGAGATGTGCCTCGATCTTCCGCTTGAGGGGGTCGCCCTTTTCGGAGAGCTTCAACGAGGAGAGCACGCCGCACTTGATCTCGGGGTGCAGTTTCTTGTAGGCGCGGACATACAGGGGGTTGAAGGACTGGACGGCATACGTTCCGCCGTATCCCGCGAGCGCGTCGGACAGGGCGCGGGCAATCGTTTTCCCCTTCACGCCGTCCATCGGCTTGATCTCGATGAGGAGGGGAACGGCGCCCTTCACCTCATTTAGGAGCTCGGAGAAGGTCGGGATCTTCTCGTCCGTCCCGCCCAAGCGGAGGGCGCGGAGCTCTTCCAACGTGCAACTTTCGACGTTGCGCCCGTCCCCCGCCATGCGGGAGAGGTCGTCGTCGTGAAAGACGACGAGCGCGCCGTCCGCGGAGAAGCGGACGTCCGTCTCGATGGGGAAGCCCTTCTCGCATGCCCTGCGGAAGGCGGGAAGGGAATTTTCGGGAATGCCGTCCCCGTGCAGCCCGCGGTGCGCGACGGGCGCGGAACAGAATGTTTTCATACTCTTATTTTACCAAATCCGCGCAAAGTTTGCAATAGCGGTTGCAAAGTTCGTGAAAATTGATTATAATTGTCGCGAAGGTCATCTATGAAAGCCAACAAGAATTTACGAAATTTCTGCATCATCGCCCATATCGACCACGGCAAGAGCACCATTGCCGACCGCATCATGGAGCTCACGGGTCAGGTCGCGCACAGGGACATGGAGGAACAGCTCCTCGACAGCATGGACATCGAGCGCGAGCGCGGCATCACCATCAAGCTCACCCCCGTCCGCATGTACTATACCGCAAAGGACGGGCAGGAATACGAGTTCAACCTCATCGATACGCCCGGTCACGTCGACTTCACGTACGAGGTCTCCCGCTCGCTCGCGGCGTGCGAGGGGGCGCTCCTCGTCGTCGACGCGACGCAGGGGGTGGAGGCGCAGACGCTCGCCAACGTCTATCTCGCCCTCGAAAACGACCTCGAGATCGTGCCCGTCATCAACAAGATCGACCTGCAGTCGGCGCGCGTGGACGAGACGAAGGCGGAGATCGAGGACCTCATCGGGCTCGACTGTTCGGAGGCGCCCTGCGTCTCCGCCAAGGAGGGGACGAATATCCGCGACATCTTGGAGGCGGTCGTGAAGTTCGTTCCGCCCCCCGAGGGGGACGATGAGGCGCCCCTGAAGGCGCTCATCTTCGACAGCTATTACGATAACTACAAGGGGGTCATTCTCTTTGTCCGCATGAAGGACGGGAGCGTCCGCGTCGGTGACAAGGTGAAGGCATTCCTCTCCGACAAGGTGTACGAGGTCACCGAGGTGGGGGCGTTCTCCCCCCGCCTGCAGCCCAAGGAGGCGCTCCTCGCGGGCGAAGTCGGCTACATCGCCGCCTCCATCAAGTCCATCGAGGACGTCGCGGTGGGGGACACCGTGACGAACGCCCTCCGCCCCGCAGCCTCGCCGCTCCCCGGGTACAAGAAAGTCCAGCCCGTCGTGTTCTGCGGCATCTATCCCTTGGACGGGAGCAAGTTCCTCGACCTCAAGGAAGCCATCTTAAAGCTCAAGCTCAACGACGCTTCCCTCATCTTCGAGCCAGACAACTCGGTCGCGCTCGGCTTCGGGTTCCGCTGCGGGTTCTTGGGACTTCTCCACATGGAGATCATTCAGGAGCGCATCGAGCGGGAGTTCAATCTGGAGATCATCACCACCGCGCCCTCCGTTTCCTACCTCGTGCACAAGACGGACGGGAGCGAGCTGTACGTGGACAACCCTTCCCACCTTCCGCCGCCCTCCGACATCGACTACATGGAGGAGCCCATCGTCAAGGCGGAAGTGTACACCCCGCCCGACTTTTTGGGTCCCGTCATGGACCTCTGCCGCGACAAGAGGGGGGTGTTCGGGGACATGACCTATCTCGACGCGCGTCGGGTCAAGCTCGAATACAGGCTTCCCCTCAACGAGATCGTGTACGACTTCTTCGACGAGCTCAAGTCGCGCACCAAGGGATATGCGAGTTTCGATTACGAGATCGCGGGGTACGAGCGGAGCAAGCTCGTCAAGCTCGACATTCTGCTGAACGGGGACCCGTGCGATGCGCTCTCCATCATCGTGCACGAGGAACGCGCCTACGCCCGCGGCAGAATGCTCTGCGAAAATCTGAAGGACGCCATTCCGCGCCAGCTGTTTGAAATTCCCGTGCAGGCGGCGGTGGGGGGCAAGATCATCGCCCGCGAGACGGTCAAGGCGGTGCGGAAGGACGTGCTCGCCAAGTGCTACGGCGGCGACATCACGCGGAAGAAGAAGCTCCTCGAAAAGCAGAAGGAGGGCAAAAAACGGATGCGCCAGATCGGCACCGTCGAAGTCCCCAGCGAAGTTTTCATGCAGATTCTGAAGACGAATAAGGATAAGTAAGGAGCACGACGCTGTGCCAATGACCGCGCCGTCATGGAAGCCTACGGCTTTTGGGGCAAACTCAACAGCGGATCCGAATGCGCCGTCGAGCTCATGAAACTCCATCAAAAATTGGTATCAAAACAATGACCTTTGACGAAGCCGTGTATGAATATCTCAAAACGGTGCCGAGGGGGAAGGTCGTGACCTACGGCATGATTGCTTGCGCCATCGGGCATCCGAGGGCGGCGCGGCAGGTGGGGAACGCCCTCCATAGAAACCCGACGCCCGTCGTCGTGCCCTGTCACCGCGTCGTCAATCGAGAAGGGCGGCTTGCGCCTGCGTTCGCCTTCGGGGGCATGGACGTACAGGCGCGGCTTCTCCGCTCTGAGGGCGTCGAAGTTTCGGACGGCTCCGTCGACATGGCGAAATATTGCTGGGACGGACATACCTGCCCCCTTTGAAAGCGGTGGATTTCCGCAAGCAACGATAGGGAAAGACCTGCCCCCTTTGAAGGGGGCGGGGTAGGGGTGGGGGTTGAAGGCAAAGAGCGGCTCTGCCGTATGCGGTGGAGGGGTTGAATAGCCTCCCCCTTTGATGGTGACGGGTTCCCGCAGGTAACGATAGAGTAAGACCTGCCCCCTTTGAAAGCGGCGTATTTCCGCAAGCAACAATAGAGAAAGACCTGCCCCCTTTGAAGGGGGCGGGGTAGGGGTGGGGGTTGAATATGCACACCAAAATTCAAAATCATCAACTTGTTCCCAATGCAAAATCATTGCGAAAAAATGCGACAAAGGAAGAGAAAACGCTTTGGTATCGGTTCTTGAACTCTTTGCCTGTAAAATTCACGCGGCAAAAGGTGATCAATCGGTATATCGTGGACTTTTGTTGCGCGGAGAAACATCTTGTCATTGAATTGGACGGTTCGCAACACTATGAGGAAGAGGCAAAAGAGCAGGACAAGCTTCGCGACGCCTTTCTCGAGGGGCTCGGATATACCGTTCTACGCTACACCGATAAGGAGATAAACTCGAATTTCAAGGGCGTCTGCTCGGATATTTACAGACATTTGGGATTATAGCCCCACCTGTCTCGCAACGCTCGACACCCGCCCCCGCAAGCAGGGGCAGGTATGAGAAGTTCCCCCACCTGTCTCGCTGCGCTCGACACCCGCCCCCGCAAGCAGGGGCAGGTATGAGAAGTGCCCCCACCAGTCTCGCAACGCTCGACACCCGCCCCCGCAAGCAGGGGCAGGTCCGGGAAGCGCCCCCACCCGTCTCGCTGCGCTCGACACCTGCCCCCATGAATGGGGGCAGGTCAAAGAAGCGCCCCCACCTGTCTCGCAACGCTCGACACCCGCCCCCGCAAGCAGGGGCAGGTATGAGAAGCGCCCCCACCTGTCTCGCAACGCTCGACACCCGCCC
>CANQAX010000047.1 GCA_947589235.1 uncultured Clostridia bacterium
TCGTGCATGAGAAGCGGAAGGTTGACGGCGGCAAGCGGACACAGGCGGTGGAAATCATCTACAACTGCGTGGGAGTAATTCCCGACCTTGCGCAGGAAGAAGCCGCTTAAACTTCGGGAAGGACAACGAATAAGCGGTTTGACTAACCGCCAAACCGCTTATCCATAGAATCCCTACCGCAACCCGCATAAGCCGCGGGGCGCGCTTTATCGTACTTTATTGTATTTTTTTCTACTGTCCCGCCTTTGCGGCGACCGGCTTCAAGGGCTTTGGTTCCTCCCAAAGGAGATCGAGGAGCATGCAGCCGACGAGGAGGGCGAACACGGGAAGGTGGCTGTCCCTCACGAGCAGGAACCAATCCCCGAACATGGCGGCGGAGAAGCCCTCGAGCACGTTCGCGAGGAGAGCGCCGAGCACGAGCTGCGTCCCGAGCAGCACGCCCGCAAAGATGACCGCGCGCTTCATTACGGAGTGGGCTCTCCGCTTGCGGAGTTCGAGCGGGTCGAGCAGGGAGACTGCGATCACGCGGTAGCAGAGGGCCAACAGGACGACGTAGAGCACGGGCGCGATGAGATGAATGTAGAACAGGTGCAGGAAGGAGAAGAATCCGCCGCTGAACCCGATATTCCCGTTGAACAGGATGATGGCGCCGCGGATGAAGTCGCGGAACACAGGCGCGCGCAGGAGCGAGACGAGCACGCAGAACAGCGCATACTGGAACGCGTTCTTCCCGATGTCGAAGAGCATTTCCCCGATGGGGGCGCGCTTATCCGCCGTGAGGCGCATGACGACGTCCTGTGCGACCTGCGCCAGCGGAACCAAGACGAGCATGGTGACCGCCGCTCCGCTGAGGTGCGTCTCCCCCATCATCGCGGCAATCGCAATGGGAACGCAAGTGTAGAGGAAGAACATCTCGGAGAGCCGCTCGGAAAATTCGACCATGGCGATCCGAATGTACGGCGGCGTCATCTTCTTGAGAAGGGCGCAATTCCGCACCGAGATCACAAACGAGCGCACCATGAAAATGAACATGACGATGTAGATGATTGCAAAGGCGAATCCCGTCAGGATATAATACGCCGAGGCGCGGTTGAAGCGGAAGAGATCTTCGATGATCTCAAAGACCGAGACGATGTCCACCGAGTCGCCGAACAGGGTAATGATGCCCGCAAGGTACAGGATCATCAGAATGCCCTGCAGGCAGAGAAGCACGATGGCGCAGGTGAGAAGCGCCGCCACCGCACCCTTGCGGTTCTTTCCCTGCGGCTTCTGCTCCGCCGCAGGCTGTGCGGGCTGTTCGTTCTGTACGGGTTGTACGGGCTGTTCGTTCTGTACGGGTTGTGCGGGCTGTTCCGCCGTCACGGGCTGTACGGGTTGTTCTGTTACCGCGGGCTGTTCCGTTTGATTCTGCCGTTCTTCCATCTCAACCCTCCCAATCCTCGAGGAAATCGACGAGCTCCTCGGGCGTCAATGCTCTCTTCGAGGAGGGCGCCTTGACGACCGTGTTGTCGATGTTGGAAAATGCCAACTCTTCCGACGACGAGCTCTTCATGGTGAGGGAGCTGAGTTTGGTCGAATAGGTCTCATTGTACTCGAGCGTGACCTTCGGGGTGCGGCTGTTGCGCAGGTTCGCGACGAAGCTCCCCTTCCCCGTATACCCTTCGGGCAAGTAGCTTGAATCGACGCCATTGAGCTGTTGGACTGCGATTACAAAGTCGTCGAAGATATCGTCGTCCATGGTGTAGATATCGCCCGAGCGGTCGAAATTCGTCTTGTCCTCGAGCACCCTCCCCATGAGGGAAAGCACCTCGAAGTTGTGCATGTCGATGGAGGCGATCTCCTCATAGAGACCCATGTCGTCCTCGGCGGAGAACAGGACCCACTTCCCGAGAACGTCGGAAGGGAGAGAATGCGTCTCGCCGTTTATGACCGCGGTGAAGCGCTCGAAGAGGATCATGCACACTTCGTCGTCCCTATAGATGTGGAGACGGATGGAGACGTCCGCCTTGTCGCGGATCTCCTCCGTCACGACTTCACCTTTATCCCGCTCCTCGGGGATGACGACCTTGCTCGAGATCGTCGCCTCCGTGACGTAATACGTCGCATCCTCGGTGAAGTATGCCGTCATCTGACGGTCTATGGTCGTCCGCGAAAGACGCAGACCTTGGCTGATCTTGAGCGACATGCGCATCGTGTCTTCGAGCGTCACGCTCTCGTATTCGGATGCGCTGCTCGCGGCAAGCGAGGCGAACGCCGTCCCGCTCTCCCCCATCCGTCCCGAGACGTGCTCGAGAAGGGCGGAAAGCTCCTCCGTCGATTCGACTTTGCGGTTAACCCCGTTGCCCGCTCCCGCGCGGACGATCGTCTTCTTGACCGGGAACAGCAGCGCGACAATCGCGAGAAGAAGGCAGAAGCCGAGCGCAAGGGCGCGCCTGATGACTTTTTTCTGGGACATTTTTCCTCTGTACCCCCTATATCGTTTTCCTTCATTATATTCTAATTATAATTAGAAGTCAAGTAATTTCTCTCATTTTTATTAGAATACATGGTATGAGGGAATTCGACCGACGCCTTTTCGGAGAACGCCTGAAACAGTTGAGAACGGAGAAGAATATCGGGCAAAACCAGCTTGCAAAGGAACTCGGCTTGAGCAACGCTTCCATCAGCTATTGGGAGACGGGCAAACAGTTGCCTACCATCGAAGCCGTCTATAAACTCGCCGTCTATTTCGGCGTTACGGCGGACTTTCTGCTCGGGTTGAGCGATTTTTGAGAATACGGATTTTCTGCTCGGGTTAAGCAATTTTTGAGAATACGGGCGCGCCCCGCGGCACATGCCGCGGGGCGCGCTTCTTTGATTCTGCTTTTTCGTGCGATCTGTTCGGATAACGGGATTCTTCGGTCGCTCCGCACCGCACGTTCGCCTTTTGCTCCGTGCGGTGCTCCGCTCCTTTCAGAATGACACGCACGAAGACGGACTTCCTGCCGCGTCATGTTGAGGGAGCGTAGCGACCGAAACATCCCGTTGATGAAAGTTCGGACTTCGTTCCTCGGGATTCTTCACCCCGCAAGGGGGTTCAGAATGACGCGCAGCGTAGGGGAACGGATATGAGGGCGTACCCCCTCCCCTACCCCTCCCCCTTACGCAGGGGGAGGGCAAGAGATAGGCGCGCGGCTCGGAATGAGGTGACAGGGCAGAATGACGCGTTTCCCCCTCACTCGTATGGGTTCAGAATGACGCGGTAACGCCACGGGGGGGCGGAATAATGCCTTCCCCGCTACATGTTCTTCATGCCGCGCTTGCCATGGGAAAGTTTGCGGACGGACGTGCGGTGCTCCTCCCCCGCAAACAGCCGCACAAGGTTCTTCCGATGGGCGAACCAAGTGAGGAAGTTGAGCGCGAAGAGGCACAGAAAGCACGCGATGACCCATACATTCGACATTCCCTCGTAGCGGACGCAGAATTCGATCCCCTGCCAGACGGAGAAACCCGTCACGCCGAAGAGCGAGCCCATCGACCCCCATTCGGTGAGGGCGATGTAGCCGACGACGAGGAACAGGAGCGCCGCCGTCGCGATGAGGAAGTACCACCATCTCTCGCAGGCGATACAAAACCAGAACAGTCCGAGCGTGGAGGCGATGCCCTTCCCGCCCTTGAACTTCATGGTGACGGGCCAGATGTGCCCGATGACGACGCACACGCCGCAGAAGTACCGCGTGAAGTCGGAGATGACGACACCGGTGCCCGCAAAGACGCAGCCGCGGAAGATGAAGTAGCTGATGACGGCGGGAACGCCCCCCTTGCACGCGTCGAGGAGGAAGTTCAAAAGCCCGACTTTGAGCCCGAATTCGCGGCTGATGTTCATGGTCCCCGGATTTCCGCTCCCCATCTTGTGGATATCCTTGTGTTTGATGCGCGCGATGAGGACGGCAAAGTTGAAGCAGCCGATAAAGTAGCACAGGACCGCCATCAGGAGGAACCAATACCAAAGTTCGGAAAACGCGAGTTCCCTCATTCCTTCTCCTTTTTGCTGCGGGCGCAGATCTTGATGGGCGTGCCCGAAAAGTCGTATGCGCCGCGGATGACGTTCTCGAGATACCGCTCGTAGGAAAAGTGCAGCAGCGTCTCGTCGTTGACCTGAAGGACGAAGAGCGGCGGGCGGACGGAGACCTGTGCGGCGTAATACAGCTTCATGCGCCTGCCCAGATAGCTCGGCGGCTCGGTGATGCGGACGGCATCGGAGAGCAAGTCGTTGAGCCCGCCCGTCGGCACGCGGAAGGAGGCATGCTCGTACGCTTCCGCCGCCGCCGAGAGCAGCTTTTCGGTGCGCTGTCCCGTCTTGGCGGAGACGTAGGCGGACTTAAAGTAGCTCATGAACTTGAGCTCCTCCGCGATGTCCTTTTCAAAGGTCTGCATGGTGTGGGTGTCCTTTTCGATGAGGTCCCACTTGTTCATGACGACGACGGAGGGCTTCCCCTCCTCGTGCACGATGCCCGCGATCTTCACGTCCTGCTCGGTGATCCCCTCCGCCGCGTCCACGACGATGAGGACGACGTCTGCGCGCTTGACCGCGTCGATGGCGCGAAGCACGGAATAGTACTCCACGTCGTCATTGACCGACCGCTTGCGGCGGATGCCCGCGGTGTCGATGATGGTGTATGCCCTGCCGTCCCGCTCGAAACGGGTGTCCACGGCGTCGCGCGTGGTGCCCGCGACGGGCGTGACGATGGTGCGCTCCTCGCCCAAGAGCCTGTTCACGAGCGAACTCTTCCCCGCATTGGGCTTGCCCACGACGGCGATGCGGAGGGAACCGTCCTCCTCCGTCTCCCCCTTGGGGAAGAACTCCACCGCCTTGTCGAGCACGTCGCCGATGCCGCGCGAATGCTCGGAGGAGACGGCGAACGGTTCGCCGAGCCCGAGCGAATAGAACTCGGAGAGCTTGTCCGCCGAATACTCGTCCACCTTGTTGACGACGAGCACGATGGGCTTATGCGAGCGGCGGAGCTTCTCGGCGACGTCGTAATCGGAGGAAGTGAGCCCCTCGCGGGCGTCGGTGAAGAACAAGATGACGTCCGCGGTGTCCACGGCGAGGGACGCCTGCATGGCGATCTGCCGCCACATCATGTCCTCGCTGTCGAGCTCGATGCCCCCCGTGTCGACGAGGGTGAACGGCTTCCCCCGCCATTCCGCGTCCACGGTGATGCGGTCGCGCGTGACGCCCGGTCTGTTCTCGGTGATGGAAATTTTTCTGCCGGCGACCTTGTTGAAGAAGGTGCTCTTTCCCACATTGGGACGTCCGACAATGGCAACTACGGGATTCATACTCACTATTATACGGATTCGGGCGCGGTTTGTAAAGAAAAAACGGCGCCGAAGCGCCGTTTTTTCCGATTTCAGATGCCGAGGGCAACGCCAAGGATGGTGCCCGCGATGTACACGAGGAGGACAATGAAGTAAATCACTTTCCACACCTTCCGCTTGCCGCGCACGAAGTACCACGCGGGAATGGCGATGGCTGCGAGCAAGCAGTACTGCGCGATGATGTTGAGCGCGTTGAGGAGCGCATGCCCGACCTGATTGTCGAGAAGGAACCCGAGAAGGGGTCCGACGAGGAGCAAAACTGCCGAAGCCGCCAGCGCCGCGAAGGCGAGAAGGTCGACAAAGCGCCATCTCGAGGTCTTTTTCTGTTCGTTGTTGTTTGTCTTTTTTGCCATAATTCTATCTCCTTTCTTTTATGGAATCCAAATAGATGCCGTCCTCACCGTCCGTCTCCGAAAAGCGGACGAGAATGCGTTCTTCGCGGGACGTGGGGACGTTTTTCCCTACCCCATCCGCACAAAACGGCAATTCGCGGTGCCCGCGGTCAACGAGGCAATACAGCCGCACGGACTTCGCCCTGCCGAGCGCGGAGAGCGCGGAGAGGGCAGCGCGGACGGTCCTGCCCGTGAAGAGCACGTCGTCGCACAGGGCTACGTTCTTGCCGTCGAGGTCGAAATCGAGCTCGCTCCCCTTGAACACGGCGTCGCAGCCTCCCGAGAGCAGATCGTCGCGGTAGAGCGCGATGTCGAGAATGCCGACGGGCACGTCCGTCCCCTCGTTTCTTTTGATCTCCTCGCGCATGCGGCGGGCGAGCACGACGCCCCGCGTGCGGATCCCGACGAGCACGAGCCCGTCCGTTCCGCCGTTCTTCTCCGCCGCGAGCGCGGCGAGGCGGGCGATGGCACGGCGCATTTCGCCGCCGTCCATGAGAACTTTCATCCTTCCCTCCTCAAGATGCCGAGCACATGCTCGAAGTAATCGGGAAGCGGCGCCGTGAAGGTCATCCTCTCCCCCGTGACGGGGTGCGTGAGGGTGAGGCGGAAGGCGTGCAGGAGCTGCCCGTCGAGGGAAAACCTCTGCTTTTTGCTCCCGTACAGCTTGTCCCCGACGACGGGGTGCCCCATCGTGCGGGCATGGACGCGGATCTGGTGCGTCCGCCCCGTGCCGAGCGAAAAGCGGGTCAGGGTGTATCCGCGGAAGCGCTCTTCCACGAAGAAGTCCGTCTCGGCGCGCCTGCCCGTTCCGTCGGGCAAAACCGCCATCTTCACGCGGTCGTGCGGGTCCCGCCCGATGTCCGTCGAAATGTGCCCGCTCTCCTCCTTCACGACCCCCTCGAGGAGGGCGAGGTATTCGCGCTTCGCCGTCTTTTCGGCGATCTGGCGGGAGAGGGAGAGGTGCGCATTGTCGTTCTTCGCGACGACGAGCAGCCCCGAGGTATCCTTGTCGATTCGGTGCACGATGCCGGGGCGGATCTCCCCCCCGACGCCGCTCAAGCTCCCCAAGCGGAAGAGGAGCGCGTTGACGAGCGTTCCCGTTCGGTTTCCCGCGCCCGCATGCACCGTCATGCCCTGCGCCTTATTGACGACGGCGATGTCGTCGTCCTCATAGACGATGTCCACGGGGAGATCCTCGGGCAGGGCGGAAGTGGGCACGGGGTCGGGAACGGCGACAGTGACGACGTCCCCCGCGCGGAGAAGATGCCCCGCCTTGACGGGCGATCCGTTGACGGAGACGTTCCCCTCGTCCGCGAGCCGCTTGACGGCGGAACGGGTCAACTCCGTCCGTTCACAGAGAAAGACGTCCGCGCGGACGCCCCCCTCCGACCGGTAGGACAGGACGTTCACTCCCCGTCCCCTTCGTCGGGACCGCTGTATCCCGCGCGCTCGAGCATCTTGTCCACCCGTTTCTGTTCCCTTTTCTCCCGCCTCTCCGCGCGCTCCTTCTCGCGCTCGGCGTCCTGCCGCTTGGATTCCTCCCGCCACTTCTTGGTGAGGGGGAACACCGCGCCGGGACCGATGAACAGGATGATGAACACGAGCACGATGGCGCCGAACACGATGAAGATGTCGGCGATGTTGCAGGTGTACTGCGGAATGAAGAGGAAGCGCACGACGTCGATGAAGTCGCGCACGGAGTGGAAGTACAGCCTGTCGATGAGGTTGCCCACCGCGCCCGCCTCGATGACGGCGAGCGGGACCTTCACGGCGAAGTTCTTGCGGAACACCGTGAAGAAGAGGACGGCGATGCCGATGATGAGCACGACGGTGAGTGCGGTGATCGCGATCATGCCCTTCGGGTTGTCCCCCGCGAGACCGAACGCCGCGCCGGGATTCATGAGCACCCAAATGCGGACGATCCCGAGAAAGTAGGTCGCCTGATGGAGATTGGTGATGTGCGCGAACATCTTGGAGACGAGGTCGATAGCGAGCAGGACGAGCATGATGACGCAGCAGAGCAGGGTGCGGATGGCATTCTTGTATTTCATTCGTCGTCCTCCATGAGCCCGAGTTCGCGGCACAGTTTTCCCAAATCGAGCGGTTCCTTCGGCGCCATGACCTCATCGAGATCGAAGTCGGTCTCCTCTTCCTGTCCGAGGCGGCTGTCGAGTTCGGCGCGGAACGCCGCATACTCCGCGATGTCCTCCTCGTCGGGATATTTCTTGGTGAGACGGTCGAGGAGCAGCCTGCACTTTTCGGCGAGGAGCTCGAACTCCCTGCGGGCGCCCTCCGCCTGCAATTCCCCTTCGCGAACGATCCGCTCCCCCTCGCGCGAGGCGGAGACGAGCGCCTCCGAGACGTTCTTCCTCTCGTCCTCGAGCAGGGAGACGCGGGCGGCGAGGGCGCGGTTTTCCGAGATGAGCGACTCCCTCTCCGCCTTTCCGCGGGCGAGCACGGCGCCGTAATCTTCCTTGAGACGCCTGACGAGCGCGCGGACGTCCTTTTCCGTATACAGCCCGAACATCATTCCCCCTTCCCGAACCGCTCTACCATCTCGCGTTTCAGGGAGTGGAGCGCGGGCGACAGGTCCACCTTATAGATATGCGGCATGTCCTGACGGGTATACTCTTCCCAGAAGCGGGCGTATTCCTCCCGCCTGTATGCCGCGATCTCCGCGAGGGAGCGGACGGGGGCGACCCGCTTTCCGCCCGAAATGAGCGGCTCGCGGAGCTTGCGCGCGCGGAATCCCGTCACGCGCATGCGCTTCCATGTATCGACGGGGTGGAAGAGCTCGAGCGGCTTGCTCTCGTCCACCGTCTCCCCCGCGCGGGTGATGTAGTCCGCGAGCGCCATGCCCGACTTCCCGTCGTAGATCCTGTATACCTCCTTGAAGGAGGGGTTCGTGATCTTTTCCGTCGTGTCGGAGAGCTTGATCTTGGGAATTTCGACGCCGTCTTCGTACACCGCGGCGAGCTTGTAGACGCCGCCGAGGGCGGGAAGGTCGGCGCTCGTGATGAGCTTGGTCCCCACGCCCCAGCTGTCGATCTTCGCGCCCTGCTCCTTGAGGGAGCGGATGGAAGTCTCGTCGAGGTCGCCCGAGGCGCAGATGATGGTCTTCTCGAAACCCGCGCGGTCGAGCATCTTCCGCGCTTCCTTGGAAAGATAGGCAAGATCGCCCGAATCGAGGCGGATGCCCTTGGGCTCGTGCCCCGCGGCGCGGAGTTCCCTGAACACCTCGATGGCATGCGGCACGCCGCTGCGGAGGGTATCATAGGTGTCCACGAGAAGGAGGCAGTTGTCGGGGAAGGAGCGGGCGTAGGCGCGGAACGCCTCGAGCTCGGAGGGGAAATTCATCACCCAGCTGTGCGCCATCGTCCCCGAGACGGGAACGGAGAACAGCTTGCCCGCGTACACGTTGGATGTGGAGACGCACCCGCCGATGATCGCCGCCCGCGCGCCGTAGATGCCCGCGTCGGGACCCTGCGCGCGGCGCAGACCGAACTCCATGACGCCGCCGCCCGCGGCGGCGCAGATCTTGGACGCCTTGGATGCGATGAGCGTCTGATGGTTGACGAAGGTGAGGAGCGCCGTCTCGACGAGCTGCGCCTGTATCATCGGCGCGCGCACGGTCAAAATGGGCTCGTAGGGGAACACGATCTCCCCCTCGCGCACGGCGAACACGTCCCCCGTGAAGCGGAGCTTCCCGAGGTAGGCGAGGAAGTCCTCGCCGAACATTCCGAGCCCGCGGAGATAGGCGATGTCGTCCTCCGAGAAGCGGAGCTGTTCGAGGTACTCCGCCGCCTGTTCCATGCCCGCGGCGACCGAATAGGTGATGAGGCGGTTGGGACGGAAGAAGATGTCGAACACGGCGAGCTGTTCCTGCTTGCCCTCGCGGAAATACCCCTGCCCCATCGTGAGCTGATAGAGATCGGTGAGCAGCGTGAGATTTCTCATCTTCCTTCCCCCTCGCCCGCCGTGCCGTCCTTCGGCGGATCGTTTTCTTTCGGCGGATCATTTTCTTTCGGCGGCTCGTTTTCCTTCGGCTCTTCCATGGGAGCCGCGCCCTTCTTGCTCTTCTCGGGCTTGGGCGGATACTTTGAGCCGAACATGTTGATCTTCGAGAAATAGGGCGGGTCGTCCTTATAGGGCGTCATGTACTCCGAGATCCCGCAGGGGTCCCCCCTTCGGCTGCCGACGAATGCCCCCTCCCGCACATAGTTGCGGATGAGAAGGAGCAGAATGCCGATGATCCCGAACCCTATCATGAGGATGGAGAAGAGCTCGCTCCACGGGATGTCGGCGCCGTTCAGAATGTAGCGCGGGTCGCGGAGCGGTTCCATGACGGCGCGCACCAGCCCGTACCAGACGAAGTAGGCGAAGGTGAGAACGCCGTTGGGCTTCTTCTTTCGGAACCATGCCGCCGTGAAGAGAACGGCAAACCCGATGAGGTTGAGCAGCATCTCATAGAAGAAGAAGGCATAGTGCCACGTCGCGTTGGGGTCGGAGAAGGCGCCCACGCCGCTCTCATAGAGATTGCTCACGGGCACGGCGAAGGGGAACCATTGCAGGGAAGGATTTGTGACGGCGCCGCCGTACACTTCCATGTTGAAGAAATTCCCCCACCTTCCCAGCGCCTGCGCCACGCCGATGGTGACGACGACGCAGTCCGCCGCACGGAAGAACTCGACCTTCCGCACGAGGCAGACGAGAAAGCCCATTCCGACGCCGCCGATGACGCCGCCGATGACGGAGAGCCCGCCGTTGCGGATGCTCGACCACGAGAACCAATCCTTGATGTGCATGCCGTCGGTGATGCAGTAGAAGAGGCGGGCGCAGATGAGCGCCGTCGGGATACAGAACAAAAAGAGGGTGAAGATGAACTCGGACGACATGTTCCGCCTCTTCAGAAGGAGCGCGGAGAGCGTCGTCGCGAGCAAAATTCCGCCCACGATACAGAGTGCATAGTAATAGATCTCGAACCCGAACAGGACGATCCCCCGCTCGTTCGCGCCGAATTGTGCCAACAGGAGCGATTGCATGCGCCGCCCTCCTTCGATCATACGGTTATTATAGATTATAGCGCCGCGAAAGGGAAAAGTCAACCGCAAGCGGTTGACCGAGTGAATTTTTTCCTCAACGAATGCGGATCTTTAGCGGCTTGGCGGCATTCAGAAGGGGCACCGCGAGAAAGAGCAGGACGTAGTTGAACAGGCTGTTCCAGATCTGCCCCATGAAGAAGAGGCGGACGAGCGCATAGGCGAAGAAGCCGTTCTCCCCGAAATGTTCTTCGACGAGCGCAAGCGCCTTGGACGTGAACCCGACCCTCGTATAGTAGAAGTAGAAGCCCGTCGTGTTGATCCCCACCGAGCAGACGAGGAGCACGAGGACGCAGATGACGGCAAGTTTCAGATACCCGCTCCCCTTGAATTCCATGGGGATATTGATGACAAACCCCGCGATGAGCGCCATGCACGCGCACGAGAGCCCCACCCACGGCATGTACATGAAGCCCCAGCTGTTCACGACGAATCCGAGGAAGTCGCCGAGCATGGAGGCGACGAAGCCGAACACCGGTCCCACGATGATCCCCGCGAGGACGGAAGCGAAGATCGTGAGCGAAAACTGGATGTCGGCAAACTTGAATTCGGCAAAGTTTGCGAGCACGCACAGCGCCGCGGTGACGGCGATCCATGCAAGTTTCTGCGAGCGCGACTTTTCGAGAATGACTTCCGAAAACAGCAGACGCTTCCACAGCGGTTGCAAAACACCTTCTTTCTTCATAGAAAAAACCTCCCGGTAAGAGAGGTCCGCACTGCGGCAAGAGATTTCTCCACGCGCTACGCTTGGTCGAAATGACAAATCGGTGTCTGCCGAGCGTCGGACGCCCCATCGGTGTCTGCCGAGCGGCGAACGCCCAACGGTGTCTGCCGAGCGCCGGACGCACCAACGGTGTCTGCCGAGCGGCGAACACCCCCAGCGGTGTCTGCCTAGCGCCGGGCATCCCAACGGTCTCTGCCGAACGCCGGACG
>CANQAX010000048.1 GCA_947589235.1 uncultured Clostridia bacterium
GGTGTAGCTCAATCGGCAGAGCAGCTGATTTGTAATCAGCAGGTTGCAGGTTCAATTCCCGTCACCGGCTCCACCGATTTCACTTCAACTTCATCATACGGGTAGGTTCCAGAGCGGCCAAATGGATCAGACTGTAAATCTGACGTCACTGACTTCGGTGGTTCGAATCCACCCCTGCCCACCAAGAGAATCCTAAAACGATTATTCGTTTTAGGATTCCCGCATTTTTAGGGAAAAAGTACAGCAAGTCGGGTTGTCAGAAGTGGGTTTCTCACATGTGATTTTGTAGGAAATCGATGGGGTCTTTTCGGTAAAATAGCCCCGAGTGTCAAACTGAAAATCAATAAAAGGAGATAAAATATGTCAGATCGCGAATTTGTCGAACAAATCAAAGCACTCCCCCTCGAGAACGCCGAAGAGGCGCGTTCAATCTACTTCGTATATTGCGCCCATCTCAAAGGGAAATACGGAGGAGTCGATAAAAATTTCGATGAAAATCCGACAAAACGGGGAAAAGAATGGCTGGATATTCATCACATTATGGAATATGAACTTGATGATATCGCAAAGAGAACCAACGCGGCAATATGGGATAAAAAAATAATGGCGATGGCACCGAGCTCGCAAAATTGAAGCCATACAATGCTCGGGAACAACTTGTATATGCAAACAAAATCGAGCATTTTCTGCTCCATTATCTGCTCGATTCCATGCGTGGGCGAAAGGTTTTTTCGGGCGGACCAAACTTTTTGTGGGATTGTAGTATTTCCTTGGCGGTATACGGTTTTGAAAAAGATTATCTGAATGAATTAAAAAAGCAGCGAGAGCAATTTTATTCTCTCATGTCATGCGAGGAAATTACGCAACTCTACAAGAAACTCATCGATTGGAAAGGCTGGGACATTGACAGATGTGCCGGCTACTGGACGATCTACTGTAACGTCTTGCGCACTTTAGACCATTCGGTGTCATTTGTCGAAAATACCGAATTGCTATTCAAGTTATTCGATATTATAGGGTATTCCGTACCATACGATATCAAAGAGAAGCTTCAAATGCTTCCCTATAATCCCGACCCCACTTACAGAATGGAGACAGTCAAACTTGAGAATGGAAGGGTGCTGAAAAGGATGGATGAGCACACTTTTGCCGAGGATGGCGTTACCGCACTCCGCTTTGCCATATACGGGGATGCGAGATCTTTTACTGTGCCGAGCTATGTGAAAAATATTGCCGAGGGAGCATTCCACGGAATCATGTTGAGACAGATTACAATTCCGTCAACTGTCTTAAAGATAGAACCGAAGGCATTGATTTCTCAATTTGTTGTCGGACGACCGACCTGTCCCGAACTCAAGAGAATCATCTACCTTGGAACGCGTGAGGAATGGAACAGCAAATTCCCCAATGTCGATCTCGGCAATTTGAAGTTGGTTTGTGCTTCCGATGAAATCAAGCCGAAAAGGGAAAAACCGCGATATATGACTTTGAATAGCGATGAAGTCTATCATCTCATTATTGCCATTTACAACAATGTAGACAAAAAGAGCGGCGGTAAAATGAAACTGAAAGATTTGATTGGGTATGAGCCCGTCCAGAAAATTCAGATAGAGTGTAAAAAGTGCGGGGAAGTCCAAACCGTTACACTGCAGGAATATGAAACTCTTTCTGAACTTCATTGCCCAAAATGCGAATGAATCATATGCGCACTTTTTAATTTGCAAGGAGAAAATATGGAAGACAAGAAACTAACTTCCGATGCAGTTGCCGACGCACTCATCGAACTTCACCAAAACCTCAGACTCTGCGATGAAGGAACAGCAAGAGGATTGAAAACGTCAAAGAAAAAAGAGATTCTAAAATCCGACGATCATTCGTTTGCAAAATTTGCGAATGAAATCCGAAAAAGACAAGAAAGGAAAAACGGGGAAATTTGACCATGACAAATCCAAAAAGCAGAAAATTATTATTTTTACAAAGTGGAAGAAGCAAAATAACACGAAAAGAAAAGGGCAAATAAAACACCTGAACAGGTGCTGATAAACGTCAATGCTTTTCATTCCAAATCAAAGTTCGTTTCACCCTATCAAAGCTCTACCAAAAATCAAAGTTTTGGAAAATTTTTCCCCAATTTTACCCCAAAAACCAAAAAAGCATTTTCTCCGAAACCCGCCCCAAAAAGGCGGGTTTCGTCACCACATTCAGATGTCCGTAAGCTCTCCGTGGATCCGCTTCCTCGCAGTCGCGCTTTCCGCTCAATGCCACGGATACGGCGGTTCCGCCCGCTCCCCCTTTAGCCCGCTCCCCTCTCCCCTTCCCGCCGCTTGACAGAATTCCCCGTTTTTCGTATAATCTTGCTCGGAGGCAAAAAATGATAGCACGGGTCAAAGAAAAGAACGGGTTTTACGATTCCGCCGTCTTTGCGATTTACCACCATAAAGATTCTGCCGAAGCGCTCATTTTTGATCGGGACGGGCAGGAACTCAAGCGTGTGCCCTTTTTTTCTCTCATCGATCAAAGCATTCGCATCGACGTGTTCATCTTCGACACGCGGGCGGAACATTGGGTCAAAAGAGGGAAAAGCGAGGGCTATGATTGGCTCTTGGGGCACGAAGCCGATGACGAAGTTTTGGAGCGGTGCAGAAAAATCCAAGCGGGCATTCGCGTTCCCGAATGGTTCGGTCTCAAAACCGAAGCCGACGTCGAGGGTCTCATCGAGGCCACCTCGGGTCTCCATGACGCCTATGTCGAAAAAATCTACAAAAAGGGCGAAAAGCTCTATCTTCGCTTTTCCGCGTGGAGCTGCGACGTCCTGTTCGAGCTCACGGGAAATCCCGAGACGAATCTCTGCAACGGTTACGGGCACATGGAAATCGAAGATGAATACCCTATTATCTTTGAAACTTCGGTCTTCTTCGAGGACGGAAAGGTCTGCTGGACGGACGATGAACAGGTGAAGAGCTTCGCCGACCGGGATCGATCCGATTGCGCCTTTTTCCTTGCCGAAACGATCCGTTGGAAGTTCACTCCGACGTCCTCATGTTAATTTTGAAAGGATCGGCTTGTCGCCGATTTGGGGACCGACGCCTCGTCGGTCCCCTTTTGCATACAAAAATCAGAAAATTTTTTGATTTCGGAAGGAAAAACTTCGTTCTCCTGCGAATATATGAATGGAATTCAAACGAATCAGGAGAAAACGAATGAAGTACATCAAATGTCCCGAGTGTGAATTGAACTATATCCCCGAGGGAGAAAAATTCTGTTCGGATTGCAGAAGGAGAATTGCCCTTCCGTTTCGGGATCTTGTGCGCGGCAAGGAAAGCGGCACGAACAGCAGGGACGTCTACGAGGAATGTGCCAAGCGCTATAGGTGGGACATGTCTCAGGCAAACCGATTCGGAAAGTTAGGACTTCTGCTTTATGCCCTGAAAGCCACCCCCGAAAAGTTCAGCGTTTGGTTCATTGCACACAGCAATTGGACGGGAGATAAGGGCGGAAAATGGCAGAATGAGATCTCTCTCGATGAGAATACGATTGAGGTAATTTGGGACGACCCTCTTTCCGCGCGGGCGGCGGACTTTACCACCTGCGTCGTCCATGCGAGAAATCAATACGGGCAATATGAATTTCTCGGCGTGTACAAGCCCGACCGCGACGTAAAGCGAGTCGTAAAGGATGGATCGACCCGAGGCATTGTCACCTTTCACCGCATATCCGAATACTATCCCATCAAAGCCGACTGAAAGCGGATAGCTTCTTCCCCTATCTACAGCAACGACCCCTGCCGTGCAGGGGTCGTTGCTTCAAGCGGTATCTTGTGAAACGCGCGGGAGACAAACCCGCAAAATACTTTCCATCTCCAATCGTAGCCTCAAGGCGCATGCGGGTGGGTCAATCACCAATCGCACGCCTCAAGGTACTTGCAGGTGGCTCTATCACCAATCGCACGCCTCAAAACGTTTTGCGGGTGGGTCTATCATCTTAAGGCGCATGCGGGTGGCTCTATCTTCCTCCGGGACCTCTTCCGCCGAAGCCGCCGCCGAAGCCGCCCGGGGGCATGCCGCCCGGATTTCCCATGCCTCCCTGCGAGCCGACCGTGGTGATGACCGAAGAGACCGTAAAGGCGCAGAGCTGCGTATCGCCGCCGTAGAGCCTGAAACTTCCGCCCGTGACAAGTTCGGGGCAGGAGACAATGACCGATTGGCACTCCTTCTCCACGGTGACGGAGAAGATCGCGGCGCCCGTTTCGCCCATCAAAGATAAAACGGTATTGGCGCCTATCCTTTGATTTTGCGCATAGGAGAGCACATTCTGCTTGGAATTGCTTGCGGGCGTCTCGACCATTCCGAGAGGACCGACGGCGAAGAGATACCCTCCGTCAATCAAGATCCCCCTGTCGGCGTCGAGCGCGCTGTTCTCGCCCGAAGTCGGACCGAACACGATGAGCGTGCCGCCCGTCATGTTGATGGAGCCGTTGGAATCCACGCCGTCACCCTCGGCATCGACGGTAATTTCCCCGCCCGAAAGAATGATGTGCTCGGTGACGCGCGCATCGTCGCTTGCTGCGTTGATGCCGTCGTCGCTCGCCGAAATGTCGATTTTGCCGCCCGAGATCTCGACATAGCCGCCCTCGATGCCCTCGTAGCACCTCGTCACGGCAATCGTTCCGCCCGAAATTTTCGTGAGGTTGTCGCTCGTCAGGGCGTCGTCATAGGTGGAGATCGTGAAGTCCCCGCCCCTCACCGAGAGATTTCCGCTGTTCGCATGGACGGCGTCGTCCGTGCTGTCAATTAAAAACGTCCCGCTTTCAATGATGATGGAATAGTCGCCTTCCGTTACTGTTATCTCTTTGTCCTCGTCGTTCGGGTCGGGATATTCGATCTCGCCGACTTTGATTCCCTTGCAGCCCTGCTTGAGCCCGTAGAGCGAACTTTCGCCGTAGCGGCTCGTTTCGTCGCTTGCGATCCTCCGATAGGTATTCCCCGACCGAATGTACTTGAAGTCGTCCGCTTCCAGACCGTATTCGGACATCTGCGTCTTGGGGACGAAGCTGCCCGCCGTCCTGATATCGTAATTTCCGCCGTCGAGATAGACGACGGTGTCCGCTTGGATGCCGTCCCCCTCCGTCTCGCAGGCATAGGTGACGTCTTTCAGGTAGACGAAGCCCTCTTCGGTCGTAAACGCCGTCGTCTCGTCGTCGCACTCCGCGTTGATACCGTCCTTGCCCGCGGAGAGAACGCTGATATTGCAGTCGGAAGCGGACACGGACAGCGCGGCGATTGCGTGGTTTGCCGCCGTGAGCGAGAGCGAGCAATCGACGATCATGAGCTCCTTGGAGACCTTGATCGCGTTCTTGCCCTCGCTTGCAATGCGCAGAGAGCCGCTTCCGTTGAAGGAGAGCGAGCCCTTGATGTGGACGGCGTTCTCCCCCTCGGCGGCGGACACGACGGAATTTTCGCCGATGAGCGTTATCACGACCTTCGCCTTTTTGTGGGCGGAACCGTCGAGGGCGATGCCCGTATCCGAACCGATCTCCGCGCCGTCAAAGATGAGGTGCAGCTCCAAGTTGTCTGCGCCGAGCACAATGCCGCCGTAGCTGCCGCCGAAGCGGTACGTCCCGCTCTCGGAGACGGTATAGACCCCGTCCGTCGGCGCGACCGAAATCGCCCCGTCCGAATCGGTGTTCCCCGACAAGTCGGAAAAATCCTCGTCGGAGAAGCCGCCCTTCACTTCGTCCGTCACGTCGTCGGCACTGTCCGCGACCTCGCCCGTTCCGCCCCCGCCGCGAAAGTCGCCGGGGTTGACGAACTCCCCCTGCGCGCAGCCCGAAAGGATGCATGCGGACAGAAATAGAATGGACAGAACTGTTCCGAAACGCTTCATTTCTTACCCCATTCCCCTATTTTACTCTTTTTTGGCTCATCCGAGGAGCCTTCCGAAGGGCTGTCCGAGGAACCACTCGAACCGTCCGAAGAACCGTCCGAAGAGGAAGCCAAACCGTTGGAAACGGGCTCGTGCGGGTCGGACGGAAGATCAATTGTCCCCTCCTCCGCCCGTCCCATGCGGAGCTTGCGTTCCGCCTCCTCGCGGCGGCGCTTGCGGCGCTTGGTGCGCACGGCGATGACGGTCACCGCGACGACGACCGCCGCCGCAACGACGCAAAGAAGAACGATGGCAATGGTGAGCGTCGAATCGGTCGCGGACACGTTGAGAAATCCCGGATACGACGAATACACGCGCTCTTCCTCGGTGAGCGAGAAGGTGAGCTCGCCCATCGGGAGGGTCTCCTTCGTGAAGGTGTACCCCCCTTCCCGCTTCTCGAACGAGAGCGAGCTGTCCGAAAGATAATACGGCGTCTCGATGTCGATGCGGATGGAGCCGAAGTCCTTCCACTTCTGCGCGGGCGAGAGAAGGTAGACGTACTTATAGACGGTCTGTTTGGAACTCCTGTCCACGGTGGGATAGATGGGCGCTGTCACCCTGTTGACGACCCGCCCGCCCGCGGGGACGGTGAGGTGATACTCGAACCAGCGGAGGAAGCGGGAATTTGCCACCTGATGCGCCGAGGCGGAGGACATGCACGTCCCCTGAATGCGCCCCGCGGCGAGCATTTCGACGAAGGCGTTGTGCCAGTCCTCCTCGGGGATCTCCGTATCCGTGCGGAGGGAGGAGACGAGCTCGCCGAACGTCGTCACCGACGTCTCCTGTTCCCGCACGGTCGCGCTCTCCTCGATGACGGGCTTGCCGTCCTCATAACGGCGGAACACCTTCCCGTTCGCCGAGAAGATGTCCGCGCCGACGGCGTACACCGTCAGCGAATACGGCTCGTCGGGGTCGTTCTCGAAGCCGTGCAGAAGTTTCGCGTCCCCCTTGGAGGAAAACGCGCAATTGTCCGAGCAGAACACCCGCATGTTCTGCGGCTTGCAGGAAAATTCGAGGGCGAACTGCACCCAATCCCCCCCGTGCGTCGAGGTCGAGGAGTAGGGAACGTCAATCTCGAAGGTGTGCACGTACACGGGAAGGTCGTCCTTATAGAACGGGTCGGGCGCGGGATACAATTTGGAGATGCCCTCATCGATGTCGAACGACGGGTAATACTCCTCGATGGTGTAGCGGATCTTGTAGTCTGCGGGCTCGCCGTCCGCCAGAATGGAGTAGAGATCGGGGTTTTCGATCTCCGAATCAAAGTAATATTCGGGGCTCTCGCCCATGGGAAAGACGAGGGAGAGGTCGTACGTCTCCTCCGTCGGATTGTAGAAGGTATATTCCGCCGTCATGCTCGCACGGTAGGACGAGGGATCCGAGAAGTTAGGGAAATCCCCGATCTGAAGGGTGAGATGTTCGCTCTCCACTTCGACGGGGCAGGTGTCCCCGTTTAAGATGACGCCCGAGGAATCGGTGCCGAGCCAATACGGAGGGGCGGAATTCGCGCTTGCGGCGCGCGGACGGGCGGAGAGCGCAATGCCCGCCGCCGAGAAGGGCAGAACAAATAGAATTGCCCCCATTCCCCGTTTATTCATGCAGTTCCTCCTTTTGTTCCGTCCCCTGTTCCGCCGCGGGCGGGGCGGGAAATTCGACCCAGAAACAGCTCCCCTTCCCGACTTCCGAGATGACCCCGAAGGGCACGTCATGCGCGAGAAGGATCTCCTTGACGATGGAGAGCCCGAGCCCCGTTCCCTGCACGGGGCGCTTGTGGGTCTCCGAGGAGCGGTAGTACCTGTCCCAGATGGTGTCCGTCTCCTCGGGCGGAATGCCCTTGCCCGAGTCGATGACTTCGAGCCGCGCCCCGCCGCCCGAGGGGATGAGCTTGACGCGGACGCGCCTGTCCTCTCCCGTATAGTTGACGGCGTTCCCGATGAGGTTGTAGATGACCTGTTCGATGCGGACGCGCACGCCGTGGCAGTAAATTTCTTCCCCGATCTCCGTCTCGATGCGGTATCCCTGCGATTTGAGGTAGGAGAACCGCTCCGCGATGACGTACACCGTCTCGGAGAGGTTGAACACCGCCCTCTCCTCCTCGCCGACGCCCGCGCGGAGCTTGGAGAGGTCGAGCACGTCGCCGACGAGCGAGGCAAGGCGGTCCGCCTCGTCGATGATGACCTGCGCGTGCGCCTCCCGCTTCTCCCTGTCCTCGCCCGAGATGTCCTTGATCATCGAGGCATACGCCTTGATCATGGTGAGCGGCGTCTTGAAGTCGTGCGAGACGTTGGCGATGAGCTCCTTCTGGACGTGATCCGCCCGCGCGATCTCCGCCCTCGCACAGTCGAGCGATTCGGAGAGCTCCGCGATCTCCGTGAAGAAGTAGTTCTTGGAGATCTTCGTCCCGTAATTTCCGCGGGCGAGCTCCCGCGCGCGGTCGCTCACCTCGACGATGGGCTTTGCGATGAGCGCCGAGACGATTGCGCTCGCGACGAAGGAGAGCACGACCGAGAAGAGTACGGTGAAGAGGGTCGCCCAACGGAACCCCTGCCCGAAGGACGAAATGGCGCCGAGCGAAACGGTGAAGCAGAGGCAGCACGCGCCCCCGTCCGAGGCGACCGCCGCGGCATAGGCGAGCTCCTCCGTCCTGTCGATACAGGCGGGCTCTTCGCTCCCCTCGACTGCCTGCACCGCCCACTCGAGCTCCTCATAGGTGCGCTCCTCCCCCGCGCAGACGACGACGGTGCGCGTCTCGGGATAGAGGAGATACGCCTCGAGCGACCTGCCCGCGGCGACGGAAGAGACGGTTTCCTGCGTGAGCCAGCCGTTCTCCTCCTCGGCACGGAGCGCCTCGCTCCCCGCCTCGCGCAGGGACTCCGCCGCGTCCTCGCGGAACCTGTTCTCGACGAGGACGCCGAGCACGATGGCGGAGATGACGATGACGGCGCAGGCAAACATCGCAAAGGCGGACCAGAGCGCGAAGTTGAGGCTCCGCACCGTCCCGAAGCGCCTCTTTTTTTCGGGCGCCGTCACGGCTGCGAATCGAATTTATACCCCAATCCGCGAAGGGTGACGATGAATTTTCTGTATTCCTTGAGATTCCCGCGCAGCATCTTGACGTGGGTATCCACGGTGCGGTCATCGCCGTAAAAGTCGTATCCCCACACCTTGTTCAGGAGGCGTTCGCGGGTGAGCGCGATCCCCTCGTTCTTCACGAAGTAGAAGAGAAGTTCGTACTCCTTCGGCGTGAGCTCGGCGCGCTCGCCGTTCACGGTGACCGTCCGCCCCTTGATGTCCACGCGCAGCCCCTCGAACACGTACACGTCCTCCTCGGAGGGCTTGCCGCGCTTCATGACGGCGTGAATGCGCGCCATCACTTCCTTGGGCGAGAAGGGCTTCGTCACATAGTCGTCCGAGCCCAAATCGAAGCCGAACAGCTTGTCGTACTCCTCCCCGCGCGCGGAGAGCATGATGACGGGCGTCTGCGTGAACTTCCGCAGCTCCTTCACGGCGGAGAACCCGTCAAGGCGGGGCATCATGACGTCCATCAGAATGACGTCGTATTGCGTCTCGCGGCACATCCGCACCGCTTCCATGCCGTCGCACGCCTCGTCCGCTTCGCCGCCCTCGAACTCCACGTATTCGCGCAGGACCGCGCGGATCATCTCTTCGTCGTCTACAATGAGTATTTTCATTCGTTCTCCTTCTTCCACTCCCATTCTATCATGCCGGTATCATTATCGTACAACAAACGAGTGAAAATCATGTGAAATCAGTATACCATATTTTTTGTTTTGTGACAACAAAAAAATTTTTTTTCAAAATAAAAAACAAATGTTTGACAAACATCTGTTCGTGTGCTATAATGCCCGTATGATCTCGGAAGAAAAGTTGCAAATTCTGACGGCGGCGGCGAAGTACGACGTCTCGTGCTCCTCCTCGGGGAGCGACCGAAAGAACGAGGGCGGCATCGGGAACGGCTATGCCTCGGGGTGCTGCCACTCCTTCACGCCCGACGGAAGGTGCATTTCCCTCCTGAAGATCCTCTTCTCGAACGACTGCTCGTACGACTGCAAGTACTGCGTGAACCGCAGGAGCGCGGACGTCCCCCGCGCGACCGCCACGCCCGAGGAGATCTGCGAGCTCGTCATGGACTTCTACAAGCGGAACTACATCGAGGGGCTGTTCCTCTCCTCCGCCGTGTTCCGCTCGCCCGACGCGACGATGGAGCGGCTCGTTGCGACCGTGAAGAAGCTCCGCCTCGAGTGCGGCTTTCACGGGTATATCCACCTGAAGGGCATTCCGCGGGCGGACGAAGCGCTTGTCCGCGAGGCGGCGCTGTACGCCGACCGCATGAGCTACAACATCGAGCTCCCCACCGAGCGGAGCCTGCGCCTTCTCGCGCCGCAGAAGGACAGGGAGAGTCTTCTTGTCCCCATGCGTCGCCTGCAAAATGAGAAAATCGCCTTCCGCGAGGAGAAGCGCAAGGGGCATTTCCTGCCCGCGGGGCAGACGACCCAGCTCATCGTCGGCGCGAGCCCCGAGCCCGACGGCGTCATTCTCCGCCTGTCGCAGGCGCTCTACCGCGCGAACGGGCTCAAGCGGGTGTACTATTCCTCGTATATCCCCGTCGTGCACGATTCGCTCCTGCCCGAGGTTCCCGCGGGGGAGCTGCGGGAGCACCGCCTCTATCAGGCGGACTGGCTGCTCCGCTTCTACGGCTTTCAGGCGGAGGAGCTCGTGGGAGACGGCGGAAATCTTCCCCTCGAGATGGACCCGAAGTGCGCATGGGCGCTCGCCCACCCGCAATTCTTCCCCGTCGAAGTCAACCGCGCCCCCCTCGAAGCGCTTTTGCGCGTCCCCGGCGTCGGGGCACGGAGCGCGTACAAGATCCTCGAGGCGAGGCGGTACGCCTCCCTCGACTTTTCCCACCTGCAGAAGATGCGCGTCGTCTTAAAGCGGGCGCGGCACTTCATCACGGCGAACGGGAAATTTTACGGCGAGAAGCGCGAAAACAGGGTGCGCGCGCTCCTCACAGAGCGACCGATGAGCGAACAGCTCTCGCTGTTTTCCGCACCCCATACCGCAATTTCCGCTTTGACGGGGGAACTATGATCTACTTCTATGACGGAACAAAATGCGCCTTTCTCACCGCCTTCCTTCTCGCCTACGGCGACAGGGACGCCGCCCTCGTCTCGGGCAACGTCCAGCTCACGCTCGGGCAGGAGGCGGTGTTCGTCCGCGCCGACGAGGAGCGGGCAAGGCGCGCCGAGGAGCGGCTCCTCTCCTTCGACAAGGGGTGCATGCGCGACCTCGAGACCATGCTGCGGAGCGGCGACCCCTCCCGCGACGCCGTTGCGTTCCGCTATCTCCGCCTCATCGCCGAGCGCAAGCGCCCCATGCGCGGGTGCTTTTCCGAGGAAGCCGTCCTCGCCGCCGACACCTGTATCCGCAGGGTCGGGTTCGAGATCCACCGCTTCCACGGCTTCGTGCGCTTTCTCGAGACGGCGTCGGGCGCCCTCTACGCCCCCATTTCGCCCGACAACGACATCTGCGACCTGCTTGTC
>CANQAX010000049.1 GCA_947589235.1 uncultured Clostridia bacterium
CTTTCCGAGCTCGCAGCCGAGCGCGGGGTGAAGCTCGTCGGCATTGACCGCTCTCCCGAACCTATGCCCTTCCCCGTCCTCTCCTCGCTTGCGGAAGCGCCCGAGGCGGACGTGCTCGTCGATTTTTCCTCCCCCCGCGGCGCGGCGGAGCGGCTGGATTTCTGCGTAAAACGAAAAATCCCCGCCGTGCTCGGCACGACGGGCTGGAACGAAGATGAACTTGCAAGCATTCACGCGGCGGAGAAAAGAATCGCCGTATTTCGCACGGGAAATTTCTCCGTGGGACTGCATGTTATAAGGCGGCTTTCCGAGCGCGCCGCGAACCTGCTCGAGGGCTTCGATGCCGAGATCGTCGAGCTGCACCACAGGGACAAGGCGGACGCGCCCTCGGGCACGGCGCTCATGCTCGCGGAGAGCGTCAAAACGGGCGCGGGCGGGCAAATCGTGTTTCGGCGGACGGGCGCAAGAAAACAGGACGAGATCGGGATTTCGTCGGTGCGCGGCGGGACGGTAGTGGGAAAACACATCGTACTGTTTGCGGGCGAGGACGAAGTTCTGACCCTCTCCCACTCGGCGGAAAGCCGAAGGGTGTTTGCGGCGGGCGCCCTCCGCGCCGCAGCTTGGATCCTGAAAAAGCCCGCGGGCGGATACGACATGGACGACCTGCTCGGAATGGTATAAAATGCCGACATGGGGTACGATTTCCGCACGACTCGAGCATGAAATTTCAGTCTTTTTAACGGGATTTCAGACGGAGAAGAAGGCGACGCCGACGCCGTTCGGACCGATGTGCGTGCCGACGGTGCTGCCGAGAAGGTGCACGGGAACGTCCTTCTCCTCGACGTGCCCCTTCCACAGCGCCTCGCTGTCCCACAGGTACTTTTTGAGGTATTCGTCGGACAGCCCCGAATAGATGAGCCCGTACGGCATCGAAAAGTCAATTCCTCCGCATTTCTGCACGAGCTGGACAAGCAGGTTGTTGCTCCGCTTGCTGCCGATTGCCTTGCCGACGAGCTTGACCTCTCCCCCGATGACCGAGACGACGGGCTTCACCGAGAGCATTTCGCCCGCAAACGCCGCCACGCCCGAGATCCTTCCGCCCTTCCGAAGATATTTGAGGGTATCGACGACGGCGATGAAGTTGATTTTTTCCCTCTTTCGGTTGAGCTCCTCCGCGACGGAAGCGGGGTCGGGATTTTCCTTGACGAGGCGAAGGGCGTACTCGACGAGCAGCCGCTCCCCCATCGCGGCGTTGAGGCTGTCCACGACAAACACTTTCCCCGCGAACTTCTTCGCCGCCCGCTCGGCGCAGGCGAACGTGCCCGAGAGCTTGGACGAGATGGTGATGGCGATCACGCTGTCGCCTTTTTCGGTGAGCGATGCGAACCGCTCCCCCCAGCGGTATTCGTTGATCTGGCTTGTCTTGGGCATTTCGCTGCTCTCGACGAGCTTCTCGAAAAATTGCCTGTGCAGGAGGGTCACGCCGTCGAGAAAGGTCTCTTCCCCGAAGCGGATCTCCATGGAGAGCATCGAAATGCCCAGTTCGTTTGCCTCGCTCTCCTCGATGTCCGAGGCGCTGTCGACCAAGATCTTGATCATGTTTTCTCCTTTCGGGCGATATGCCGCATAGATTGCGTCAAGTTTCGTACTGTCTGCAGATCTTCGTGAGGTTGTCCGACACGATGCCGAGGGAGCGGTACAGCTCCTGCCGCGCGCCGTCCGAAAGCCCGCTCCCGCCCTGTTCAAGGAGCTCCGCGACCCGCTCCGAGACGACCTCGGCGACCCGCTCCCCCTCCTCGGTGAGGCGGATGGGATTGCCGTACTTGCGCCCCTCCATTCTCTCGAGGTAGACGAGCCCGCGCGCCTCGAGTTCCTTCACCGTCCGCGACATCATGCCCTTGTCCTCGCCGCAGAGCTTTCCGAGCCGAACGAGGCTCACGCCCCCCATCACGTGGAAGAGGGTGAAGAGGCACTGCGTCTGTCTCCCCTTGAGCCCGAGCACCGCCATCTCTTGGTTCTTGATGCGCTGAACGCACCGCGATATGTTGACGAGGAGCGACGAAAACGTCGCAAACCGCTCTTCCATACACTCTCCTTATCCGCGCTCTCCCCGTTTCGAGGATCTCATTCCCAAAGAGGATAGCATATTTTTGTTGTCATGTCAACAATTTTTCGCCGATCTTCCGACGAACGGCAAAGGACGGTTTCCCTTCCTTCTTTCCTCCCGCGCGCTCGCCCGTTCCAAAACAGAAAATTCCCCTCAATTCGCCCAAGAATCGCTTGATTTTCTCCGCTTTGTTTGATATAATAAAACAAATTGGAGCAAATCATGATTTTAACGTTTGACAGTTTGGCACAAAAGTTCGGGAATTACACGGACGTGAGGGGCAAAATTCGCCGCGAAGTGCAATCGGGAAGATTGACGCAAGTCGCGCGCGGGCTGTACGAGACCGACGCGCACGCGGACGGAACCTATCTTGCGGGCGCGATCTACGGTCCGTCCTACCTCTCGTTCGATTCCGTTCTGTCCATGTACTCGCTCATTCCCGAGGCAGTGATCGGGACGTACACGTCCGCGACCTTCCGCAAGGGCAAGACCAAGCAGTACGAAAACGCCTTCGGCGTGTTCACATACAGGGATATTCCCTCCGCCGCCTACCCCTTCGGCGTGCAATTGCGGCAGGAAGGCGGCTATTCCTATCAGGTCGCAACGCCCGAAAAGGCGCTGTGCGACAAGCTCTATGCGGTCTCCCCCGTCGGCTCGGTGAAGGCGCTTCGTGCGCTTCTGTTTGACGACCTTCGCATCGACGAGGGCGAATTCGGGCGGTTGAATTTTGACGACGTGCGGGAGCTCGCGCCGCTGTACCGCTCGACCAACCACAACTATCTCATCAAATTGCTCGGAGGGAGAGAATGGAGACGATCTTAAATCAGATGCTTGCGATGTACCCCTCGCATTCGGCGGGCGACGAGAAGAATGCCCTGAAAGAAGTCATTCAGGAAGTCACGCTGTGCGGGCTGTCGCGCGCGGGCTTTTTCCGCGAAGCCGCCTTTTACGGCGGGACGGCGCTGCGTATCTTCTACGGACTGGACCGATTTTCCGAAGATTTGGACTTCTCGCTCACGGAGCCCGACGCCGACTTCGATCTGAAGAAGTATTTTTCCGTGCTCGAAAGCGAACTGCACTCCGTCGGGCTGAATTTCAAGGTCGAAGAAAAGGTCAAGACGGCGGAATCCAACATCAAGTCGGCTTTTTTGAAGGGCAACACCAAGGAGCACATCTTGAGTTTTTATCGGAATGATCGTTCCGCGGAGAACATCGACCCGTCCGAGACCATCAAAATCAAGTTCGAGGTCGACACCGACCCGCCCGCCTTTGCGACGTTTGAGAACAAATACCGACTGCTGCCTTCTCCCTATCAGGTGAAACTGTACGACGCGCCCTCGCTGTTCGCGGGAAAGCTCCACGCCGTCCTCTGCCGAGCATGGAAAAACCGCGTCAAGGGCAGAGACCTCTACGACTATGTGTTCTATCTTTCGCGGAAAACGCCCGTCAATCTTCGGCACTTAAAGGCAAGGCTCGTAGATTCGGGCTTTATCGGGGAAGGTTTCGATCTTACCCGTGAAGCGCTTATCACAATGCTCGAAAGACGCTTTGCCGCAATCGACTTTGAACAGGCAAAGCAGGACGTTCAACCGTTCGTACAGGACAAGACCAAGTTGGAAATCTGGAGCGCGGAGTTCTTCACCGAGATCACGAAGAGCATTTCCGCCGAACGAGAATAGGAACGCCGAACAAGAATAGAAAAAAGGAACGCGGGTGCGTTCCCTTTTTCTTTGGAGCTGATGAGCGGACTCGGACCGCCGACCTCGTCCTTACCAAGGACGCGCTCTACCTGCTGAGCTACACCAGCATATTCGCTTTCGTTCGGTCCCGCTATCGGGGCGGCGATCTCCGCTATCGGGGTGAAGAGAAAGATCCTCATCTCTCCCCGCGGGGAGCGCTGCCGTTTCCCGACCGACGCCGCCTTTGCCCTCTTGAAAGCATTTAATAGAATATCAAAATCGGATAACGAAGTCAAGCGAAAACGAAGAAAATTCGCAAAATCGCAAAGTTTTTTTCCGCGCCCCTCCTCTTCCGAAAAAAGACGCCGTTCGGGCGGGCGGTCATCTCCCCTTTTTCCTTGACAGGAAACCCTTCCTTTGCTATAATGAACATACTTACCGAAGGAACAGGGCAAAACATGATCAAAAATTCACTGAAAACGTTCCTGAAGAACCTCGTGTACCTCTTCATCTCGATGGGGATCTTCTACCTCTTCCTCATCATCGCCGCCTATGTATTCGTCACGGCGACGATCGGCAACCTCGGGGAGATGATCGGGCAGATCGGGGATCTCATCCAGTCGACGGCGACCGACTCCTCCGCCTCCGTCGAACAGTTCCTGCAATACTCGATGAACCAAATCGATTGGGACGGGAACTTCTTCCACACCCTCTCGCAGATCTTCGGCGGAACGTGGATCGAGGACACCGTCCGCGGCTTCTTCGGGGTGCTCGACGAGTCCTCCGAGAACTTCGGCGAGACCTTCTCCGCCATCCTCAACACCTTCGTGAACAAGACGGTCACCAACCTCGTCATAGCGGTCGTGTTCATCGCAATCGGCGTGGTGCTTGCCAACTATGCGACGAAGTTCGCCATCCGCGTGCGCAGCGCGAAGCGGAGCATCCGCAAGGTCATCATCGCGCACACCCTCGTGCCCATCGCGCAGACGCTCATCCTCGTCATCTTCTTCGTTCTCCTCTACTTCATTCAGGCGTATGCGTTCCTCGTGGTGTTCTTCCTGCTGTGCATGATGGGCGTCCTCTCGCTGACGAGCTCGTGGCTCATCCACCGCGACGGGGAGTTGAAGATGCGCGACGTCCTCACCGCAAAGAACGTTTTGAAGTATCTCCTCTCGATCTTCCTGCTCCTTCTCATCAACGTCGTCATCGATGTGCTCGTGTTCCTCTTGAGCCCGCTCCTCGCCGTTCTGCTCCTCGTGCCGCTCGCGATCTACACCTTCAACATCGCGGAAGTGAACACCGACGTGTTCGTGTGCTCGCTCATCGAAAAGAAGTCGGGAAAGGCGGCAAAGGCAGCCGAATAGAGCAACGGAATCCGAAAAAATTGCCCGCCGCGGAGCTTCCGCAGCGGGTTTTTTTCTTTGCGCCCCCTTCGGGGGCTCCTTTATTCCACGCCCTCGTTGAGCTTCTTCAAGAGCGCGTCGAGGTCCTCGCCGTGGACGGCGACCGCCTCCGCGATGGTCTCGCCGTGCGCCATTGCGCAGCCGATGCAGTGCATGCCCGTCGAGAGAAGGATCTCCGCGGCGTCGGGGTTGATTTCGATGCACTCCGAGATGAGAGTGTCTGCCGTGATCTTCGCCATGATTTTGTTCTCCTTGATTGGTTTTGTAGTATTGTAGCACAACCGAGATAAACTTGCAACTCTTTTTCCGAACTTTTTACAGCGCGAGGAGCCAATACAGGAGCCCCACCGCCGCCCCCGCGCTCACGCCGAACACGATGATGGGACCCGCGACGACGAACATCTTCGCCGCCATGCCGTAGACGAAGCCCTCCGTCTTGAATTCGATGGCGGGCGAGGCGACGGAGTTCGCAAACCCCGTGATGGGCACGATGCTCCCCGCGCCCGCGTTCTTGCCGATGCGGTCGTACACGCCGAGCCCCGTCAAAAACGTCCCCAAGAAGATGAGGATGACGGAGACCGTCCCCGCGAGCTCGTCGCCCGTGAGCCCCGCATATTCGAGGAGGTAGCGGAAGAACTGCCCCACACAGCAGATGAACCCGCCGACCATGAAGGCGCGGAACACCGTCTTGAAGTGCTGGGTGGGCGGGTCGAACGAGTTGACGTAGGCGATGTAGTTGCGGTTGTAATTCCGCTTTTGCCCCGTCACGGCTTTGCCTCCTCCCTTCCCACGGGCGGAAAGCAGGTCTCGTGCTCTTCGCGGCTCCGCCCCGCGGGCTCCTTTCCGATCTTTTTCATGCCAATACTTTGGAGCATTTCCCCGCATTTTATACCATGAAGAGGGCATGAAAAGAGCCGCCCGCACAGGCGGACGGCTCTCCCCTCGTCAGATGTAGGACGCAAGCAAGTCATAGAGCGTCTGATAGAATTCGCCGAGATAGGCGCGCGCGAGCGTGTCCCCCCGGAACGCCTCGAGGCGGGCGACGGGGTCGTCGGTGATCTCCATGTAGTAGTTCCGCACGACGAGGAAGCGTTGGGACGGCGTGAGGTTGTAGTTCGGGTTTTCGGGATAGCGGTACGGTCCGTTCTCGTTTCCCTCCGAACCGAGCGCCTCATACGCGAGCTGGTACTCGAGGTCCTCGCGGAGCGCCTCGATGTCCTTGCGGAGGCTGTTCCCGAGCGCATTGAGGCGGTATCCGTACTCGGCGGAGCGCACCGTGTTGTTGGCGATGAACATGCCGAGCACCTCCTCCGCGTCGGCGGCGGACTGCTGCTCGAGCTTGTTCTTCCTCACCTGCGCCGCGCGCACCATCGCGAGCTGGACGGGCGAGAGGTCGGCGTACTTCGGGTCGTTGAGGTCGATGATGTCGATGGTCATCCCGTCACCTCCACGAGCCCCAATTGCAGCCCCCGCACATAGGACGCCGAGCCGAGCATCTCGCACCGCACGACCACGCGGGTCGCCCCGAAGAGAGGTCTGTTGAGCCTGCGGAACGTCCCCGTGTAGCCCGACCAAGTATAGCTTCCCTTGTCCGTCGTGAACCTGATCCGCACGGTGCTCGAGCCGTCCACGCGGAACCACTCGACCGCCTGCCTGCCGTCTGCGGCGAGCTCGAATTCGCACTCGAAGTAGGAGCCGCCCGCGGGGACGCTCGCCGACTCGAGGACGTACACGTTCTGCGAGACGCGGAGATACAGCGATTCCGCCGCCGTCATGGAGTCTCCCCCGAAGCCGATCCAGTAGGCGTACCCCTCGCGGAAGTTGTACGCATAGATGGCGCGGGCGCTCCCCCGCTTGACGTGGGCGCAGTAGGTGTCGTTGTTCCAGACCGCGGTCTCGACGGCGGCGGTGAAGTCCGCCTCCTGTATGTTGGTGCTCTCGACGCGCTTCACATTGGTCCCGTCGAACTCGTACAGCCCGTCGTGCGCGAGGAAGCGGATAGCGTCCCCGCAGTTGTGGGCGGAGAGCGGGACGATCTCCCCTCCCCCGTAGTTCACGGGGACGGTGCGGTGATTGCTCACGTCGTAGTTCATGATGAACTCGTCGATGCCGAACTTGCGGAACAGGAACAGCTTGTCGTTTAATACCGCCATGCCGACGAAGTCGCCGCGCTCGTGCGAGGGAAGGTCGACGTACCCGAACCCGTTGGGGTCCATCCAGAGGTTGCCGAACTCCGCCGTGTCGTAGGCGCGGGAGTAGTACATGCGCTGCCCCGTGACGTAGCACAGCCTCTCCTTGTGCCAGACGGCAGCCGCCGCGCCCGGGGAGGCATACATGCTCGCCGCCGTGTTCGTGCACCCCATGATGGCATTCGGCGTGATACACCAGTGAAACTCTTCGCCCGACCCCGGCGTGCTGATGCGGAAAAGCTGCGCGGGGTCGCGGATATTTTGGTAGACGGGACCCTCGCGGGTGAGCACGCGGAGGCAGGAGTTCGCCTTGTCGTGGTAGAAGAGTTCCCCGCGCTCGGCAAACAGCCGCCCCGGCGACGGGTTGACGGTGTACCGCTTGTACATTCCCACCGAGCAGTGAAATCCCTTTTCGGAGGGAATGACATGGTACAGGTACAGGTGACGGTCGGGCTCGGAGAGTTCGGCGTACGTCCGCCGCACGACGGTATGGCGGCATGCGGGCGTGAAGAGCCGCTTCATACCCACCTCCTCGAGCGGACGGAGAGGGTGCGGCGGAGGAGCCCCGCCGAGCGGAGCGCCTCGCGGTACCTCTCCCCCCACATCTTGCTCTCGTCGTAGCGGCAGGCGGCAAAGCAATACTCGCTCGCGACGCCGTAGCCGAGGATGCGCTCCGTCACCTTGCCCGTGAACACCGACTTGTCCGAGATGAGCCGCTTCTTGGGCGCATAGGCATAGGTGACTTCGACGTCCGTGGTCCCCGCGGGGAGCTCCAGATACCCCTCATAGAGGGTAAAGCGGACCTTGAGCCCCCCTGCGGTCACCTTGCGGATATCGACGGGCTCCTCGGGGAAGTCGGCAAAGTGCAGCTTGCCGTCCTCCGCCTTCATCGCGTCCTTGCGGATGAGGGGGAGATAGTCGAGCGCGATCTCCGATTCGACCAAGTGATAGCAGCGCAGAAACGCCTCGATCTCGCCCGACGGCGTGCCGGAAAAGCGCATGATCTCGTTCGCCACGTCCGCCATGCCGAGAAGGTCCGCGGCGAGCTTGAGGATATCGCGGATATTCATGACCCCCTCCCTCCTTGCTTACTTCTCCGTGATGCCCGTGAGCATCGCCTGCCCGCAGGGGCGGTAGCAGAGGAGCTCCGCATACTTGACGAGGGTCGCCGTGTACACGGGCTTGCCCGCGACCTGCTTGAGGATCTTCCCGTCCTCGCCCTCGAGCCACTGCCAGTCGCACAGCTGGTGCAGGGCGAAGTCGGCGGTGTCGAGGAGGAACATCGTCCCCTCGGGGCAGAAGCGGTCGGCAACGACGGGAATGCCGTTGAAGGTGATCGCCTTGAACCCGCCGTCGAGCTCGACCGACTCCGTCTGGCGGTACTTCGAGAGCACGTCGAACAGCGCGCGGCGCACGCCGCTCGAGCAGACGATGAAGTCGATCTTGCTCCCCGAACGCTCCTCGACCTCGTCGATCGCCGTCTGCACGGTGGTCTCGGTGAGCGTCTCCACCGTCTTCTTGTACGGCTTCATCCAGTCGGCGCGGGGAACGCCGTAGAGGGTCGGCGAATCGCCGAAGATGGCGCCGAGCCCCGTGATCTCCTGCCCCTTCGAGCCCTGCACGCAGACGGTGTAGCCCGCGGGCGAGGAAATTTCGGCGTCGAGCTTTACCTTCTTCCCCTCGCGGTCGATGGCGACGACGATGGCGCCCGTCTTTGCGGGGCTCTCGCCGTTGTACACGTCCACGAGCATGCCCTCGGCGAGGTTCTTCACCGTGTCGACGGTGTACAGCGTGCCGTCGCTGCCGTCCGCCTCCGAGATGGTGGCGAGCTTGCCCGTGCCGTCGCCGAAGAGCATTCTGCCGAAGTTATAGGAAGAGCTCTTCACGAGCCCGTCCATCTCGTCGTTCAGAAGGTCGACGAAGGCGCCGTCGTTGGAGGCGGAGGCGCGGATCGCCTTGTCCGAGATCTCGATGGTCCCGTACAGGTTCTTGAGGGTGGAGACGAACTGCGCATAGCGGTTTCCGCCCGCCTTGGGGAGGTCCCCCGCCTCCGTGCCCGCGCCGATGCCGCCGTTGACGCCGTAGCGCACCGCCTTTCTCACGTCCTTGCCCCAAACGTCGGCGCTCGTCTGCGCGATGCGGGCAAGGAGAGGGTTGGCTGCCTTGTTGAGCTGATCGCTCACGGCGCCGAGATAGTACGATTTGAGGACATTGTCCGCTGTCGTCGTAGTAACCATAATTTCTCCTTACGATTGATTTTTTTTGAGATAGCCGAGCGCGAGCGCGCCCGCTTCCCTGATGTTTTTGGGTCGGGCGGCGGGCGCCGTGACGCCCGTCCCCGCCCCTCCGAGAAGGGATACGCCCCTGCATGAGGCGACATAGTCGCCGAGAATGCGGGCACGCACCTCCTCGTTCTCGCTGGCGGCGCGGTAGAGCGCCTCGCCGTCCGGAGCGCCGCGCTCGGGGGGCGGCGTCGCCGCCGCCTCTTCGAGTGCCTTCAGCCTCTGACTGCGACGGGTAAATTCCGCTTCCAGCTCCTCGTATGCGCTCACGAGGGCGTCAACGCTCTTGAATTTTCCTGCGACGAGCTCGCCGCCGGGTTCCCGTTTTTCGTTTTCCTCATTCATTGCATGCTCCTTTGCGACGGTGGCTCTCGAGATGGCGCTTCACTCTCTCCCGCGTCGCCTTGTCCTCTTCCCCGCCCGAAAGCAGGTAACGCGTGTGCTCGGCGATGTGGAGTGCGTGGTCGTCGTACTCCTCCGCCTCGACTTCGCGCTGCGCCAGAAGGACGTTTTCGCGCTCCGCCTTGCGGATGTGGAGCTCGGAAATGTCCCTCGCGTTCGCAAACGAGCCGAACCCGAGCGCATCGAGCACCCTGTGGCGCGTCTCGTCCGAAAGGTCCTCTCCGTCCTTCAAAAGCCCGAGGGAAAGAAGGGAGAGAATTTCCTCCTTCTCCTCTTCGGGCGTCCTCACGTTTCCCGTCTCGAACTGCACGTCGTCCGCCGAGATGTCGCTCGAGGAGAAGTAGAAGAGTTCGGTATGCCCGCCCGTTCCCGTCATGCGGAGAATGCGGCGCGCGGAGGCGAACTGCTTGTAGAGATGCAGGATCTGTTTTCCCGCCTCCCTGACAGCCCGCTCCACGCTCTCCACGCTCATCCGCATGCGGCTCGTGTCCTGATCGATGAGGAGCTGCAACCCCGTCGCCGAAGTGACGTGCGTGGGATTGGCGGAGTTGCGCGAAATTTCGCTCATGCCCGAGACGAGAATGAACTCATTCGCGATCCGCTCCTCCTCCTGACCGAGCTCCTCGGGGAGCTTCCCGCATTCGAGGAAGGTCGGAACGGTGGAACCCTGACGGTAGACGAGCACTTTCCCGGGATACAGCCCGTCCTCCGCGAGTTCCTCCGCGTCCAGCGAGCCGTCCT
>CANQAX010000050.1 GCA_947589235.1 uncultured Clostridia bacterium
TGCCGGTACCATGCCCTTTTAGGGCTTGTGCAAACTACGCGTTGCACGCGTAGTTTTGATTTCTACCGAGGTTGTGCCGATTCGACGTTATGGGACAAAATCCGCCCCCATTCCCATGATACAATGGGTGGACAAGGAGCGCGGGGAGGACCATGGCAAGAAAGATCGTCGTGACATCGGGGAAGGGGGGCGTCGGAAAGACGACGGTCTCCTGCAATCTCGCGGTCCAGCTCGCGCGGAGGGGAAGGCGCGTCATCGTGTGTGACCTCGACTTCGGGCTCAACAACGTCGACGTCGTGCTCGGCGTCGAACACCTTGCGACATACAACGTGGTGGACGCCGTCGAGGGGCGGTGCCGTCCCAAGCAGGCGCTCGTCCGCCACCCGCGCTTTCCCACCCTCTACACGCTCGCCTCGGACAGGGGGAGCGACCGCTACATCTCGCCGCAGGCGGTGCGGCTGGTGCTCGATTCGCTCGCCCCGCAGTTCGACTATATCCTCATCGATTCGCCCGCGGGCATCGACGAGGGCTTCCACCGCGCCGCGTCCTGTGCCGAGGAGGCGCTCCTCGTGACGACGCCGCACATCTCCGCCATGCGCGATGCGGACAGGGTGGCGGGCATTCTCGAGAGCTACCGTTTCAGGGACGTCTGCCTCTGCCTCAACCTCGTGCGGAAGGACATGGCGCGCCGCGGGGAAATTTTACAGCCCGTCGAGATCGCGGGGGCGCTCCGCCTTCCGCTTGCGGCGGTCATTCCCGAGGAGGACAAGCTGTACTTAAAAAACGTCGTCGCGCGGTCGCGCGCCTTCCGCATTCTTGCGGAGCACTACACGGATTCACCGAACGGGAGGAGAGCATGAAGGAAGATGGCCTGCGGCGCATCGAGCGCCTCTTGGAGCGCGACAAGGAGGAGATGACTTCGGAGACAAAGGCGGCAGCTCTCCGCGAGTTCTGTCGCGTCGCGAACGAATATTTCGAGACGGAAGGGGACGTGACCCTCGCCGTCTCGCGCGAGCGGAGCGGATTTTCCGTCTCGGTCACCTTCCGCGCGGGGCGGGTGAAGAATTTTACCGTCCTCGCACAAAATGGTGAAATTTGTTGACGAAGTGACCTTCTTATGCTACAATTGCGTCGGACAAGTGGGGAGAGGCTTGTACTATTTTTCGGAAGGAAAATATTATGGCAAGAAAATTTGCAATCGTGACGGACACCGGCTGCGATCTCCCCGACTCTTACTATCTTGAACATGACGTCGAGAAGATCCGCCTCGGCTTCACCATGGACGGCGTGACGTACGGGGAAGGGGAGACCGACGACCCCGACGTGCATGAATTCTACGAGCGCCTCCGCGCGGGCTCCATGCCCAAGACCTTTCAGATCACCCCACCGCAGGCGGCAATGCACATCGAGCGGCGGCTCAAGCGGGGAGAGGACGTGCTCGCCGTGTCCTTCTCGTCGGGGCTCTCGGGCACCTGCGAGAGCTACAGGGCGGCGGCGAAGTCCCTCCTCGAAAGCTACCCGGGCAGGAAAATTTTCGTCGTCGATTCGCTGTGCGCTTCCCTCGGGCAGGGGCTGTGCGTCGACTATCTCGTGAAGAAGGCGGATTCGGACGCGACCATCGAGGAGACGGTCAAGTATGCCGAATCCATCCGTCCGCACCTCTGCCATATCTTCACGGTGGAGGACCTCTATCACCTGAAGCGGGGCGGGAGGGTCTCCGCCGCCACGGCGGTCGTGGGCTCTCTCCTCCGCATCAAGCCCGTTCTGCACGTCGACGACGCGGGGCACCTCATCCCGATCGGGAAGGCGATGGGGCGCAAGAAGTCCATCTCCGCCCTCGTCGAGCGCCTGAAGGAGACGCAGCAGCTCGGCGCGGACGACCCGCTGTTCATCAGTCACGGCGATTGCCCCGAGGACGTCGAGTATCTGAAGGAGCTTCTGAAAGCCGACTTCGGCGACAGGACGATCTTCGTCAACGAGATCGGGAGCGTCATCGGGACGCATTCGGGCGCGGGGACGCTCGCCGTGTTCTTCTTGGGAACACACAGGTAAAGAAATCATGCGGCAGCCGTAAGGCTGCCGTTTTTCTCTGCCTTTTTGCCCGAAAAGGGGGAAGATAGCGGAATTTTCGCAGGATTTTCCGCCATTTCGGTGAAGAGCGATTGACGAAATCGGGGAGATATGATACAATCGATTTAGCGAAGGGGCATTTCCCCGCCATGGGGAGAGGCGCCCTCGGGAGAGAGTCGTATATGAAATCGAAGAAGATCATTTCCGCATTGCTGCTGCTTGCCGTCGCGCTGTCCGTTGTGCCCGTCGGGGCGATTTCCGCGCGCGCCGAAGAGACCGAGCCCGAGGTTCTCCGCGTCGGGTACTTTGCCTTTTCGGGGTATCAGGAAGAGGACGGGGCGTCGGGCAGGCGGAGCGGCTACGGCTACGAATTTTTGCAGCACCTTGCGCGGTACGGCAACTTCCGGTATGAATATGTCGACGACGTCGCCGATCACGAAGAATGCCTCCTGCGCCTGAACTCCGACGACCCCGCAAAGAGGGTGGACATCGTCACCTCTATCACCAAGGACGGCACGCGCGAGAACGAATATCTCTTCACGGAAAACGACATCGGCACCAAATCCACCATCTTCACGGTCCGTGCGGACAGCAGCATCTCGAGGGGAAACTATCCCGAAACGCCGATTAAGGTCGGCGTGCTCTCGGGCAACATGTCGACCCACAACGAAAACTTCAAGGCATTTGCCGAGGAAGAGGGGATCCGGTATGAGGACTGGACGGACGGTCACAATACCTACAATTCCGAAGCCGAGCTCACCGCCGCCCTTCAGAGCGGCGAGGTGGACGGCATCGTGACGAGCAATCTCCGCGCCCTCACAAACGAAAAGCTCATCGCTTCCTTCAACGACGTTCCCTTCTATGTGTGCATGAAGAAGGGAAGAGAGGACCTCCGCGAAAAGATCGACGCCGCCATCGAGGCTATGACCGCGAGCGAGGGCGACTGGAAGGCGACCCTCAAGAACAAGTACTATTCGACGGACAGCAAGGGGCATGTCGTGCTCGCCCCCGAGGAGCAGGAATACCTCGAAGGGCTGCAGGGAACCACGCTCACCGTGCTCATGAATCCCGACCGCAGACCGTACTCCTACTTCGAGGACGGCAAGGCATGCGGCATCTTCCCCGCCCTCTTCGAGCGCATGACGGCGAATCTCTCCGTTCCCATCTCCTTTACCTATCTTCCCGTGGCGGACAGAAAGGACTACGCGGAAAAGCGGATGGCGAGGGCGGCGGATATTGTCATCGACTTCGGCGACGACTTCTCCCTCGCGGAGAAGGACGGCTACAAGATCACGGACAGCTACTTCAACTCCACCCATACCCTCGTGAAGAGGCGGGATCATCAGGGCAAGATCGGGAGCATGGCGGTCATCAACTATGCCGACAATTCCTATTCGCACTACCTTGCGGACTACGTCGGTCCCAATGTCCGCGTCGACCGCTATAATTCCCTGAAGGAGAGCATCGATGCGGTGAGAAACGGCGAGAGCGACGCCACCATTGCCCTCTCGTACGTCGCCGAGATCTTCATCTGGGAGGACACCAAGAACGAACTCACGTCCGAACTCATCGGCGAGGCGTCGACGAACTACGCCATCGGCGTGCGCGCGGACGGCGGTGTCCTGCTTTTATCCGTCCTCAACAAATGCGTGGCGGCATTCGACCGCGGCGCTTCCTCCTCGATCATCACCGCCGAGGTGACGAAGTTCCGTCCGCAGTCCACGGGCGGGCTCATCGAATTTCTCCGCCGCAACCCGGGGTATATCGCGCTCCTCGTCGGAGCGGTGTGCCTCTTGCTCTTTGCGATCGCCATGCTCGTGTTCCGCTCGGTCAACCAGCGCAAGCTCAAGCAAAAGGTCGCCGAGGCGACCGAACAGCTCGAACAGCAGAAGGAAGAGCTCTCCGTCGCTTTGCATGCCGCAGACGCCGCCAACCGCTCCAAGACGACCTTCCTCAACAACATGTCGCACGATATCCGCACGCCCATGAACGCCATCATCGGGTTTACCGCACTCGCGACGACCCATCTCGACAACAGGGACCGCGCCCTCGATTACCTCACGAAAATCTCGCAGGCGTCCAACCACCTGCTCTCGCTCATCAACGACGTGCTCGACATGAGCCGCATCGAGTCGGGCAAGGTGCACATCGAGGACCGCCCCGAGAACCTCGCCGACATTCTGCAGGGCGTGAGGAACATCATTCAGTCGGATATCCACGCAAAGCACCTCGAGCTCTTCATCGACACGGTGGACGTCGTCAACGAGGAAGTGTTCTGCGACAAGCTCCGCCTCAACCAGATCATGCTCAACTTGACGTCCAACGCCATCAAGTTCACCAAGAGCGGCGGCTCCGTGTTCATCCGCGTGACCCAAAAGCCATGCGACAGGGAGGGCTACGGGACGTATGAGTTCAGCGTGAAGGACAACGGCATCGGCATGAGCCCCGAATTCGTCAAGACCGTTTTCGACCCGTTCACCCGCGAGCGCAATTCGACGGTGAGCGGCATTCAGGGCACCGGGCTCGGCATGGCGATCACCAAGAACATCGTCGACATGATGGGTGGCGTCATCGCCGTCGAGAGCGAGCAGGGGAAGGGGACGGAGTTCACCGTCACCCTCGAACTGAAATTCGCGGACGGCGAGCCCGAGTATGCCTCGCTCACCGAGCTCAACGGGCTGTATGCGCTCGTCGTCGACGACGATCTAATTTCCTGCCAGAGCGTCTCGAAGATGCTCCGCAAGATCGGAATGCACGCCGAATGGACGGTGACGGGGAAGGAAGCCATCGTCCGCACGACGGAGGCAATCGAGCTCGGGCATCCCTTCGAGGTGTACATCGTCGACTGGTCGATGCCCGATATGGACGGCATCGCCACCGTGAAGCAGATCCGCTCCATCATCGGGGACGATTCGCCCATCATCCTCATGTCCGCCTACGACTGGACGGATATCGAACAGGACGCGCGCGCCGCGGGCGTGACGGGATTCGTCAGCAAGCCGCTGTTTGCCTCCGACCTGCACCGCGCGCTCGAGCGCAGCTTGGGCAAGGCGGAGCACAGGGAGGCTCCCGCCCAAAGACAGCACAAATTCGAGGGGCAGCGCATTCTCCTCGTCGAGGACAACGAGCTCAACCGCGAGATCGCGGAGGAGATCCTCACTGAGGCGGGATTTGCCGTCGAGGGCGCCGAAAACGGCAAGATCGCCTGCGAGATGGTCGAGAAGGCGGGGGCGGGAAAGTACGATCTCATCCTCATGGACGTGCAGATGCCCATCATGAACGGCTACGAGGCGTCCAAGTACATCCGCAGCTTGCCCGACAAGGCAATCGCCGAAATTCCCATCATCGCCATGACGGCGAACGCATTCGAGGAGGACAAGGCGACCGCGCTCGCCGCGGGCATGAACGGGCACCTCGCAAAGCCCATCGACATCGATGCGATGCTCACCCTTTTAGACGAATTTTTGGGCAAGAAGGAAACCTGATCGCGAAGTCATTTCCTGTATAAAAAAACGGGGTCGGAAATCTTTTTCCGACCCCGTTCCGTAAAAACGGAACCCATTGAGGGTATTATTTCCTCATTCAAATTGAGCGGGGTACTACAAGTACCCCGCTCAATTTGGCGGAGACAGAGGGACTCGAACCCCCGTGGGCTTGCACCCTAACGCTTTTCAAGAGCGCCCCGTTATGACCGCTTCGGTATGTCTCCGTATCCGCTTGCCGCGCGAGATTTCGCCGCGGCTTCGTCTTCATTATAGCAGAAATCCGAAAAAATGCAACCGTTTTCGCCCTTCAATCTGCGTCGACAGACGGCGAGGCAGGAGAAGCGGGCGCGGGCGGCGAGGCATTACGGAATTCGCTCGTGTTCCTTTTCTTCAATCTGCGTCGACAGACGGTGAGGGGGGAGAAGCGGGCGCGGGCGAAGCGGCGGGGGAAGCGGGCGCGGTCGGAGGAGTAGGGGCAGTAGGTGCGGGCGGCGAGGCGTTACGGAACTCGCTTGCCGTCATGCCCGTCTCCTTGCGGAAGAACCGCGAAAAGTTGTGCGGGCTCTGAAAATTCAGGTAGTACGAGACCTCCGACACGGTATAATCCGTCTCCAAGAGCAGACGCTTCGCTTCGTCGAGGCGGCACTGCGTGAGGTACCGCTTCAGGGTGACGCCCGTCTCGGCATGAAAGACGGCGGAGATGTACTTTTCGTGGTATCCGAGCTCGCGGGCGAGGTCGCTCACACGGATCTCCGAAAAGCGGTGGAAGGTGACGAAGTTGCGGATATTTTCGCACAGGCGGCTCTTGGAGGTCTCGCTCTTCGCCGCCGTCTCCTCCCGCCCGCGGCAGAGTTCCAAGAGGAGCTGGGTGGCGAGGTAGCGCGAGCGCACGCTCCGCGGGAATGCCGCCTCGGAGGAGAGCAGAAGCTCGGCAATCGTCCGCACCGCGTCGGCGTCGGCAAATTCCCCGTGTGGAGCGAGCGAGACGGACGCGGGCAGGGCGGGACAGCGGAAGTGCATCCAATAGAAGCGGCAGCGGCAGACCTTCGTCCCGTGCTGGAAGAGGGTGGGGGACATGATGAGGTATTCGCCCGCCTTCACGGTGTATTCCCTGTCGCTGTCCCCGATGCAGAGCTCGCCCTCCGTCACGACCATCATTTCATATTCATACAGCCGCCGCGTGAGGTGCTTCCATTCCCGCTCGGGCGAAATGAACTCGCCGAACCAGAGCAGTTCGATGGGGGTTTCCAAGCAGAAGTGCAACATCTTACCTTTCGATACTCCTTCATGAAGTAATGAGATTGACTTGTTTTGGGGGAAAGTTATAATGATTATATCATAATTCGGGAAAAAATCAAGTTCCCGAACCAAGAAATCGACAGAAAAAAGGGGGAAAATGAAACGATGAAGCATCGAATCGGGAAGAAGTGGCTCTCGGCGGCTCTCGCCATCTTACTTTGCATTCCCATCGGGTTCGGCACGCTCACGGCGTGCAGTAAGGCGAACGATTCGGACGAAACGGGCGGCACGCAGACGCCTGCCGGTCCCGACACGCCCGATACTCCGGATACGCCCGACACACCCGATACACCGGACACGCCCGACACTCCGGATACACCCGATACGCCCGATACGCCGTCGGGGCAGCCCATTGCGCAGTCCGCCGTGCGGGATACGGGGGCGGTCACCTTCACGGGCGTCGGGAGCGTTCTCCTCACCGACCCGTACGCGGTGAACGGGCTCTCCAAGGAGCTCGATTACCTTCTGAAGCTCGATGCCGACCGTCTGCTTGCGGGATTCCGCGAGAACGCGAAGCTTCCCGCCGTCTCGGGCAAGACGATGTACGGCGGCGGCTGGGAAGGCGCGCTCATCGGCGGACATACGATGGGGCACTACCTCACCGCGCTCGCGCAGGCGTATGTCAATGCGGGCACGCCCGCCGATAAGAAGGCGGAGCTCGGCGACAAGATCGAGTACATTCTCGGCGTGCTTGCGGACTGCCAAGACAACGCGACGACCGCGGGCGCGAAGGCGGGCTTCCTGTGGGGAAGCCGCGTCCTCAGTACCTCTAACGTCGAACTCCAATTCGACAATGTGGAGAGGGGGCTTGCGGGAATGAACGACCAAGCATGGGTGCCGTGGTACACCATGCACAAGATCTTGGCGGGGCTCATCGACCTGTACACGATCGCGGGGTACGACGAGGCGCTCGCCATCGCGGAGAAGCTCGGCGACTGGACGTACAACCGCGTGACCCGCTGGAGCGCTGCCACGCAGCGCACCGTCCTCAGTATTGAATACGGCGGCATGAACGATTGCCTCTACAATCTGTATGCCGTCACGGGGGAGAGCAAGTACGCCGAGGCGGCGCACAAGTTCGACGAGCAGGAGCTCTTCAACACCATTCTCAAGGATTCCCGCCCGAACTACCTCAACGATCTGCACGCGAACACGACGATCCCGAAGATCATCGGCGCCCTCAACGGCTATATCCAGATGCAGAAGGCGCCCGTCGCGGGCATCGACACCGAGGACTACCTCGACGTCGCCGCAAACTTCTGGAGCGATGTCGTCGAACTCCACACCTACGCGAACGGCGGCAACTCCGAGTGGGAGCATTTCGGCAGGGACGGCGTCCTCGACAATGAGCGCACCAACTGCAATTGCGAGACGTGCAACTCTTACAACATGCTCAAGCTCACGAAGATGCTCTTCGCGCAGTGCCCCAGCCCTACGAACGTCACCGCGCGCAACTATCTCGACTTCTATGAAAACGCCTACTACAACGCGATTTGGTCGTCGCAGAACCCCGAAACGGGCATGACGACGTACTTCCAGCCGATGGCGTCGGGCTACTTCAAGGTGTATTCGACCGAGGAGGGGAACTTCTGGTGCTGCACGGGGAGCGGCATGGAGAGCTTCACCAAGCTCAACGACAGCATCTACTACACGGCGGACAACGCGACGTACGTCTCCCTCTATCTGCAGTCGAAGCTCACGGCGGAGAACGTCATCCTTTCGACGGAAGCCGACCTCGAGAATTCCGATGACGTCACCATCACCGTGGAGTCGGGCTCGACGGTGCTCCGCCTCCGCCGCCCCGCATGGTCCAAGAACTTTGCGGTCGAGGTGAACGGAAGGGAGGTCCTCGTCGACCAAGGCACCCGTCCCGACACCTTCGTCTCTGTCGATACCGAGGCGGGCGACGTCGTGACCGTCCATCTCGAAAAGAAATTCACCGCTTCGGATCTGCCCGATCAGGCAGGGGACTACAAGGTCTATGCCTTCAAGTACGGTCCCTTCCTTCTCTCCGCACAGCTCGGCAAGGAGAACATGACCTCCACGACGACGGGCGTCAACGTCACCATTCCCGCGCAGGCGGTCCGCGTCGACCCCATCGAGGTCTCGGCGGACACGGACGGCGGCTCGCGCGACGCATTCATCGCCAACCTCGACAGCCACTTCGAGCGGAACGAGGACGGCACCTTCGTCCTCGGCGGAACGAGCTCGTCCTACACCTATATCTACCACTTCAGGCAGTACACCCAGCGGTATTCGATCTATATGCCCGTCGCGAGTGCGGGCGCCGTGCATGTGACGTATGAGCCTTGGGTGTGGACCTCGCAGGACTCCGTCCAGCCGGGCTACGGACAGAACGAAAGCGACGCGAAGCACGCCTTCTCCGAGGGCGGAAACGGCTCGGTCGGCGTATCGAGCGTGACGACGCGCTATGCCAATGCGGGCGGCTCCTTCTCCTACCGCCTTGAGGTGGATAAGGAGGCAGAGAACAAGCTCGTGTTCTCCGTCCTCGGCGCTGACCGCGGCAAGAGCTTGCAGGTCACGGCGGGCGGGACCGTCCTCTGGTCGGGGACGCTCACCGAAACCGTCGAATCGTACAACATCACCGTTCCCATTCCCGACTCCGTCGTGCAGGGGGTCACGTCCGTGACGTACACCGACGCCGCGGGCACGGAGGTCACCGCGCCCCTCCTCACCGTCACCTTCTCGGGTGTCGGCGGTGCGGAATCGGCGCGTGTCTCCGCCAAGATCGACTGCATGAAGCGCGCCTTCGACGCGAGCGTGGAGGAGTTCGTCCGCGACAGCCGCGTGATGTACTTCGTCAATTGCGGCGACGCCGACGTGTACACCCTCGGCTCGGGCGAGAAGTTCGGCATGTACAACACCGTCACCGAGCAGGTGTACGGCGCCGACCCCGTCACGGGCAAGATGTGGGGCATCGTGGACGACAATGCGGCGACTTGGAGCGGAAATCCCCCCGTCGGCGTCTCTACCAACAGCACGTGGGCGTATGAATTCGGCATCAGCGACACGATGCGGAAGGAGCAGTCCAACCGCTACACCAAGAACCAGTTCGAGAGCGGATACCGGACGGTCGAACTCTCGTACAAGTTCGAGATCGACGACGGGAATTACAGGGTGAAGGTGTACTTCGTCGATCCTTGGTCCTGCTCGCAGGATCCCACCGTCTCCGCAAACGGCAGCGTGAAATTGCAGAATTGCGCCATGGATACCGAGCTCACCTTCGAGGTATCCGTCACGGGCGGCGAGCTCACCCTCGACTTCACCTCGGCGGTGAACGAGAGCAACCACAAGTGCATCAACCTCTGCTACATCATCATCGAGAGGGCATGACGGTTAGAAACGTTCCCCTGCGGCTCGCCGCGGGGGAATTTTTTTGCGCCGAATGCGCAAAAAACTGTTCAAAATGTCCTCATCGCGTGAAAAATGCCCGTTTGTCTTTACAAATGCCGCGAAGCCGTGCTATAATGGAGAAAAGGAGAGAACATGAAACGCATCTTTTTGCTCGGCAGTCTCAATTGCGACTTCACCATCCGCGCGCCCTATTTGCCCGAGGCGGGCGAGACCCTGAAGGGGAGCGATTTCCTCCTCAACGCGGGGGGAAAGGGCGCCAATCAGGCGTATGCGTGCGGCGTGCTCGGCGGCTCCGTCTCGATGGCGGGCGCCGTAGGAAAGGACATGTTCGGCGACATGCTCCTTGAAAGCCTCAACGGCGCGGGCGTCGACACCCGCCATATCCGCCGCGCCGAGCGGAATACGGGCGTTGCCGTCATCACCGTCATCGGCGGGGACAACCGCATCATCCAGCATGGAGAGCGTCTCCTCCGGTGTGTGCAGCAGCGCGATGTGGATAAAATCCT